>WQYW01000068.1 GCA_009781045.1 Alphaproteobacteria bacterium
GCAGGGGCCGTCAAGAGGAAAATGACGCCCGCTCTATGCCCCCCGCGACCCCAGATTCGGCAACGTTGCTCCGCTGCTGGACGACCAACCCAGGAAACTGGCAAAAGGCACCTGGGCAGTTACGGAACATCAAGGAACAAGGAACGGTGCCATCTTGCTGCCATTTGCCAAGACGGACCTTCCGGCCAGTTTCAGACAGGCGGATGACACTGACAAATCGCGCCGCGATGACATGCCCAAGCTCCACGCGACGATCAGCAAATTTGACCTGGATCATCGGTTTGAAAAGCGCCGGCGGCGAACGAGAGACCCGGTGGTGTTGCGTGGGTGTGCCGCGTTGGTGCACCGATTGCCAGATTTCGACAGTTCGGACCGGGTCTGTTGACGGGGAGCGTCAAGGAATGTCTCGCAGCAGTGAGTTGAGCAGCGGCGATGATGTGGGAACGAACGGATTGACGATGGTCACTCCTCCCCAGTTGAATCCGCTCTGCATGTCCTCGGACAGCAGGAAGCGACATCCCGACTTCGATGCGGTTGCCAGGATCACCGCGTCCCAGATGCCCAGATTGTGGGTCGCGGCCAGTTCGGTGGCGAGCAGCATGGCGGCAGGATCGGTAGCAGCCGAAGCGAAGGCGTCACACCACGCCAATATGGCCTTCCGCGCTGTTTCCCGTGTCCTTCCGCCCTTGCGCACCAGAACGTGAAACAACTCCCCGAGGACCTGGGCAGGGACCACACCCTTTCCCTCCGGAATGCGAGCGATCAGATCCAGCGCCTGCTTCTGCCGCTCCGGGCCATTGACGCCCTCGGCATAGGCCAGGATGTTGGTGTCGAGGGCCAGATTCAACGATCAATCCTCATATAGCTCGTCGCGTGACCAGGGACCGATTTCGATGACGTCCTGAGTGCGGAGACGCTCCAGGAGAAGATGGCGCGCAGTTGCAGTGACGTCGTGGTGGCTGGCAGGAACGATCCGGGCGACAGGCTTTCCGTGACTGGTGATGATAAAACTGGCGCCATCATGGACAGAGCGCAGGAGCGCAGAAAAATTGCGGTTGGCATCGGCTGCGGAAATGGACTGTGTCATGCGGCACCCCGACAGTAGTGATATTGCCTACTTATAGAACCTGGGACGGACTGTGGCAAGGGTTGGCAAGGGTTGGCAAGGGTTGGCAAGGGTTGGCGACCGTTCGCGGGGCGGCATTCAGCCGTGCTTCACCGTTGCCCTCTTACTGTTGCGGCATCCGGAAGAACCCCGTAAGCCGTGGGCCGGCCTGCGACCGGTGGCGGCGGGCGTTTTTTTGAGCTTCCCCCTTGCCGGGGGCCAGCCTTTTATGGACAGGCCAAGCCTTGAAATTGTGCGATCTCCTTGGTGGCGAGGTGGCGATTGAGCCCGCTGACGCGGCGCTTGAGGTCGGCGGGCTGGCTTTCGACAGCCGCATGGTCAGACCTGGCGACGTTTTTTTTGCCCTCACCGGGAGCCGGGAGGATGGCGCACGCTTCACCACAGCGGCGATTGCCGCCGGAGCGGTGGCGGTGGTGGGGGACCATGGCGGTCCTGGCTGCAGCGTGCCCTTCATCAGAATCGAAAATCCCAGGCGCATCCTGGCGCTTGCCGCTGCCCGGCTGTTTCCGGCGCAGCCGGCAACCACGGTGGCGGTGACCGGGACCAGCGGCAAGACCTCGGTTGCGGCCTTCACCCGCCAGATCTGGCAGCATCTCGGGTTTGCGGCCGCGAGCATCGGCACCACGGGCCTCGTGGCCCCCGGTCGCTCGGTCTATGGCTCGCTGACCACGCCCGATCCGGTTCTCCTGCACCGCCAGGTCGATGCCATAACCCGTGAGGGCGTCACCCACCTCGCTTTCGAGGCTTCCTCCCATGGTCTGGATCAGCATCGCCTCGACGGCATGCGTATCAGCGCCGGCGGTTTCACCAATCTGTCGCGCGATCACATGGATTATCATTCCACCATGGCCCATTACCTCAGGGCCAAGCTGCGGCTGTTCGGTGAACTGATCCCGCCCGGCGGGACCGCGGTGGTCGCGGCCGATCACGAATGCTCAGGCGAGGTGATGGCGGCTGCGCGTGGTCATGGTCTGGCGGTGATGGCGGTCGGGGAGAAGGGAGATGGCGATCGCGGCATCCGCCTGATCAGGGCCGAGGTCGGAGGTTTTTCGCAGGCGCTTGAAGTCGAACACGCAGGGCGGCGTTTTGCCGTCCGGCTGCCGTTGCCCGGTGGTTTTCAGATCGAGAATGCCCTGGTTGCTGCCGGACTGGCGATCGCGACCGGCTCCGAACCAGGCGCGGTCTTTGCCGCCTTCGCGCAGCTGGAGGGTGCCAAGGGCCGGCTGGAGCGGGTCGCAGCCCATAACGGTGCCCTGATCTTCATTGATTACGCCCATAAACCGGATGCGCTGGCCAAGGCGCTCCAGGCCTTACGCCCCTATGCCGGGGGCAGGCTGGTGGTGGTGTTCGGCGCTGGCGGCGACCGCGATGCTGGCAAGCGGCCGATCATGGGAAAAATTGCGGTGGAGAATGCCGATCTCGTCATCATCACCGACGACAATCCGCGCGGCGAGCGCCCGGAGGTGATCCGCAGTGCAATCGTGTCGGGGGCCTGGGGTGCAGCGGAAGGTCGGTCCGACGCCAGGGCCACAGGCGTGGCCATAAGTACGACCACGGGGGCAGCGGAAGCTCGCTCCGGCGCGGGGGCTCAAAGCAGGGCCGATTTGTCAGAGACACAGGCCAGCCCGGTCGGTGTCAGGGAGATCGGCGATCGCGCTCAGGCGATTGAAGCTGCGGTTGCCGGGCTTGGGCCCGGAGATGTGCTGCTGATCGCCGGCAAGGGGCATGAGACCGGGCAGATCATCGGTAATCAGATTCTGCCCTTCAGCGATCACGCGGCGGTGGCCGCAGCCTTGAAGGGTGCGGGGGCATCATGAGCCGGCCGTTATGGACGATCCGCGAGGTGGCGGCAGCGCTGGGATTGACGGGGGTGTTTCCCGACGATGCCATTGATTTCGTCACCCAGGACAGCCGCCAGGTGGCGCCGGGGAGCCTGTTTGTGGCGCTCAGCGGTACCCCGAGCGGCGGCTTCATCTCAAGCTTTGCAAGCAGCCGCGACGGCTGGGAATTTGCGCAATCTGCCGAGGCCAGCGGTGCGGTGGCGATGATTGTGCCGCATCGCATTGAAAATATCCGCATCCCCCAGCTGATCGTGCCCGACACCCTGCTTGACGGGCTGTGGGCGCTGGCGCGCGCCGCCCGGGCGCGCTTCCCGGGTCCAGTGATCGGTCTGACCGGCAGCGCCGGCAAGACCAGCACCAAGGAGTTTCTCGCCGCCTGTCCTGGCGCCTCCGCGAGCCCCTCCAGCTTCAACAATTTCTGGGGCGTGCCGCTGACGCTGTGCAACGCCCGGCCCGACGCCAGCCTGTGGGTGGTGGAGATGGGCATGAACCAGCCCGGCGAGATTTCCCGCCTCAGCGCGCTGACCCGGCCCACGGTGGCGCTGGTGGTCAATGTGGCGCCGGTGCATCTGGAAAAACTCGGCAGTCTGGAAGCCATCCGCCGGGAAAAGATCAGCATCATTGAAGGCCTGGCGGCGGATGGCGTGCTGGTGCTGCCGCCCGCAATTGCAGCGCCCGAATGGCCGGGGGCGGTGCTGCGTTTCGGCGAGGGCCAGGGCGTGCGGGAAGTTTCCCGCCGCATTGAGGGCGAGACCTGGCACGAGACCGTGCGCCTGATCGACCACGACATCCCTTTCAGTCTCCACCCCGGTGCCCCGCACCGCCTCCACAACGCGATTGCCGCGCTTGCCGCCCTCCAGGCCGCCAAGGGCGACGTGGCGGGTCTGGCCTCGCGTCTCAACGATGTCGCTATCATGGCCGGGCGCGGAGTCGAACAGAGCGTGGGCGGTGTTACCGTCATCGACGACAGTTTCAACGGCAACCCCGCCAGCATGGCGGCGGCGCTGGAGGGCCTCAGGAGCCGTTCTGTGACCGGGCGGCGCATCGCCGTGCTGGGTGACATGCTTGAACTCGGGGATGCGGAAATCGACCATCATCGTGCGCTGCTGGCCCATCTTGAGGGCATCGACGCGGTCTATTGTGTCGGACCGCTGATGGGCCATCTCTACGCCGCCCTGCCGGCCGGACTTAAGCTCGGCTGGCACCCGGATCCGGCGACGCTCGATCCGGGGCTCCTTGCGGGAGAACTCAAAGAGGGGGACGTCGTGGTGGTCAAGGGCAGCAAGAAGATGTTCTGGGTCAACAGGTTCGTTCCCCGGCTGGTGGCTGCCTTGCGGTCCGCGCCGGAACCTGCTTGATGGGCGGCCTGAGCCGGGGATGGATGGCAGGTCGGGATCGCATGTCCCGACAGACCGGCGCATGAGCCGGGGCTTTTCTCGCGACACGGCGCCGAGGCGGGCGGGGTTGTTTGATGATGTTCTACTGGCTGATTGATCTGTCCAACACATTTCCGGGCCTCGCCGGATTCCGCACGGTGCTCAATGTGTTTCGCTACATCACCTTCCGCACCGGAGGGGCGGTGGCCACAGGAGCGCTGTTTGTGTTTCTGTTCGGGCCCTGGATCATCGATCACCTGCGGCTTCGTCAGGGCCGCGGGCAGCCGATTCGCAGCGACGGGCCGCAGTCGCATTTCACCAAGCAGGGCACCCCAACCATGGGCGGGCTGATGATTCTGTCCGGCTTCCTGGTGTCGACACTGTTATGGGCCAATCCGCTCAATCCCTATGTCTGGATCGTGCTGGCGGTGACGCTCGGTTTCGGCTTCGTCGGCTTCTATGACGACTATCTGAAAGTCACCAAGCAGACCACGACCGGCTTTGCCGGCCGCATCCGCCTTCTGATCGAGTTCATCATCGCCATCGTCGCCTGCTATGCTTTGATGCGGCTGGGGCGCGGGCCGGCAGCAACCTCGCTGGCGATTCCCTTCTTCAAGGATCTGGTCTTCAATCTCGGTGCCTTCTTCGCGCTGTTCGGGGCGGTGGTGATTGTCAGTGCCGGCAATGCGGTCAATCTCACCGATGGTCTCGATGGTCTGGCCATCGTGCCGGTGATGATCGCAACCGCAAGCTTCGGCCTGATCGCCTATCTCGCCGGCAATGCCGTGTTCGCCAACTATCTGCAGATCAACCATATTCCCGGCACCAGCGAACTGGCGGTGCCGTGCGGCGCGCTGCTCGGCGCCGGCCTCGGATTTCTGTGGTTCAACGCGCCGCCAGCGTCGATCTTCATGGGCGATACCGGCTCGCTGGCGCTCGGCGGCATGCTGGGTTCAATCGCGGTCGCGGTCAAACACGAGATCGTGCTGGCGGTGATCGGCGGACTCTTCGTGCTGGAGGCGGTGTCGGTGATCGTCCAGGTGGTGTCCTTCAAGCTCACCGGCAAACGCATTTTCAAAATGGCGCCGATCCATCATCATTTCGAAAAGCTGGGATGGACCGAGCCGCAGATCGTGATCCGCTTCTGGATTATCGCGGTGATGCTGGCGCTGGCGGGGCTGTCGACGCTGAAGCTGCGCTGAGCCGTTAGAAGAATCAGGGATTTTGAACGATGATCGCGGTGACATCCTTCGCAGGCCGGACGGTCGCGGTGTTCGGCCTCGGCGGCTCGGGACTGGCCAGCGCCCAGGCACTGCGGGCCGGCGGGGCCAGGGTAATGGTCGGAGACGACAAGACCGGGAATCTTGCCGCCGCCGCGGAGGCCGGGTTTGAGGTGGTCGACCTGCGCCAGATGGTGTGGGACGGTTTTGCCGCTCTGGTTCTGGCGCCCGGGGTGCCGCTGACCCATCCGGTGCCGCATTGGAGCGTACTCAAGGCCCGTGAGGCCGGTGTCGAAGTGATTGGCGATGTCGAACTGTTCTGTCGCGAGAGGAAGCGACAGGCACCTGAGGCGCCTTTTGTCGCCATCACCGGCACCAACGGCAAGTCCACCACCACGGCGCTGATTGCCCATCTGACGACGGTTGCCGGTTATGACACCCAGCTCGGCGGCAATATCGGTACCCCGATCCTGTCGCTGGAACCGCCGCAGATGGGGCGCATCCATGTCATCGAGATGTCATCCTATCAGATCGACCTGACGCCCTCGCTCGATCCGTCGGTCGCCATCCTGCTCAATGTCACCCCCGACCATCTCGATCGCCACGGCAGTATGGAACACTATGCCGCCGTCAAGGAACGCCTGGTGGCCGCGGTGCAGCCGAGCGGCACCGCGATCATCGGTGTCGACGACAGCTGGTGCCGCAACATTGCCGATCGCCTGGAACGCAATGGCCGCAAGGTGGTGCGGGTGTCGGTGCGCCATCCGCTGGCGAGCGGCATCTATGTCGAGCATGGCGTGATTCTGCGCTCCGGCGGCGGCACCCGCGAGGAAATCGCCTGCGTCGGCACCGGATCGCTGCGCGGTCTGCATAATGCG
This sequence comes from Alphaproteobacteria bacterium, assembly GCA_009781045.1. Lineage (GTDB taxonomy): Bacteria > Pseudomonadota > Alphaproteobacteria > Rhizobiales > Xanthobacteraceae > Bradyrhizobium. Next base: position 6,442 of record WQYW01000068.1, read on the forward strand.
CAGAACGCGGCCTGTGCCGCGGCGGCGGCCCAGGCGCTGGGGATCGGCCCAGCGGTGCTGCGCCAGGGCATGGTCAGTTTCCCGGGGCTGGCGCACCGCATGGAGCAGGTGGGGAGCCGCGGCAACGTGCTGTTTGTCAACGACTCCAAGGGCACCAACGCCGATGCGGCGGCCCACGCTCTGTCCTCCTTCACCGACATTTTCTGGATTGCCGGCGGCAAGGCCAAGTCCGGCGGCATAGAGAGCCTCCGCCATCTGTTTCCCCGCATCCGCAAGGCCTATCTGATCGGCGAGGCGGCGCCGGACTTTGCCGTCACGCTGGGGGAGGAGGCTGTCGCCCATGAGATCAGCACCACACTGGAAGTGGCGCTGGCCCAGGCGGCTGCGGACGCCGCCGCATCAGGCCTTGCCGAGGCAGTGGTGCTGCTGTCGCCGGCCTGCGCTTCTTTCGACCAGTTCCGCAATTTCGAGGTCCGCGGTGCCCGCTTCCGGGAACTGGTGCAGGCGCTGCCTGAAAATTGATCGCTCCCGTTAACCTTTCGGCAACCAGGACTGGGCGACCAATGGCCTGATTCCAGGCCGAGAGGCGCGCTCCATGCTCTCCCGTGAACAACGCACGCCCTTGTCCGAGTGGTGGTGGACCGTCGACAAGCAGATGCTTGGCGCGATCCTGGTCCTGATGCTGTGCGGGGTGATTCTGTCGCTGGCCGCGAGCCCGGCGGTGGCGGTGCGCATCGGCCTCGATTCGTTTCACTTCTTCCACCGCCACGTGCTGTTTCTGGTGCCGGCGCTGGTCGTCATGATCAGCGTCTCCTTCCTGTCGCCGCGTGCGGTGCGTCGCCTCGCCCTGCTGGTGTTCGCGCTCAGCATTGTTCTGATCGTGGCCACTTTGCTGTTCGGCCCCGAGGTCAAGGGCTCGCGGCGCTGGATCACTCTGCTGGGGCTCAATATTCAGGCCTCCGAAGCGGCCAAGCCGGCCTTCGTGGTGCTGGTGGCGTGGCTGTTTGCCGAATCGACCCGGCGGGTCGAAATGCCGGCCACTGCGCTTTCCATGCTGCTGCTTCTGCTGCTTGGCACATTGCTGGTTCTGGAGCCGGATTTCGGTCAGACCATGCTGGTGCTGCTGGTGTGGGGGGCGCTGTTCTATATGGCCGGTGTGCGCATGATCTGGGCACCCGGTCTCGCCGCGGCCGCCGTCGGCGGCGGCTTCCTGGCCTATGTCCTGGTGCCCCATGTGGCGAGCCGCATCGACCGCTTCTTCCATCCGGGATCGGGCGACGATTTCCAGATGCGGATGGCGGCCGAGGCCATCTCCAATGGCGGCTGGCTTGGTCTCGGACCGGGGGAGGGCATCGCCAAACGCAGTCTTCCCGACAGTCACACCGATTTTGTTCTCGCCGTGGTCGCCGAGGAATTCGGCATCGTGCTCTGTCTGGCCCTGCTGGCGCTGTTTGCCTTCGTGGTCATCCGGGCCCTGTCGCGGGCCTATGCCAGTGAGGACATGTTCTCGCGTTTTGCCGCCACCGGCCTTGCCATCCAGTTCGGTCTGCAGGCCGCGATCAATATGGCGGTGAATTTGCAACTCCTTCCGGCCAAGGGTATGACCCTGCCATTCATCTCCTATGGCGGCTCCTCGATGGTGTCGCTGGCCTTCGGGGTCGGCATGATGCTGGCGCTGACCCGCGCCCGGCCACGCACCGAGATCGAGTCGATGGGCGACGCCGCGGCGCTGCCCCATCAGGCGTAACAGGCGTAAAATGCAGGAAAGAGCGCGGCACAATGCAGAGTAAACCTTTGATCGTTGTTGCCGCGGGAGGGACCGGCGGTCATCTGTTTCCCGCCGAGGCGCTGGCCGTGGTTCTGCTCCAGCGCGGTTTTGCCGTCCGCCTGATGACCGATGCCAGGGCGCTGCGTTACAGCGGACTGTTCACCGCCGACATGATCGACGTGGTGCCGAGTGCGACGCTGCGCGGGCGGTCGCCTTTCGCGCTGGCGGCCACCGCGGCCCGGCTTGGCGCCGGTGTCCTCGCCGCATGGCGAGGGTTGCGGCGGCTCAAGCCGGTCGCGGTGGTGGGGTTCGGGGGCTATCCCACTCTGCCGCCTCTGATCGCGGCAAGATTTGCCGGGGTCCCCGGAATCATCCATGACGCCAATGCAGTGCTGGGGCGGGCCAATCGCTTCCTGTCACGTCATGTCCAGGCGATTGCCACCTCGCTGCCCGGGGTGCTGGATCGCGATCCGGAGCTTTCCGGCAAAACCACGATGGTGGGCACACCGATGCGCCCCCTGATCCTGGCCGCAGCTTCCCTCAGCTATGTCGCTCCTGCGCCCGATGGGCAGTTGCGCCTGCTTGTGGTCGGCGGCAGCCAGGGTGCCCGGGTCATGGCCGATATCGTCCCTGGCGCCATCCGTCTCTTGGAGCCGGCCTTGCGCAATCGCCTCATTCTCACCCAGCAGGTGCGCGAAGAGGATATGGCGCGGGTCCGTGTGGTCTATGACCAGCTTGCCCTGGATTATGAGGTGGCGCCCTTCTTCACCGATCTGCCGCAGCGTCTGGCGTCGAATCATCTGGTGGTGTCGCGCTCCGGCGCCGGCACGGTGGCGGAACTGGCGGCGATCGGCCGGCCCTCGATTCTGGTGCCGCTGCCCGGTGCCATCGACCAGGATCAGTTCGCCAATGCCGGGGTGCTGGCAGAACTCAATGCCGCCCTGCGCATCCCCCAGGCGGAATTCACCAGTGCACGTCTGGCGCAGGAGATCACGGCGCTGGCCGGGGAGCCGCAGCGTCTTGCCGCCATGGCTGCGGCCGCGCGCAGTGCCGCACGGCTGGATGCCGCAGAGCGTCTCGCGGATCTGGTGGCCGCGGTGGCGAGCCATTGAGAGGGCTTTCGTGGTCCTGAGAAAAACCGGGCCCACCGGTCTTTCGTTTCCGTCTTTGACGCCATCCCCCCCTGGGGCAGAAAGGCGGGAGCGCAAGGGGCGCGGTGCGGGGCCGGGTATGGCTCCCTTCGGCCCCTCAAACTGGCGCTATCCTGCCTCCTGCCGATTCCGTCCCGCCCATTCCGTCCCGCCATTTCCGTCCTGGGTTGAGGGGCCGGAAACCGCAGTGCGAAAATCCCCTTGTCACGCTCCATCGGCTTGGGGCAAATCTCCGGGCCCGCCGCAGGGCTTTCGCGCCCTGGGTTTCCCGCGCGTCGGACTGTCGGGTGCCTAGCCCGTGTGCGAGGGGGGCGGGTCTGCGGCCAGCCGATCCAAACGGTGGTGTGGGGCCCCGGATCTGAGAAGAGCTGAGAAGAGCGGATGCGGGAATCCTGGTCAAAAAGGACAGGCGTCTCGCCCACAAGGAATGGCTTGATGCAATTGCCGGACGAGATCGGTCCCATCCACTTTGTGGGGATTGGGGGCATTGGAATGAGCGGCATCGCCGAGGTGCTGTGCCATCTCGGCTACTCCGTATCGGGCTCGGATATGGCCGCCAACGCCAATGTGGCGCGGCTTGAGGCCGCAGGCGCACGGGTTTTCATCGGTCACAGGGCGGAGAATATCGCCGGAGCGGGCGCGATCGTGGTGTCGAGCGCGATCAAGCCCTCCAATCCCGAACTGGAGGCGGCGCGCGCGGCCCGACTGCCGGTCTTTCATCGCGCCGACATGCTGGCGGAACTGATGCGGGGGAAACGCTGTGTCGCCATCACCGGAACCCATGGCAAGACCACGACGACGACCCTGGTCGCCACTCTGCTTGATCAGGGCGGGCTTGATCCCACCGTGATCAATGGCGGCATCATCAATGCCTATGGCTCCAACGCCCGCATTGGCAAAGGAGACTGGATGGTGGTAGAGGCCGACGAGAGCGACGGCAGCTTTGTCAAACTGCCCGCTGAAATCGCCATCGTGACCAATATCGATCCCGAGCATCTCGATCATTTCGGGACCTTCGAGGCGGTGCGCGAGGCCTTCCGAACCGTGGTGACGCAGCTTCCCGAAGGCGGCCTGGCGGTGATGTGCAGCGACCACCCGGTGGTGGGCGAGATGGCCGGCGAACTTGCCGGACCCGGCATCCTCACATATGGGGAGAATGCGCCCGCCCGGATGCGGCTCTGCAATCTCAAGACCCGCTCCGGCGCCTCCTCCTTTGACGTCGTCCTTGAGGATGGCAAGGCGATTTCCGGCCTGACGCTGCCGATGCCGGGCCGGCATAACGCCCTGAATGCCACGGCGGCGATCGCGGTGGCGCATCGGCTCGGCGTCGGTGAGGCCACCATCCGCGCGGCGCTGGCGGGCTTCGGCGGCGTCAAGCGCCGCTTCACCCGTACCGGTGAATGCAATGGCGTCACCATCATCGACGATTACGGCCACCATCCGGTCGAAATCGCAGCCGTGCTCAAAGCGGCGCGCGAGGCCGGCGAGGGCAAAGTCATCGCCGTGGTCCAGCCCCATCGCTTCAGCCGCCTCAAGGCGCTGTTTGAGGGTTTCTGCAGCTGTTTCGATGACGCCGACACGGTCATCGTGGCCGATGTCTATGCCGCCGGCGAAGCGCCGATTGCCGGCATCGATCGCGACCATTTCATCGCCGGCCTCAGCGCCCATGGTCATGGCGCGGTGATGGCGCTCCCAGGGCCGTCCGCTCTTGCCGGCATGGTCCGTGACATTGCCAGACCGGGCGATCTGGTGATCTGTCTTGGTGCCGGCAATATCACGCAATGGGCCTATGCGCTGCCGGACCAGCTCAAGGCTCTGGGGCCGAAAACGTGATCCGTGAGCGGACAGGCGAGGCCAGGATGAGCATGGCGGGCTTTCCCGATCTGGAGGCCGATCTCCGGGCGCGCATGCCGCAGCTGCGCGGCCGGCTGCTTTCCAACCAGAATCTGTCGCAGCTGACCTGGTTTGCGGTCGGCGGGCCGGCGCAGCTCCTGTTCACCCCGGCCGATGAGGAGGATCTGAGCTATTTTCTCGCATCTCTGCCCGCCGACATTCCGGTCCAGGTCATTGGTGTCGGGTCCAACCTCATCGTCCGCGATGGCGGCATCCCGGGTGTGGTGATCCGGCTGTCGCCGCGCGGCTTCGGTCAGGTCCGCGTCGATGATCTCACGATCCATGCCGGCGCGGCGGCGCTCGACAAACATGTCGCCGAAGCCGCAGTCACTGCGGGCATCGGCGGACTGGAATTTTATTCCGGAATTCCCGGAACCGTGGGTGGGGCGCTGCGCATGAACGCCGGTGCCCATGGCCGCGAGACCCGGGATGTGCTCGTTGACGCCACCGCAATCGCCCGCGACGGCAGCCGCCGGGTTTTTGCCAATGCCGATCTTGGCTTCAGCTATCGCAGTTGCGACGCCCCTGCCTCGATCATCTTCACTGCGGCACGGTTCCGCGGGCAGCCGACAGAGCCCGAGGTGATTCGCGAGCGCATGGCGCAAATTCGCGCCCATCGCGAGAGTGCACAGCCCATACGCAGCCGGACCGGGGGATCGACCTTCAAGAATCCCCCAGGTCTCAGCGCCTGGAAGCTGATCGATGCCGCCGGCTGCCGCGGCCTGCGGCTGGGCGATGCCCAGGTCTCGGAACTGCACTGCAATTTCCTCATCAATCAGGGTGCGGCTTCGGCGCGCGACATCGAACAGCTCGGTGAAACCGTGCGGGCGCGGGTCAGGGCCCATTCAGGCGTCGATCTGCAATGGGAAATCAGGCGGATCGGAATCGAAGGCCCCGATGCGGGCCCTGAAGACAGCGCTTCGGCGCAATAACTGGCGCTTGGGATCCGGGCGCAGGCTACGACAGGCGAGGCAGATGATGCGGGTGACGATTCTTTTCGGCGGTTCCAGCAAAGAGCGTCTGGTTTCCGTGGCCACAGCACAGGCCCTGCATCAGGTTCTGCCCGAAGTCGATCTGTGGTTCTGGGACTGTGCCGACCAGGTCCATGAAGTGACGGCGGCCGAGCTTCGCGCCCATGCCATGCCCTTTGAGGTGGAATTTTCCGCCACGGGCGCCGGCACCCCGCTGGATCAGGCGCTGGACCGGGCGCGTGAGGAGGGCCGTCTCCTGCTGCTCGGACTTCATGGCGGACGCGCCGAGAATGGCGAATTGCAGGCGATGTGCGAAGCCCGCAACCTTGCCTTCACCGGATCGGGCTCGGCGTCGTCGCATCTGGCTTTTGACAAGATCGCCGCCAAGCGCTTCACCGCCTTTGCCGGCGTCACGTCGGCACCGACGATCGCTCTCGACGGGCTGGAGGCGGCGCTTGAAACCTTTGGCCGGCTGATCGCCAAGCCGGCCCGCGACGGCTCAAGCTATGGCCTTATCATGGTCGCGACGGAGGCCGACCTGGCCCTTGTGCGGGCGGCGGCCGCGAGCGAGGACTATGTGGTCGAACCCTTTGTGGCGGGGCGTGAAGCCACCTGCGGGGTGTTTGAACGCGCCGATGGAACGCTGGTGGCGCTGCCGCCGGTCGAAATCGTGCCGGAAGCGGGGGAATTCGATTACGCCGCCAAATATCTGCTGAAATCGACCCAGGAGATCTGCCCAGCCCGGTTCCCGACCGAGGTCATGGCGGCGATCCGCCACCAGGCGCTGCGCGCCCATCGTGCGCTGTCCTGTGCCGCCTATTCGCGCTCGGATTTCATCTGGTCGGAGCACGGCCTGGTTTATCTGGAGACCAACACCCTGCCGGGATTGACCGCGACCTCGCTTTTCCCCAAGGCGCTCGCTGCCCAGGGCATCCGGGTCGCCGACTTTATCCACGATCTGATCGTGCTGGCCGGGCGTCGGGCGGGCGGGCGTTAACCAGTCATTAGATATTTAAGGGATAGTTAAAGCCGTCGCATGGGGCGGTTTTTCGCGGATCCTGTTTTGTCAGCCCGGTCACGGGGGGGCGCCCGTTCGGCATCAAATGCTTCGAATAACGGGTGAAAAGGCATCGCCCCTCTACCAAATTTACCAATTGTTTACCAGGAAGGTCGAAAGTTAATGCCAGCGGTGCGACGCGCGCGCCGCGGCGTGCGCGTTGCCCGCACCGGCTTCGCAGGCAGATCGCGCCCTTTGAGTTTTCTGGGGGACCTCCCGTGAGGATCCCGGGCGCACGCCAGCGGGACATCATGGGCAGGCCGTTGTAGATGAGTTTTGCGATGACCAGTGGAGTCAGCCTCGCTCGTTCGCTGTTCCGGCCGCTGTGGCCGGAGGCAGATCTGAGGGCGGCTGCGCGCGGTGCGGGGATCCTGGCCAAAGCCTGGCTGTGGCGCCGCCGCCGGGAGCTGCTGGATCGCCTGCGCCACCACAATGTCGAACCCGGTGATTGCCCGGAGCGTGAGCTGCTGGCGGCGCTGATCGCCGTTGTGGAGCGCGTGCCGCGCCATGCCGGAGCCTTTGCCGCCTGGCTGCTGGTTTTTGCCAGTGTCGCCTGGGGTGTGGTCCAGGGCGGCCATCTGAGCGACTTCATCAGCGGGGTCAACGACACCCGCAACGCATTCGCCAATGCGGTGGGCTTTCGCATCAGTGCTGTGGTGATCAACGGCCGCCACCATCTGAGCCAGGACGAGATCCTCGCCACCGGGGGCATCAGCGGCCGTTCCTCGCTGCTGTTTCTCGACGCCGACGTGGTGCGCGAGCGGCTCAAGGCCAGCCCCTGGATTGCCGATGCCACGGTCCTGAAACTCTATCCCGGACAGCTCCAGATCGACATCACCGAACGGCTGCCGTTTGCCCTGTGGCAGCGCAACGGGCGGGTGTCGGTGATCGCCGATGACGGCATGGTGCTGCAGCCCTATGTGTCGCGGCCCTTCCTGTCGCTGCCGCTGGTGGTGGGCAAGGGGGCGGACCGCAATGCCAGGGACTTCCTCGGGCTGCTGGCGCGCTATCCACGCCTCCAGGCCCAGACCCGGGCGGCGATCTTTGTCGGTGAGCGGCGCTGGAATCTGAGACTGAAGGAGGGGGTTGATATCCGTCTGCCCGAGGTCGGGCCTGAACAGGCGCTGACTACGCTCACTGTGCTCGACCAGGAGGACAAGCTGCTGGCCCGCGACATCGTCGCGGTCGATCTGCGTCTGTCGGACCGGCTGGTGGTCCAGCTGTCGGCGGCGGCTGCCAGCGCTCGCGAGGAACAGTTCAGGGACAGGAAGTCCAAAAAGAAGGCTGGTGACGCATGACCGGCCTGGATCGCAGACTGACGCCCAAAACCCGACCGATGCCCCATCACCGCACCGGACTGGTGGCATCGCTTGATATCGGCACCAGCAAGGTGGCCTGCATGATCGCAAGGCTGCGGCCGTCGCCGCCGGGGGCGGCGCTGGGAGGACGCAGTCACCTCGTGGAACTGATCGGTTACAGCCAGATCCAGGCCCGCGGCATGAAGGCCGGCGCGATCACCAACATCACCGAATGTGAGCAGGCGCTGCGCCAGGCGGTGGCATTGGCGGAGAAAATGGCTAAGGTACGGGTTGATTCGGTGCTCCTGTCGGTATCGGGGGGGCGAATCATGGCCCAGCTCATCGAGGCGGCGGTGCGGCTGCGCTCGGGCACGGTGACCACTGCCGATGTCAGCCATGTGGCCTCGGCGGGGATACTTCATGCCACCCCCGAGGGCCGCTGTGCGCTCCATGCGGTTCCAGTCGGTTATACGCTCGACGGCATCAAGGGGGTCAACGATCCCCGCGGCATGGTGGCCCGTGAGTTCGGCATCGACATGAATGTCGTCAGCTGTGAGACCACGGTGGCGCGCAATCTGATGCTGGCGGTGGAACGCTGCCACATCAATGTCGAGGCCATGGTGGCCGGCCCCTACGCTGCAGCGCTTTCGGTGCTGACCAGTGACGAGGCCGACCTCGGTGCCGCAGTGGTTGACATGGGGGCGGGGACCACGACGATCGCGGTCTATTGTGGCGGTCGCTTCGTCCATGCCTGCGGATTTGCTGTCGGCGGACATCATGTGACGATGGATCTTGCGCGCGGGCTCACGACCTGTATTGCTGATGCGGAGCGAATCAAGACGTTATATGGCTCGGTTCTCACCCTTGGTTCCGACGCTCGTGAGTTCATGTCGGTTCCAGCGGCCGGGGATGAAGAGGATCTGCCGCAGACCGTTTCACGTGCGACCATTGCCAATATCGTCAGGCACCGCGTTGAGGAAATATTCGAGATGGTCCGGGACCGACTCAAAGACTCACCCTTCGCCGCGGAGCCGAAGGGCACCGTCGTCCTCAGTGGCGGTGCGGCGCAGATGACGGGCATGGTCGGTCTGGGAGCCCATATTCTCGGCCGTTCGGTGCGCCTGGGGCGCCCGCTCGGCTTCAATCGGCTCCCCAGTGAGGCCAAGAGCGCGGCTTTTGCGGTGCCCACCGGTCTTCTGGTCTATCCGCAATATGTCCATCTCGAACATGTTGGCACAGCGCCCGCCGCGCAGGGTGGGAGCGCGGGCAGCGGATATTTTGAAAAGGTCGGACGATGGCTGCGGGAGGGGTTTTGAGATGAATCAGTCATCTTATCCTGCGACATTGACGGACGCATGCACGGAACCCTGCGGCCGCCGGCCGGGGCGAAGCAACGGACTCGTGATAGAGAGGCAGCCATGACCATCGATATCAATGTTCCTGACATTCATGAACTGCGGCCGCGAATCACCGTGTTCGGAGTCGGAGGCGCGGGGGGCAATGCTGTCAACAACATGATCGCCGCGGGTCTGCAGGGGGTGGACTTCGTAGTCGCCAACACCGATGCCCAGGCGCTGACCATGTCCAAGGCCACGCGCATCATCCAGATGGGAGTCGAGCTCACCCAGGGACTGGGGGCAGGCTCGATGGCCAATGTCGGGGCGGAAGCTGCCACAGAGGTGCTGGACGAGATCCGCGACCACCTTTCCGGGGCCAATATGGTGTTCGTGACCGCGGGCATGGGGGGCGGCACCGGCACCGGCGCGGCCCCTGTGATCGCCAGGATCGCGCGCGAGATGGGCATCCTCACCGTCGGCGTGGTAACCAAGCCGTTCCACTTCGAGGGCACGCGGCGCATGCGCACCGCCGAGGCCGGCATTGCCGAGCTGCACAAGGTGGTCGATACGCTGCTGATCATTCCCAACCAGAATCTGTTCCGCGTGGCCAATGACCGCACCACCTTCGCGGATGCCTTCGCCATGGCCGACCAGGTGCTCTATTCCGGAGTCGGCTGCATCACCGACCTGATGGTCAAGGAAGGTCTGATCAATCTCGATTTTGCCGACGTGCGCGCGGTCATGCGCGAGATGGGCAAGGCCATGATGGGGACCGGGGAGGCCACCGGCGAGAAGCGGGCGCTGACGGCGGCGGAAGCTGCGATCGCCAACCCCCTGATCGACGATGCCACCATGAAGGGGGCCAAGGGGCTCCTGATTTCGATCACCGGCGGGCGGGATCTGACGCTGTTCGAGGTCGATGAGGCGGCGACGCGGATTCGCGAGGAGGTCGACCAGGACGCCAATATCATTGTCGGCGCCACTTTCGACGAGGCCCTGGATGGCCTGATCCGGGTTTCGGTGGTGGCCACCGGCATTGAGCAGGAGCGCATCGCCGTCCACCAGCCCGCCGCCAGCACATTAAACGTCGTTGCGCCGCCGATGGCGCCATCGACCCCGACACCGGTGCTGTCGTCGAGTTCGGAGACCCGGCTCATCAATCTCGCCGAAAAGCTGCGGTACGAGAATCAGTTTCGCGCTCACAAGCTCGAAACCCATGCCGTGCCGCCAGCCATGATGGCGCCCTCGCCGCGACCGGGGCATGAGCAGGCTGCGGCGTCCGAGGCCACGGTGGCAGCGCCGGCGAGGCCGACCCAGGCGCAGACGCAGACCTATGGCGATGTGATCGTGCGCCCGATACCGGCCAAGCCGCAGCCCTCGCTGTTGCCTGAGCCGGATCGGATGCTGACGCCGGTCAACGATGCGCCGGTGCCGGAGAACTTCATTCCCCCGCCGGTGGAGCGGGCGCAGTCACGGACTCCGCGCATGATGCCGCGGCCCGAAGATCTGCCACGGCCGGTCCAGGCTGAGATTCGTCAGGAGGAGGCCCGTCGGCTCAGGCAGCGCAGCCCCTCGGCGCAGGGTGAGGGGGACGACAGCCACAAGACCAGGCCGTCGCTGCTGCAGCGGCTGGCCAATGTCGGTCGTGGCCGCAGTGAGGAAAGCGAACGCCCGATCGTCGCTCCCTCGCCGCGGATGGAACCGATGATGGAGCGCAAACCGCAGCCGCGTGGTCCGCAGGGGAATGGGGAGCCGGTATCGGATTATGGCCGTCGCCACAGCCCGCAGGGACTCGATGGCAATGGCCGGGTCGCGCCTGTTGCGCCTGCGCCACAGGGCGACGACCATCTTGATATTCCAGCTTTCCTGCGCCGTCAGGCGCCGTAACAGGCTGTAACAATCAGGACATGTTTAATGTGAACGAAGCCCCGGTGCGGTTTGATCGCACCGGGGCTTCGTTTTGCCCTTTCCGAAACCTGATTCGTCATCTAAGTTGCTGATAATAAAATATTATTAATAGATTTTCGCAGGCCATTAAATGTCCAGAAGATGGCTTTTGATGGGCTGAAACAGGTGCTCTGTCCTCAATTTTGCTGCGGTTTTGGCGTGATTGCGGCGGACTTGGGGTAACAATCGGTAAACAAGCGTGAGTTGGCGCTGTTCCACGCCACGATTATGGTCTGCCATCACCTCTCGGGCATGCGAGATTCGCGCTCTCAAGGTGGTCGGCAGGGGCGCACGGTCCCGCAATCGAGGTCACGTTGGGGCGGTTTAAATGAAGTCCAACCGGCAAACCACGCTTCGCAGACAAGTCGCCGTAACCGGAGACGGTGTCCATTCGGGCCTTCCGGTCACCCTGACTCTGGGACCGGCATCGATTGACGCGGGTTTTGTGTTTGTCCGCAGTGGCAGTGATGGCAGCGAGCGCGAACTGCGCGCGATTACCCGCCACGTTATTTCCACCGAACTTGCGACCGTGCTTGGTGACCGTGGCGGCCCGCTGGTCGGGACCGTGGAACATGTGCTGGCGGCGCTGCGTGGCATGGGCGTCGATAATGCCACGATCGAGGTCGATGGACCTGAAGTGCCGGTGATGGACGGCAGTGCGGCGGATTTCGTGGCCGCGATCGACAGGGCTGAGGTGGTCAGCCAGTCGGCGCAGCGTCGTTTCATCGAAGTGTTGCGCCCGGTCAGCGTGACGATGGGCAATGCGGTAGGCGAACTGCGGCCCTATTCGAGCGGTTTCCGTGCCGAGGTGGAAATCGATTTCGAAAATCCTTTGATCGGCCGCCAGAGTTATGCGCTTGATGTGACCCCGGCGCGTTTCCGCCGTGAGCTGTCCCGGGCCCGCACCTTCGGCATGATGCGCGATGTGAAGCGGCTGTGGAGCAGCGGCTTTGCCCTTGGCGCCTCCCTGAAGAATTCCGTGGTCTTCGACGATGAGCGTCTGCTCAACAACGAAGGACTGCGCTATGCCGACGAATGCGTGCGCCACAAGATCCTCGACGTGATGGGGGATATGGCGCTCGCCGGGTTGCCGCTGCTGGGTGCCTACCGTTCGATTCGTGGCGGCCACAAGCTCAATCACGCTGTGCTGACAGCCCTTTTTGCCGACCGCGGGGCCTGGCGGGTGGTGGAGCGTCAGAGCGCGCATCGGCGTGCGGCCCGTGGCCTGGTCGATGTCGGGGTGGGGCTGGCCGGTGGCCGGATTGCCGCCGCCTATGGCCCGGATGTGTCCTGAGCCATCGAAGAAAGCTTTTTTTGGAGAAGCCGTCTTTGCCAGGCCTTGAGCGCTGGGGGGGGAGCGTGTGCGCGCCAGGCGTTAACGATTATGGCGGTGGCGGGATTTGCAGCCGGGATGGGAGATCGGCGCAGTGTCGGGTCGGATGCGGTTTGCGGCTGATTCTGCTGAGGTCTTGCCGGGCGCCTGAGGCTGATTTGTGTTGATGAAAGGGGCCTGCCGCCTTAATCCGGGCCAAATGCTGCCCTATTGGTGGGGACGAGAGAAAAATTTTTCCGGCTACCCCGTCTGCTGCAGAATGGGCTAGACTGCACGATGCGGCCTCCCGGGTTTTCGTGTGGGCGGCAGCCTGTTGCAAGCCAAGGGGCGCGCAGGGTGCGGCAGGAAGATCGACTTTCGAAAAAAAACACGTTGCTTTCAAAGCCGGAAATCCCAGGCGAAGACCGGTTTCGCGGCCTCAAGGATTCACTCTATCGGACTGTGGGTGGCGAAGGACGTTGCATCATGGTCTCACCCCAGCATAGGAACGTCAGGTCTTAAATTCATGTCGGCACAACCTATGACCCGCGAATTTCCCGAAGTTGCAATCCGCCATCCCTCGAGGTGGCTGCATCCGGCCATGCTGTGCCTGGTTCTGGCGCTGCCGCTGGCCGGCTGCGGGACCTCGGCCGGGGAGTTGTGGGACAAGTTCACCACCAAGGACGACACCTTCGTCGAGGAGCCTGCCGACAAGCTCTATAATGAGGGTCTCTACCTCATGAACGAGAAGAAGGACATGAAGCTTGCGGTCAAGAAGTTCGAGGAGGTTGACCGCCAGCATCCCTATTCGGAATGGGCGCGCAAGTCGCTGGTGATGTCGGCCTATGCCTATTACCAGGGCGGCGATTATGACGGCTGCATTGGTGCTGCGACGCGCTATATCACCCTGCACCCGGGCAGCCCGGACGCCGCTTACGCCCAGTATCTCATTGCCGCCTCCCATTACGACCAGATCCCGGATATCAGCCGCGATCAGCGCCGCACCGAGAAGGCGCTGGCTGCGCTCGAAGAGGTGGTGCGGAAATATCCCGACTCCGACTATGCCAGCAGCGCCAAGACCAAGATGGAGGGGGCGCGCGACCAGCTGGCTGGTGCGGAAATGAATGTCGGCCGCTATTACATGAAGAAGCACGACTACACGGCGGCGATCAATCGCTACAAGACGGTGGTGACGCGCTATCAGACCACCCGCCATGTTGAGGAGGCGCTCTACCGTCTGGTTGAGGCCTATACCTCGATCGGCATCGCCACCGAGGCCCAGACCGCTGCCGCCGTGCTCGGACACAACTTCCCGGACAGCCGCTGGTACAAGGACGCCTATAATCTGGTGAAGTCCGGCGGCGGCGGTGAACCCACCGAGAATCAGGGCTCCTGGATCAGCCGGGCGTTCAAGAAAATCGGGCTTTAGAAGGCTGTCCTTTCCGTCTCTCACTTAAGGCTCTCTGGCAGGGAATCGAAAAAAACCCATGCTCGCCCGTCTTTCGATTCGCGACATCGTCCTGATCGATCGACTCGATATCGAATTCGCGCGCGGGCTTGCAGTGCTGACCGGCGAAACCGGAGCCGGCAAGTCGATTCTGCTCGACGCTTTTGCTCTGGCGCTGGGCGGGAGGGGCGACGCCGGTCTGGTGCGCCATGGCGCCGAGCAGGGCCAGGTCACAGCGGTCTTCGAGGTCGGCCCTGATCACCCGGCAAGCGCGCTTCTCGCGGCGAGCGGCCTTGACGATTCCGGCGGTATCATCCTGCGCCGGGTCCAGCTCGGTGACGGGCGCACCCGGGCCTTTATCAACGACCAGTCGGTCAGCGTGCAGATTCTCAAAGCCGTCGGTGCCGCTCTGGTCGAGATTCACGGCCAGCACGATGAGCGCGCGCTGGTCGATGCCTCGACCCATCGCCGTCTGCTGGATGCCTTCGCCGCTCTGGAGCGCGATGTCGCCCGGACCGAGGAATTATGGAAGGCGAGGCGCGCTGCCACCACCGCTCTGGAGCAGCACCGCACCGGAATGGAACGTGCGGCGCGGGAAGCCGATTATCTGCGCCATGCCGCCGAAGAACTGGCAACGCTGGCGCCTGCGGAGGGCGAGGAAACCACGCTGGCTGCCCGTCGCACCACCATGATGCAGGGTGAGAAGATCGCCACAGACCTTCGCGAGGCCCAGGAAGCGGTTGGCGGTGACCATTCCCCGATCGCAGGCCTTGCTGCTGCCGTGCGTCGGCTGGAGCGCCGGGGCGCGGCCGCGCCGGCCCTGATCGAGCCTGCGGTCAAAGCCATCGATGCCGCCATCAACGCGCTCGAAGAGGCTGACCAGCATCTCAATGCGGCTCTTGCTGCGACTGATTTTGACCCGGCGGAACTGGAGCGGATTGAGGAGCGGCTATTCGGGTTACGGGCCGCTTCGCGCAAATATGCCACTCCGGTCGACTCTCTGGCCGCTCTGGCGGCAAAATATGCCGCCGACCTGGCCCTGATCGATGCCGGTGCCGAACAGCTCAGGACGCTTGAGACCGCGCTCAAGGAGGCCGACCAGCGCTTCCAGGAGGCGGCGACCAAACTCTCTTCCGCCCGCCACAAGGCTGCCGAAAAGCTCGACAAGGCGGTCAATGCCGAACTCGCCCCGCTCAAACTGGAGCGCGCCAGATTCTCGACGCAGGTGGTCAGCGAGCCCGCAAATCCCGGACCCCAGGGCTTCGACCGGGTCGAGTTCTGGGTCCAGACCAATCCCGGCACCAAGCCCGGCGCTTTGATGAAGGTGGCTTCGGGGGGCGAATTGTCGCGCTTTCTCCTGGCGCTCAAAGTGGTGCTGTCCGATCGCGGCTCGGCACCGACGCTGGTGTTCGACGAAATCGATACCGGGGTCGGCGGCGCGGTGGCCGACGCCATCGGAGCGCGGCTGGCGCGGCTCGCCGGCAAGGTCCAGGTCATGGCGGTGACCCATGCCCCGCAGGTGGCGGCCCGCGCCGGCCAGCATCTTCTGATCTCCAAGGACACGCTCGACCGCGGCAAGCGGGTGGCTACCCGCGTCAATGCGCTGGAGGCCGAGCATCGCCGCGAGGAGATTGCACGCATGCTGGCGGGGGCCGAGATTACCTCGGAGGCACGGGCGGCGGCAGACCGGTTGCTGCGCGCCGCCACCACGTGAGGGACCAGTTGTCCCACGCGATCTGTGCGGTGCTTTTTTTGAGTTCTCAGTTCTGTCGCTTGCGCGCGGTCCTGGGGGCGCTTGCGGGAGGCATGAATGGCTCTCGACTGGGTTCCTCTCGGCAAGCCAAAACCCGGAATGGAGGCGGAGTATTATAGTTTATAGTCTGCTCGGTCGGTTCGACACGGCGCGAACCTGGCTGTAACCGGTTCCCATCCCCGTTGAGCCCGTCGACAAGAGCCAGAGGGATGCCTTGCTCGAGCGCTTTTGGGCAGTCGTGATTTCGCCGGATGAAACGCTGGATGCTCTGCGTGTGGAAGTGGACGCCTGGATTCAATCAAAATATGAAGATGCGCCCGGACAAAGCCGCCGAGGATCGACGAATGGGTGCGAAAATCTGACGGTTATTATGTGCTGGATCTGCTGCCTGAAAGCGACGGATTCGCAGTTGCGGATCGTCGTGTTGCTGTAAGTGATTGGGATCTGGTTGGTTTTCGCGGCAGTCTGCTTCGCTGTTGCGAGGATGTGCTTGGGGCGACGCTTATTTCCGAGGCCTGGCTCCACCATCTGCCTGATCAGCTCGCCGATTCTGGCGAACGCCTCATGGCCTGCGCCCTCGCCTATGCCAGGGATCACGACGTGAGCCATATCCTCAATGGTCGCTGTTTCGCCTGGGAAGAGGAGGTGGAGAGCAACGACACAATAAGCCCGCAGCAAAAGGCGCTTGTCATCGCCTCGGCCGCGCGCTGGGCGGTGTTGTGGTCATCGCGTGGACATGGCCTGAACGCGGATTACTAACACGTGCTGCCATAGGTGAGTGCCTTGCCCGAGTCGTCGTGCCCGGGGCCCGTTGCCGGGCTCTGGACGGAACGGGGACAAGCCGGGGTGGGCTTTCGATTTCCGGAGGACGCCGTCATGACAGTGAGCCGCAAGGGGAAACGCAGGCTCGTTGTCGGTAGCCGGCTCTATCTCTGGTGGGTTCATGATGGCTGTGAACCGGACGATGCCTGGCTGCTTTCGACGGCGCTCATGGTGGCCTCGGCGGATCGGCGGCAATGAGCGGTTCTTTCTCGGTTAGCCTGACGAGCAACGTTATCTGATCGTCCTCGGTCGGGAATTTCCGGGGCTGCCCGATGCGGGAGGTTCGTGGATTCGCCTCCAATGTCCGCAGTTCCAGAGTCTGCCGGATCGTGTCACCCCGCTTGATGTCCGTCGGCTGATTGAGTGGTGCACAAGCGGCGACGAAGACCTGGTTCGCGTGGACTGGAGGGGCAGGCCATTGTCACCGTGACGGCCAAAGTGATGTTGTTCGTTTCCCGCAGATTGACGATTGATACGAGGGCGTGTGTGCAGGACGGAATTGACGGGGCGCATACGGACGGCGGAATAGCGGATGGTGCAGGAACGATTCAGGGATCTGGCTGCCGGAACCTGATTCTCGCCGATCGGTCGAACACATTTACATGTACCAGGTACGGATCATGACGACATCCAGCTTTACTCCTATTTATGACGACGATCTGGCAAATTACGACATGAAAAATAATCCAATGTTGTATGATTTTCTGAAATTGGCCCCGCGTGGGATCGCGTGGGACCAGGGAGGCCGACACCTCTCCCATATGTTTCGGTCCGCAGGGTTTGCCTGCGAATTGCCGGACCGCAGGGGTTTCGCGGTGCTGGACATCGGCGAAAATCAAAAAGGACAGGCCTACTTCATTGATCGGGAGGGAAACGTCTTTGACAAGGTCGACATCGCGCCCGGGTTTGCGATAACCAAAGCCGATTTTCTCGATGTCTTTGATAATGAAGGGTCGGAGGAGATAAATTTCATTTTCAGGTATGAGGATAATAGCTGGTACAATTACTGCGCGTTCGTCGATCGATACACCCTGAAGACCATCCGGATTTCGCAAACGAAATGATGGCAGGCGCGCGCCTCTCGCCTTTCGCTCTTCGCGGCTCGATTGTCGAAAGCCATGGAGAGTGCCGTGAACCGGCACGCGGTGGTACCTCCACCATCCGGGCCATTTGGAGCAGGAACGGTGTCGATGGCGTCGTCAAAGAGTGCCCACGGGGCCCACGGGGGGTATCGGGTCAATATGTGGCATGTGGCAGGATCCGGGAACGCGGATTGCCGCGATAGTCCCCGGATGCCCGATGTCGCCCATGTAGGGACGATCCGTTCGCTCTGGCGGATCAGATCGCGGGAGATGGCCGAGAAAATGCCGTTGCCAAACGCACCGTTGGGTGGAAAGATTGGCCTCTCGTATTTGAGCGCGGCGCGCAATTTAAAGATAATGAAGACAGACAGAAAATCGAAATCGTCGCAGGTCAGTGCGGGGGATGAAGCCGGCGGCAGGGAAGGTGAGGGCATGAAGCTCGTCCGACGCAAGGTGGATCTGGTCCGGCTTCCACCTTTGACGCCCGCGCAGGAGGCCGAACTCGCAGCACTGGCGAGCAGATCTGCGGACGCGATTGACTACAGTGATATTCCGGAGGCGACCGACGCGTTCTTTGAGAACGCCGTGCAGGGTCGTTTCGGAAAGGTGAGGTGACGGGATCAGGATCACTGCGTATGGATGCCGACGTGCTGGCGTGGCTGCGCCGCCTTGGCCCGGGCATCCAATCGAGCATCAACGCCGTCCTGCTCCCCGCAAAATGCGGGTGGCACTCAAGGGAGATTCCGCTCCGGAGGCGATCTGTCGCTGACAGACATGGTGTTCGGCTCAGCCCCTCCATTGTCCGAAGCCGAAAGTCGATCACACGTCGAGAGTGGCGTTCGCTGCCGATCCGCACCTGCCGCGAGGAACCAGCCCTTATGCTCTCAAGCGCTGGCGCATGGCAAGTGCCGCGGCATCTTGCTCTTCAATTCCACGCGAGCGTTCACCTGATGTTCCGTGCAGTCGGTGGTCGCGCCGACCTGTGGATCGGATGGAAAGGGGAGCGGTACCGAGATCGCGGCTTGAAGCGCAGGCTGCGATGAACGCGCACATGGAGCATGGAACGTGATGTCTCGGGTCTGGCGGCCGTTTCCGACAGGCCCTGGTTGCTCACAAGGGGGAGTCCACCTGGCATGGCGCCCGATCGGGCCGGCCGTGTGCCGTCGGTTGGATCGCGGGATCGTCACCTTCGTCCATAGACTGCTGCTGCCGCAAGATTCGTATCGTTGCTGTTTGGAGTCAATAATTTGAATTCTCAATGAGATGAGCCGAAAATTGGACCTAGTGAATGAAGTGAGTAATGATCAGAAATAGCGCGAAATAGAATCCCAAGGTGTAAACGACCTGAAAAAACGGCACGTTCCGCCGCCGCGCTGTTCCGAATACGTTTCCGATGCGACCGGGGAACATATATTCGAAAGCTGAGATCGAGGATGTTCTCAATCATATTGAAGCGATTTTGATCGCCGCCGCAGAGCCTGTTCATAACAGACAGGGTGGCAGATTTATTCTGTCGACTGGCTGCCAGTGGCGGGCGCTGCAGGCGGATTTTCCGCCATGGCAAACGGTCTGCGGCTATTTCAGATGGGGTAACGGGCCTCCGCCGCTGCCTCAAGCCGCTTCGCTCCCGGTTTTGATCTTGGCAGGAAGGCGGTCGTCCCGCAAACTGATGTTTTCGCAACCGGATTCGGCACAGCC
>WQYW01000069.1 GCA_009781045.1 Alphaproteobacteria bacterium
ATCGTTGTGTTTCGTAACCTATGGAGATAATGACTACGGACTATGTCCGGCAACATGAAAGGCGGAACTACAAAGATAGTAATAATTACAGCATGTTATCAGCGCTTTTCACGAAAACTTGAGCTTAACCGCTTCGAAGCGGATTTCTTCGGCCTTCTTTCGACCAATTGTGCGACCATCGATTTTCATAGAACGCACTATACACTAACAGAATAGGGAATGCAATAGGGGGCATCAAAAATATGCACGGATTAGTATGGATGGTGCGGCACGTGGCCACATCACCGAAATTTGGGAATGCTCGCAGGCCATTTTTCGATTCGCCCTGCGCCAGTGGAGTGACAAAAAGATCGCCGATCACCTGGAAGTATGCCGGTGCTGGAGGATAGTGTCCCAACCCTGATGCTCTTCATCTGGTTTGATATCGCGGCGAGGGCGAGCGATCGGCGACGCGCCGGGTAGCGGTGGTCGGTGGTACTACAAGGCACTCCGAAAAGGGCAGGGATCCGGCCACCGCTCTGCGACACGTGGCCGCGCGGCGCCGACACCGCGCGGCGGGCTGACGAAAATGGAGCAGCGGGACAATCAAATGAAATGTGGTGCAGCGGTTCACTTGCAAAGGTGACGAACGAAGTGTGCGACAGGCGGTTGCCTGCCGATGTTGCTGCAGTCATCTCTGACCATGGGCTGGAGAGGGACGACATCCTGCGGATGCAGGATGTACTGCGGGACGCGCTCACCAGGCCCAAGGGAGGTGGCAGGTCTGGAGGGGGCAGAGGTCTAAAACGGTATGTCGCAGATGTCTCCGAAGTCGTTTGCCCAGGTGGGAACGAAAAATCCGGGATGCGGCGGTTCGCATCGTTCTTCCGGGCGGGGCAGTTTCGCGTACTCGGCATCGCAGCGAAGAGCGAAAATTGCGGCAATGTGCTGTGCGTGTTTCCAGGCCGGCTGCAATTCCTCGCGGGCGTTGTCGGTGGCTCTGGCGATTACCATGATGAAGTCCGCAAACCGGCCCATCGAGGTCTCGACGTAATCGACATCGGCGAGGAAGGCATCAAGGCGGGCGAGCAGAGCCACCTTTTTCTCCGCGTTCATCGCGGCGGGGCGAACGACTTCCCTGATCTTGTCGACGCAGGCGCGGATGCGCTTTCGTTCCTTGCCATTGATGTGCACGGATACGGATGCAGGCGAGTCTTTGCGGAAATGGCGGATATTGACATGGACAGTGTAGCTGTCGACGACCGCCATGAAGCTGGTGCAAATGTCATTGAAGTCGGAGGGCTTGTCGTCGTCAGGCATACGGGGCACGGTGAAGCCGTTGAGGAAATCCAGTCCGAGCGCCTGGGCGGCGGCGAGAGTATGGTTGATATACTCGATGACGCACCAGTCCTTGCGACCGTCCTGTTTCCGCTCAAGGTTGGCTTCCAGGCGGTCACGGAACTTCCGGTGGAGCCTGGCGAAAGCCAATTCAGGCGGGCAGTTGGCGACAACTGCGAATTCTTCTTCGCTGATCATTTTCCACAGCGCTCCATGGATGAGGTGAACGGGAGCCCTGGGGGCTGAAGGGACTGGATAGCGAGACACGGCGGGAAGCTCAAGATGGCCCCCGCACCGTTGAAATCTCCGGATTTTCGGGCGGGTTGCCTGCGAGTGCCAGTCGGCTGGAAGGCGAGTGGCAGGCCGGCCTGTGGCATTTCGGAGGCTCGCCCGGCATCGAGTGGGAGCCGTCAACCCGGCTGCCCGCCGCTCAGGGGGCTGATAAGGCGATCACCCGATCATGCACGGCAGAGCGGGACGTTCCGCGTTCCGAATCGGTACGTGGAATTTGAAGAGGGCAAAAAAGTCAGATTTCTCAAGGCCGGAAGATGAAAGATGTTCGGTTGCCTCCGATCCTGCCGCATTGATCATCACAGCGTGGAAGGCGAGCCCGGGGGTCGGGGAGCAATCCGGTCATGGGTCGATGGCGCAGGGTGTGGTGATCGCATTTTTGGCAACAATGGTGGCACCGCGCCTGCCTCCCAGCGCTGAGCAGGAAGTGCGATCGGAGAGCGGAAGCGCGGGAGGCACGGAGCCACCATCCCGTCGGTGATGATTGCCAATTGGTGAGCGGATCGGATCGCAGATCGCCTGTCTCGTGGTCGGGGTCATGGCCCGCAGAGAGGGATTGGCTGGAGCGCGGCGCTCAACACAGGCCCCCATTGTCACATTGTCCCCGGCGGCGTGCCAAGGGCGAGCCTGCGCATTTGCGGGGTTCGCGGGCGCCCGCTTAAGGGCCTTCATCTGCCTCAAGGGCGAAGCCGGCGTGTCCCATGGCCAGAACCAGGCACTGGTCTCCCCCCCCAGGCTGGCAGTCCTTGGCCCCGCAGCCCAGAGCTGGAGCGTCCGGGATGGAGGACATGGAATCCGTCGGGGAGGGTGACGAATCGGTGGTGCCCTGGAAGCCCGGCTCGGGCGCTAATGCCCCGGCATGGAACGGCCTGGGACAGCGCGCGGTTTTCCTCAAAATCCTGTGGACGACACCTTAACGCACCGGCCCGGGTTCGGTCGACATGGAAGGAGACCAAAGACGGGGGGAGGCTCCACCAGGGCGGTCGGCGGTTTGAGCGTAATACGTTGGCTGTAGCTGTCTGTGATCGGGGGGCGTGTATAAGCCGAAGATGTGCACTGTGTGGATCCGTGTCTCGGTGTCAGGGGCTGGTTTGCGGTGTGGATGAAAGCGCGCTGTAAATAACAATGATCCACAAGAAAGCAGACCGGACGGACCATATGATATGGACCGTTCGTTCAGAGTCGTTACAATTCGGAGCTATCAAAAAGGTGCCGTGATTCGTGCGAATCGGTCGCTGATCGATGGCACCCGGAAAACCTCCATCTGTCGCGGCAGGTTCAGGTCGCAAGCGACAGTTCAGGGATGCGGCGGGACTGGCCGAATTCAGTACGCAGTTGAGTAACCTCTTCCCGCATGAGCGTTCATGGGCTGCGTCCAGCAGTCGTCGTCAGTTCCGGAATGGGTTACTATTATCCTCCTCGCTTTCCGATGCTCCCGGCGGTCAAGCCGGGGGTTACTGTGCACTTTCCAAACATTCAGTGGAGAACGGCGGTCCTCTATTGGTATTCGGACAAGACCTCGCATAGTTATTGGTCAGTATCGGCGCCCAGCGGTTTTTGGTTAACGCAACGATCGCGACCTTGGGGAGGCATCTCACATCAGGAGAATGTGTTGGGGCTCGTGCCGCATGGATGTGGCGCGAGAGGTGTTGTAACGCGCCAGCCGCAGGTCCCGGATCTTGGACATGCGATCGCTCTGGCGCAACAGAAGGGGGGCACAGCGGCTTCGGGCAGGCTTCTGCCGCACTGGGTGCTGTGCCGCACAGGATATCGGCCGCCCGGAGAGGGAGCGGATCGCAGCCAGATCTGGGTGTTGGTTCGTGAGCAGGCGGTAAAGGCGCCAGGAATTCTGTGGCGTTTGGGGGTGGATGATGCGGTGTATATTTGTGGCTGGCGACCGCAATTTCCTTTTCAGGCATTTTGCTCCTGCAATCGCAGCAGCGCGTGCAGTTGGCATGGAGGTAATCGCCATCGTCCCAAATGACGAAGGTGACTCGTTCGACGATGCCACAGGGGTGCGGATCATCGCCAGCCCGACCAATCGCAGCAATAATTCGGCTCGGTCGCTGATCGGCGACATTGTGTGGCTGTATCGGAAATTGCGCCAGCTGGAACCGGCCGTCGTCGTCGCCTACTCGCCGCGGATGTGTTTTGTTTTCGCCATGGTGCAGCACTTTCTCCGCTCCTGCCGCTACGTTTTCGTCGTCACGGGCCTCGGTTACATCGGCATATCGAAGTCGTTCGGGGGCCGGCTGGCGCGGCAGATCATTTTCGGAGCGCTGAGGTGGGTCTCCAGGAAACGGTCTTTCTTCATTTTTGAAAATTCATCGGATCCGGTGTCCACTGGGATCGGAACCGGCCACCGCTATCTCACGCTGATGGGGGCGGGGGTCGATCCGGGTGAATTCCGGCCCACAGACCCGCCACCGGGGCCGCCTTACCGTTTTGCCACGGTCTCCCGCCTGGTCTGGTCCAAAGGGATCGATCTGGCGGTCGAGGCTGTTGCAGGGCTGGCGCGGGGGGGGCACCCAGTCGAACTCCACATCTATGGGACACCGGATCAGGCCAATCCACGTCCGGTAAATCCCGCAACGCTAGCCGGGGTTACATGCGTTCATTATCACGGATACTCGGATCAGGTCGCGGAGATCTGGCCGAACTATTACGCGGCCATTTTCCCCAGCAGGGGCGGAGAGGGATTGCCGCGGGCAATGCTCGAAGCCGCCGCCAGTGGACGGAGCTGCATCACAACGGCAGTCCCCGGGTGCCAGGATTTCGTTCGTGACGGCGTCGAGGGCTATGTCGTTCCTTCCGAATCTGTCCGTGCCCTGGAGGACGCCATTGTCCGGCTTGTTGCCTCACCCGAGCAGTCCCAGGCTTTCGGCAGGCGGGCGCGCCAAAGGGTGTTGAAGAACAGCACCGTCGATATCATTCAGAAGAAATATGAGGGGATCTTTCGAATGCTGCTGGATGAAATGCGCGCCGCTGCCCCGGACTGTCCACAGGTCGGTGGACACGATCTTCTGGCATATGAGGGCAATGTGCGCGTGCTGACCGAGCCGGGCAGGATGGATGAAAGGTGAATCACATCAATTCACAGACCGGTGGGAAGTGACGGGGGAGTGCCTTGCTTTGGAAGTTCAGGAGCGGATAATGTCGCTAAGTGCTCGCGTTGAACGTGCATCGGGCTCTCGCTGCCACTCAGGCATTCCCCACGCCTTGATTTTCTGAGGAAGGTGCCCGGACGGAAGCCTGGTCGGGTTGCTCATTGTTGGACGGCGTTGCTGCTTTGGGGGGCAGTGATGGATGGGGAATGCAGATTACCAAGCGAACCAGGTTCTCTGTCGGCGGGAGTGCACGGTGGTCCTCCGGGGCTTCCGTTGCAGCTGGGCGCCGATGCCACGAATTCTCAAGTGGATTGCAAACCTTGCACGCCAAGCGGGCCGTTGGTTGCAATAATTATGGCAACCTATAATGGCGAGAGGTTCATCGCAGATCAATTGGCGTCGCTGGAGGCCCAAGATCACATTCGGTGGTCCCTGTACGTAAGTGATGATGGGTCAACGGATAGGACGCGATCAATCATTTCAAAATTTGCAGCACAAAGGTTGCTTCGAAACGATGTGCAGTTGGTTGATGGCCCAGGGAAGGGGTTTGTGGTCAATTTCCTGACGGCGCTCTGCGGTGCGCCTGATGCGGATTTCTATGCCTTGGCAGATCAGGACGACATCTGGGGTGAGGCGAAACTTAGCGAGGCAATTGGCTCGCTTACGAAGACGGAACCGGGGCGACCGGCGCTGTATTGTGGTCGAAGCCAGACGGCCGATATCGAAGGCAAGCCGATTGGACTTTCTCCAGGCTACATGCGGCCGCCGTCTTTCGGCAACGCACTTGTGCAAAATATCGGCGCAGGTAACACAATGGTGATGAACCGAGAGGCCCGTGACTTGGTGCGCGACGCAGGTCCCCACCTGGATGTCGTTTTCCATGATTGGTGGATCTATCAGCTGGTCAGTGGAGCGGGAGGGACAGTGATTTATGATTTGCGTCCCTTCATTCGTTACCGCCAGCATAGCGGAAATCTGGTTGGGGAAGGCACTAGCCTGAAATCCCGCATTGGCCGCCTGAGACAGATGATGAAGGGCCGCTTGCATGCGTGGATGGACAGGAATCTAGGCGCGCTCCAGCAGGTGAAGCACCTTCTCACGGCAGAAAACGAGAGGCTGCTGGAAGATTTCATAGATTTGCGGCAGCAGTGGTGGCTAGGCCGGGTCTCGCGCATTCACAGGTTGGGAGTCTCACGGCAGACCTGGGTAGGGAACGTCAGCCTAGCGCTGGCCACGGCTCTTGGGAAGCTGTGACGCTATAACGAGGTCTTTAGCGATGCAACTCAGATTCAGAAAGCATAGGATCGATAACGGGAGCAGGCTTGGATTGATGAAGTGGCGGTGTCGCGCCCCTGCGGCTTGGTACTGGCCGGACTGCACGTCGGCGATTCGTTGGTTCCAGGACATGCACGAAAATTGGCGTTCTCTGGGTATGGAGACCCAGAGGCAATTGGTCTGAATCAGCGACGTGTCGCTGGTGGCTCGTAGCGCGCAAAAGCTAAGCACAAACTGACGCCGGGACAACTCGGTCTTTGCTCGATGCAAGGCATGACGGCCACGCCAGATGGCGTCAAGCCTAGAACTAAAAACGTAGAAGGTCAGTGGCATTGGTGTCGAAATGGTGGCGACGTCGAGTTAGAGAAATACGAGTCTGGCCGAAGAGTGCTGTACGGATAGATCGTCGCTACACTGTGGAATTGGCAAGAACATGGACAAACTTATATATTGGTTGCAGGAGGAACAGCTTCGAAATTTCGGAGATTACTTAGCCGAGTATTTAGTGGATCGAATGTTCCTACGGGTAGCTCGGCATTCTGCGCACGTAAGGGTTATAGGCAGCGCGTTAGCCGATGGATATGTTCCAGATTTGGCGGAGATCCGAACCGGATGCGGAGAACATCTCTGTGGCGAGTCAGTGCCAACTCTGGTCGCCTGGGGTTTAGGTGTACGAGACTTAGGCGGGATTAGCGACGAAGAGCGCCGGAGGGTCGAAATTCTTGCGGTCCGAGGTCCGATCTCGGCTGCGGCGCTACGACTTGAACCAGGTACTCCAATGGGCGATCCGGGGCTGCTGCTTCCCGCGCTTTTTCGGCCGTCATCTTGTCCAGAGGTTGCTGGGAAGTCGGTTTGTGTTCCGCATTTTCTCGACGGGCGGACAAACGCAGCAATACGTGATGCGAGTGGATGTGATCAGGTATTGAGGCCATCTATATGTGGCAATTTTAATGCCATTGAAAAATTCATCAACTCGATCGCCGGCGCCGACTTCGTGCTGAGCAGTTCCCTTCATGCAGGGATTGTTGCATTAGCATACGGTGTCCCTTTTGCGTTCTGGCGGGCTGATGTAATTGACGTGCCGCTGAAGTGGGAAGATTTCGCGGCGTCCGTCAACATCCGTTGTGAATTTGTCAGCAACTTATCGGAAGGGCGACGGCTCTATTGTAATGAGGTGAGGGACTCGATCAGGATCCCATCTCTCTGGCCACTAGTTGCGGCATCTCCCTATCCAATTCGCCCCGATGCACTACTGAAGATATTAAAATACGAACTTAGGAATGAACCCAACGATTGGCTGCAACAGCATATGGCTCAACGTATCGAGTTACTTGAAGCGCACGCGCCTCGATTTGCCGCCATTGCCAATGAAAGCAGACGTATTATATCCGAACTTGACAATAGGAGCCATATTCTTGCTAATAGCATACATGTCTGTGAAATGGAAGAAATTAGGAATGATGGACTGATCCTAGAGGCCAACACAGAAATCTTGGATTTGGAAGCAAAGATTGTCAAACTCGAGAAAGAATTGGCTTCTCAATGCAAAGAGCTTGCGGCCATTAAGGAGAGCACGGCATGGCGCATGGTGGACGTGCTGAGGAAAGTTAGATCGCGAATTCCTCGTCCCCTCTGGTTACTGGTGCGCCGGATGATTAAGGCGGCATATTGGGGAGCGACGCCACACCGAACAGCTGCACGTTTTCGGTTCTTGCGCGCGCGTGCGTTGTCGTCTGCTAGGCCCTCGTTCGGTCTCGGAACCTCCAGCCAAGGTGCAGACGAGAGGCGAATTTTGGTAGCGGACTATCGGATCCCGATGTCCGAAATATCTGCAGGTGAACGTGCCACAGTCGGGATTCTTTCGGACCTTGCCGAGTTGGGGTTCGAGGTTGTCTTTTTGCCTAGTGACATGATTCCGTCGCCAAAACACGAAATGGAACTTGAAGCACTTGGTATTGAAGTCGTGACAAAGGAAAGCGGTTGCGACTCGGCGATTGAATTTCTGAGGACACATGGGCACGAATTTGCAACGTTCTATCTCATTCGCATGGAAGTCGCAGAGAGCATGGTCCCTGCGATCCGAAACGCAGCGCCGAAGGCGCGCGTGATATTTCACGCCCCCGACCTCTATTCGCTCCGTGAGTTAAGGGAGGCGGCGTTGGAGAGAGATCGAAATAAGCACGCGAAAGCATTAGAAACGAGGCGTCGTGAAGCCACGATTATGAAGAGGGTGGACCATGTCGCGATCGTTAGTGGCGACGAGATGCGGTACCTGAGCGCCGAGACTTCGGCTTTAAAGGTGAGCGTCTTTCCGGCGCTGTACGTGCCAGTGGAGAGATCTCCAAGAGGATTCAGCTATCGCAGAGATTTGTTCTATCTCGGGGGCTTTTCGCATTCGCCAAACGTAGGGGCGGTGGGATGGTTTGTGAAAGAGATATGGCCGTCGGTACTCGAGCGGTTGCCATATGCACAGTTTCACATCATCGGCTCGGAAGCGCCGCCGGAGGTGATTGACTTGGGGCGTCACCCGGGCGTGAAGGTAGTGGGATTCGTACCGGACCTGACGGAGGTGTTGGCCCATATGCGGGTTGGGGTTGCGCCTCTGCTCTATGGCGCGGGTATCAAGGGCAAATTGGGCGTTATGATGGGGGCTGGCATTCCATGTGTGTGTACCGACATTGCGTCTGAGGGAATGCATATCCGCGACGGCGTGCATGCTTTGATTCGGAACAATTCTGCGGATTTTGCCGACGCCGTTGTCCAACTATATAATGATGGTGGGCTTTGGGTGCAATTGTCTATGAACGGTCGATTGCTCATTGAAAGACATTTCGGGAGTGCGGCGAACCGAGGATCACTATTACGGCTCCTAAATGCTGCAAGAGCACTCCCGATAAAAGTTATGTTAGGGCATTGGCAAGGCTCGCGACCATGCTCGATTGTTGAATCAACCTCGCGGGGGCGGTTGGATGTTTCGATAATTATTCCGGTACATAATCGATGGAGACAGACAACAACTTGCCTTAACTCGATAATAGAGACAATGAGAGGGAGCGATGTTGATTTTGAGATCATCCTTGCGGATGACGCGTCTGACGATAGTACTGTAGAAGCCGAAATCGTGTTTCCTGGTTTGAGGATTGTCAGAAGTTCTAAGAATCTTGGTTTCCTGAAAAATTGCAATAACGCGTCGAAAGCCGCGCGTGGGGAGTATCTTGTACTGTTAAGTAATGAAATGATAGTTCTACCGGGTTGGCTCGAGAG
Source organism: Alphaproteobacteria bacterium (assembly GCA_009781045.1). Lineage (GTDB taxonomy): Bacteria > Pseudomonadota > Alphaproteobacteria > Rhizobiales > Xanthobacteraceae > Bradyrhizobium. Next base: position 9,255 of record WQYW01000069.1, read on the forward strand.
TCTGAAACGAGTGGCGGATAACGACGCTACCATCGCGATCGCTGGTTCCAAGATTCTTTATCCAAGCGGTGAAATCCTGGAAGCCGGGGGAGGGCTATTCGACGACGGAACGGCGATCAAATTCGGTCGCGGTAGCGATCGCGATGCTCCGATATTTAACCTCAGAAGAGAGGTTGATTACATTGGCTCCGGTTCGATGCTGGTTCGCAAGGCGTTTTGGGATGAAGTCGGCGGCTTCGATGAGCGTTTCAAAAACGGCGGTTGCGAAGATTGCGATCTGGCGATGACGGCTCGCTCCCGTGGAATGCGTGTCTCCTATGAGCCCGCGTCTGAGGTTGTCTATTTCGTGGGCAGCAGTGATGGCGACGAGGAATTGCCGAGTACATATGGCATTCAAAGTAATAGTGTAGAACTCTTACGTGAAAAGTGGCGGGAGGTATTCGCCAAAGATCATGGTCCTGTTGGGCCTTGGCACGTGGTGGCGAGCCGCGCGGAAAGGCGGGCGTCATCCAAGGCAATTGCGCGTCGAAAAGGGGGGAGATTAAATATTTTATATTTCAGTCCGGTTCCCTCGCACCCAACCAACCACGGCAACAGAGCGACTGTGAATCAGTTCGCGACGTCGATGCGTGACTCAGGACATAGAGTGCACTTCGCTTTGCTTGAGAGTTACGACTATGGACCGCATGATCTCGAAGATATGCGCGCAGCTTGGGATACCGTTGATATATTGCCATTCTCCACGTCGATGGATGCGAGTGGAGCTGAAATCCCGTTCGATAGCTGGTATGAAGAAGGTTTAGGAGAACGGATACGTTGTCTTTGCGACAGATACGACATTGATGTCGTGTTTTGTTCATATGTATTCCAATCGAAGCTTTTGGAATTCGTGCCCTCCCACGTGTTGAAGGTTATCGACACACACGACAAGATGGGAAATCGGTTTGAGTTGTTGCGGAAGGCCGGCTTTCCGTTAGAGTTCTTTTCATGTACGCCGCGAGATGAGGGACGTTACCTGAGACGAGCTGATTTGGTAGTCGCTAGGCGGGCGGAGGAGGCTTCATACTTTGATTCCGTTAGAGGGAGCGAAGGAGCGATCGTTATTCCGCACGTCGAGCCGCCGAGATACGTTACAAAACGCTTCGATAGGGTTGTGAAGGTGGGGATTGTGGCGAGCGCAAATCGCATCAATCTAGGTATTGTTAGCGACTTTATTAGCGCAGTTGACCTGCGGCTGGCGGGCGAAAGATGCCCTTTCACAGTCCATGTAGTCGGACAAGTGGCGGATATGGTCCGTGAGATTGCGCCAGGAGCACCTAACAAATTTGATCGGCAGTGGGTTTTGATGCGGGGCTTCGTACCCAACATTGAGGAGTTCTATTCGGAGATCGATTTAGTTGTGGCGCCGGTTATGACTGGCACTGGAATTAATGTAAAAACCGTTCAGGCAATGGCGTTCGGTATGCCGTTGCTAGCTACGGAATGTGGTTCGAAGGGAATTGAAACCGGAGAGGCAATGCATCAGCACAAGGACCTGACTTCCCTTGTGGAGAGTCTGTTTGACTTGCAAATGGCGCCGACCGGTTTGGCGCGTCTCGCGGAGGTGAGCCGAGCCCGTTACACAGAGTTCTACTTGGAGGGGCGGAAGGGATTCGATCGGATCTTTCAGCATCCGATTCTAACTCAGTACATAAACCATTAATCGAAAATCCGGGGCCACGAAAATGACGCTGATTCGCGCACGAGCACCCCTGCGATTAGGCCTTGCAGGTGGCGGTACAGATGTATCTCCGTACTGTGACGTATATGGCGGTTACGTTCTGAACGCGACGATTGACAGATATGCTTACGCAATTATCAGAACTCTAAAAGATCCCATAGTCCGCTTTCATGCAGCAGATCGGGACTGCAGAGAAGAGTTCTCTCTTGATGCCTGGGCGTTCACCGTTGGGCAACTCAACTTGCACCGTGCGGTTTATGCAATGATGGTTCGCGAATATAACGGCGGTCGGCCCCTTGCGGTGGAGATCACGACATTCTGCGATGCACCGCCAGGGTCGGGTTTGGGTTCGTCCTCGACCTTGGTTATTGCGATGGTTCGAGCTTTTGTGGAACTCTTGAACCTTCCGCTGGATGACTACAAAATCGCGAAATTGGCGTTTGAAATTGAGCGGATAGATTGCCGTTTGGAAGGAGGTCGTCAAGACCAATATTCTGCGGCGTTTGGAGGCTTCAATTTCATGGAATTCTACGCGGACGAACGGGCGGTGATTAATCCACTCCGTATAAAGAATTGCATAATTAGCGAAATTGAAGCGTCTCTGATTTTGTTCTATACGGGGCTGTCGCGGGAATCCGCAAAAATTATTTCTGATCAAAGCGCAAACGTAATGGCCGGCACTCAGCAGACGATCGATGCGATGCATCAACTGAAGCAGGAGGCAGTGTTGATGAAGGAATGCTTGTTGCGTGCTGATTATCGAGGCATGGTGGATTCAATGCGGGAAGGTTGGGAGAACAAGAAGCGGCTCGCTAGCTCGGTAACGAATGCGTATATCGACGAAGTATATGAAGCGGCGGTTTCGTCGGGTGCGAGAGCGGGAAAGGTATCTGGAGCTGGCGGTGGTGGTTTCATGATGTTCTTTGCTCCGCCAGAGTTACGGATGGACGTGATGCGTGCTATTGGTCGATTTCATGGTCAGTTGAGCAACTGCCACTTTACTAAGGATGGAGCTTCAGCATGGCGACCGTAACGCGGCGATATGTGGGCGAACAAATGGCAGCGACGAACCGGGTGATGGAACGGATGCTTGCGGATGGTGGTATGCTGGAGGCATTATCCGCTGCGGCCGACGCCTGTGCGGAGGCTTTGCGGAGCGGCGGAAAAATCCTGCTCGCAGGTAACGGTGGAAGTGCTGGCGATGCACAACACATGGCGGGAGAATTCGTCAGCCGGTTCGCGTTCGAGAGACCTGGTCTATCGGCGATGGCGTTGACAACGGATACTTCCATCCTCACCGCAATCGGCAACGACTATGGTTTCGAAATGATTTTTGAGCGTCAGATCCAAGCGTTGGGGCGAGGGGGAGATATCTTCATTGCTTACAGCACGTCCGGCGCGTCTCGTAATATTTTGCGTGCTCTGAAGGAGGCGCGTGGAATGGGGATAAGGACGATTGGCATGACTGGCCTTGGCAGCGCGGAAATGGCATCTCTTTGTGATTTTGTTATTCACGTACCTTCGGATGTAACGCCGAGGATACAGGAGGGGCATCTCGTTCTGGGACACATTTTGTGCGGTGCCGTCGAGGGTTCCATGTTTAGGGGAAAGTCGGAATGACGATGGTGTGCGGAGGGATTGAGGCGATCGTGCTTGCTGGAGGCCTTGGAACGCGTCTTCGGGGGGTTGTTCCCAATTTGCCGAAGGCGATGGCGCCCGTAGGTGGGAGGCCTTTTCTCGAATTCGTGCTGCATGGTTTAGCATCGCGTGGTGTGACCCGGGTGGTGCTTGCGCTCGGTTATCAAGCCGCCGCAATCACGGCCTATTTTGGCAGCGAATTTGACGGGATGGCTATTGTTCACTCTATCGAGGACCAACCACTCGGTACGGGCGGCGCAACGAGATTGGCCTTAGGGCGATGTGAGTTAGAACACGTCTTCGTATTGAACGGGGATACCTACGTTGCGCTGGAGGTTGGGAATGCCGAATTGTGCTGGCGGGCGTGGCGGGAACCGCTGATCGTGGTGCGTGAGGTGGTGGACACTGAGCGCTACGGACGCGTCGAGGCGCGGGATGAGCGAGTCGTCGGCTTTTCCGAGAAGGGGATTTCTGGCCCTGGGTTGATCAATGCAGGCTGTTATGTTTTCCCGAGGAACCTATTGGATGAATTCCCCCTCGGAAGTGCGTTTGCGCTCGAAGCAGACTTTCTCGTCCATGCTGTGCAGCGGCAGCCTTACCGCCTACTGAGGACCGAAGGAATATTTCTCGACATCGGGATACCGACAGATTATTTGCGGGCAGAGACGGTATTGAGGAGGATGATTTAGTCGGTTCTGGCAGGAGGTGTGAGAGATTGTAAACAGAGTAAGGAATAAGTGCGCCGCACCTGGGTGCTCGATTTTCGTCGATGGAGGTGAGAGGAAATGTCAGGTCTATCGCGAAGCGATGTTGAGAAGATTCTTTCGCGTTATTTCGTGAAGGGAGAACGTTCGGAAGACATATTTCTGGCATCGGAGCCGGAGTTGGACGTGGATGTCACCATTGTTTCTCAGATTCTGGAACAGGATATGCACGATCCGGATTTTATTATCTTCAAGCACTTCGTAGATCCAAGCACGACGATTCTTGATGTTGGCGCAAATTTCGGCTACTCTGCCACGTCGATTTGGAAGTCAGGCTCGAAGGCTTCGGTGGTGTCGTTTGAACCGATTGGGGGGTTTTCTTCTATTCTGTCCGCGCTTGGTGACCGAGTCAATAGAACGGGCCGATGGAAGATATTTGGCCGAAAGCGATTTGAACACCAAACAATGGGAGTTTCGGACCGGGAAGGAGAAATTACGTTTCACACGTCGGTTATAAATGGGCGAATTCATTCCGCTCTAACGACTGCTTCTGCCTCTCCAGACATTCCCTCATATGTTTGCAATACGTTCAACTATGTTGAAGCGTATATAGGAGAGATCAATTCGTTCAAGATGCATTCTTTCACGGCTCGGGTGACCACAATCGATGGTTGGATCGCATCCGGGATATCGAAGCTGAAAAGTCAGAAGATCGTCGCGATAAAAATCGATGTTGAGGGCTATGAGGGGCATGTGCTTGGGGGGGCATCTGATCTGTTGGAGAGGGATAAACCGCTCGTTTTGGCCGAGTGCGGGCACGTCACTCAACGTGTCATTAGGGAAGCATTTGATCATGGTTACGTTTTTGGCGAACGCATTCACGATCAACTGGTTGTTTCGGTAGAGCCAACCAAAAACGTGAACGGATTTTTCATTCACCCTGATATGGTCCCTTACTACAATCGGATTGGTTTGATGAGTGGCGTTGTTCGGCGGGGCCTTGGGAGTTAGATTGTGGGGATGTGGTGACTATTGGCGGTCCTATGTGATGCGCGCTGTCTTATGAGAGTGTTCAGAGCGGTGGTAGGACGGGGGGTACTTACGGCACGATTTTGTATCGGGCGAAATTGGCAGGGAGAAGGGTTTGAACGTCTGTTCAATCGTAAGATAGAATCACAACTTGGGCTGAGGATCAGACCGTCATTGATGATGGTAGCTTTGTTTGAGCAAAGGAGGCGGATCATCGAGATTGCTATGTGTGGCGTGCGAAGTCGTAGGACGATCAGTTCGACCCTTAGAAAACGCCTTTGATATTTTCTGTAGTTGATCGCGGGAGAAGCATAGAATTGTGCAATTTGGTGTTGTTGCCAACATTATGGGGTGCCCTATGACTAGCTTCATCTGCTAGTGTCGGGTTTAGAGTTTTTTGAGGGAAGCATGCTCTCGGTTAGAGGAAGATGAAAATGTCGAAGCCTTTGGTGTGGGTTGGAATTCATGATCATGCTGATGGCGCGCCGAGATGGCTCGACTCGAGCGTTTCCTATACGTGGCTTCGGGCATTTGAGAGGGTATCGGATATTCGAGCTATTGCGTACCTTCGCGAGCATCACTATTGCCGCGACATTGATTCGCCCATTCGCGGAGTATATTATCGGTTTCGAACGAGTGGCATCGAGCAATGGGTTCCTGACATTGTATTAGAGCGGCCGGATCTGATACTTTACAATGTTTGTTATTATGCGGATGGATTGGGTGCAGTCGAAAAACTCCGAGAGGCGCTTCCGGGAGCAGTTCATGTGGTCCGGATTCATCATCAGGTCAACTATTTGGCTGCACAACAAGGATTTCGAGAATTCGTGAATGCCTGTGATGTCGCAATCGCGCCGACTAGTCGCCAGGTGCAAGATGTTTACAATCTCGGCTTTATCGGCCCGGTGTTCTATTTGCCTTTCGGGGTGAATCTGGAGGGCATGAGACAAGGGAGGTTGGATTGGGCTACGCGGGGAATCGATCTTTCGTCGGCGGCGGATGGCCACCCGGCTCGAAACCGCTTGTTGGTAGAGTCAGTATTTGAGAATCTTAGGAAGCGCGGTCGCCGAGTTGAAAATTTCCAGGGGTTAACGTCGAAGACGCTCGCGGGAAAACTGGGCAATACGAAGGTCTTTTGGCAGACTTCGCTAACGGAGGCAAGTGGCTCGCGAATCCTTCCGGAGGCAATGGCTGCTGGTTGCTTTCCTGTGGTTTTTCAAGAATGTTCGTCTACCGTGGAATTGATTGAGGCGCACCGGACCGGGACCGCCCTGACGAGTGGTATTCGGTACGATTTCGCGACGAAGGTTGCGGTTTATCCGGACGGAGTTGTTGAGTCCTTAACCGAAAAGGTGGATGAAATTATCTGTAAGGTTGTTGCCAGTCCTTCCTACACCGCTCCGCCGATGTCTGCCGATTTTGATGAGATCTGTGAGATCGGGAGGCTGAACGAGATTCTTTGTGAATGTGGAGAACGTGTACCAAAGCTCTGTGTGAGACGACGATTGTTGATGAAGCTGCCCGTTGATAACGAAGGCTACGCATTCAACCCAGCGATCTGCCGTACTGAAATCGGTTTGCTATGCATCTACCGACACGTCGATCGGGACGGTGTAAGGAGCCTGCGCCGTACCATTCTTGACGATGCGTATTCGGCAAGGGAATTTTCTGTTTGGTCGTCTGAGATGAAATCCCGTGGTTGTCCAGCGGATTGGTACGCTGATCCTCGCATTTTTCGAGGGGATGGAAGGTATTTTCTTACCTTCAACACTGGGCATTCCGAGACACCGAACAACATCTTCCTTGCTGAAATCGACGCGTCTGGCGCGCCGATTTCGAAGGCGCGCAGGTTGGTGAAGTCGGATGGACGCAGAGATATAGAGAAGAATTGGGGATTTTTCGTTTGGTCGGGAAGGATGTTTGCCCTCTATTCTATTTCGCCATTTACTGTTCTTAGTATTGATTTTAAGGATCATGAGGCTATCGCGCGGCCGTTTGCGGAACATGCATGGGACGCCGATGGTTACGAGGATCTGTTCGGGGAACTGCATGGAGGAGCGCCTCCGGCGATGTTGGGAGACTGCGGATTTGTGGTCGCGCAGTCTAACGTTTGTCTGCCTAATGATCAGCGAATTTATCGAGGGTCTTTGGTTGTTTTTGAAGCTGTACCGCCGTTCCGGCCGCTCGAAATTTCGAAAACGCCACTATTTCATCTTGGAGTTAGCGAGTGTCAGGTGATGCCGCAGTGTCAGTTGAATCCGGGAATACGGGAGTGCCTGTATCCATCGGGCGCCGTGATTGGCAAGGAGGGTACGGAACTGGAGATTAGTTATGGGATTAACGACTATAGGAGTGGTATAAGAGCATACGCTATTTGCGATTTCAAACCGCACTTGAGGCCGATCAATTTGGTGTCATCGCTGACTTCTGAGGTGGAGGGGAATCCGATCGCTGGCACGTTGGGGCGGGTTGAGTCGAAGTCGTTTCTTGGAGGGCTAATTTCCAAGGCACTTGGATTTTGGTAATTGTGGGAGTGTGACGAACGTGAGTTGGTCGGGAGTACGTTGCTCGATATCTTGGGCGGCGCTGAGCGAAGGCCGAGACCAAACGTATCACGAAATTGGTTTTGGTTTTGGCGCAGGGTCGATTGGGGTATGGTGCATTCGTTGTCGGGAAGGGCAACGGGGGTAGAGTTAACCGTGAATTGGCTTGGGAAAGCCCTTGGTTAATCAGAGTTTTTGTTGGGATTCCTGATCGCCGGAACGGGAGAATTTCGGAAAGTCATTGTTCAGAAAGAGACTTGTCGATTGCGGCATTCTTGAGGGGACGTCGAGGCCATTTGGGTTGTCGTGGTGAGAAATCCGTGAAGTGCTTGTCGGGCGCAATGGCTTGTTGACTTGGATCATCGTATTGACATTTGGTTCCGGCACTTACTGGCTTTTGTTTTTTCGACTTTTTGCGGGTCCGAGGGAAATGCGCGTTGGATTTGTTGCACTATATTCTTGGCGACCTCACGTCGAACATCTGGCCTATTTGGGCAATCTGGTGTCGGAGGCCGGGCATGAGGCGGTTTATCTGACCTGCGATGGGGACCTGCCCACCTGCTATACCCGCGAATTTCGCCCTGGGAGGAGCCAGATGCTGGAATGTGGGATGTGCCGGGCCAGCGGGATCAGGTCCTATGTTGCTCAAGGGGTTAGCTCGATCGGGTCAATGCGTTTGAAGCGCTTGCCGACCGAGAAGGCGCCGTTCGGGGAGGGCTGGGGGGCATCCAGCGCTGGCACGATCGGACGTTTTGAATCAAATGAGGATTACGAAAGCAGCGAATTTGCGGCGCTGCGGAATCGGCTGAACGCCACAGCGGCAGAATGTTTTGAGGCGGCGCGAGCCTGGATCCGGCGGGAACGAATCGGGGCCATTGTCCTTTTTAATGGGCGATTGGATGGCTTGCGGGGGATCCTGGAGGCGGCGGCGGCAAGTGGCGTGCGTGTGGTCTCCATGGAACGCAGCTGGTTTGGCGATGGGCTGCAGCTTCTTCCTGACGAAAATTGCCAGGGGCTGAAGTCGATCCACCGGATGGTCCGGCGCTATGCGACGGCTCCCTTGACCCGCACGGAGGCGTTGACCGCAGCGCGTCTGATGGCGCCACGGTTTCTGCGGGGGGAGACCAAGGACGGGCGGGCAAACCGGGTGAGACCCTGGCCGGTCGGGGACGCCAGACACAAGATTCTGCTGGTTCCTGGCAGCCGGAACGAGGTCTGGGGCCACCCGGATCACGAGGATGGCTGGAAGAATCGCACAGAGGCCTTTGATTCGATCATTTTCCGATTCGGCCTCAGTGCGTCGGATCTGGTGCTGCGGGCGCACCGGAGCTGGGCCGAAGATAGGGGGGCGCAGAGCGGAGAACGCTCGGAACGGTATTATCGGGAGTGGGCCGATGCCCGCGGCATTCTGACGGTTGGCAGCCGTGATCGGACCAGTACCCTGGGTTTGATCGACCAGGCGGATCTTGTGGTGGTGTTCGGCGGCAGCGCCGCATTTGAGGCGGGAGTGCTCGGCAAGCGGATCGTGAATCTTACCCCCTCGATTTACCAGGAAGCTGGAATCGCGGAAAACGTCTATTCGCCAGCACAAATCCCGGCGCTCGCTCCATTGGGACAGGTTTCGGCGTTCGACCCCACCCCTGACATCGTCGCCCGCACACTGCGCTTCATTTACGTCTGTGCCCATCGACTGCCGCGCTACACGTCTTTTGTTCGCTGTCTTTCTCCGACCGCATTCCGGTATCTTCAGGGGGCGGATCCAAAACCCCTGATGGATCTGATCGAGACCGGTAATCTTGTCGCCGATGACATTGAAATCGCCGGGGACACCCGCGACGAAAGCGGGGTCGTGGAAATGCTCATGCAGCGGCGCTGGGGGGAGATCGAGGATCCTGAACCCGATCAGACCGAGCGGGAATCCCTCATCCTCCAGCGTCGGTCGCTCTACCGTTTCGTCGATAGAGTGCCGTGGCGAATGGACCGCTGCGACCGCGGGGACGCCTGAGGCGGTTCGGGATCGGTCAACGGTCAACGGGGCTGTTTACCAGGTTTCAGGACGGGGTTTGGTGAACAGCGCAGAACCCTGACCGACTTTCCGGGCGGTCCTGGGACCTCACGAGCCGCCAGCCATCTCGACGATGGACGCGCCAGTTGGATGGGCCGCCGTATTTGATCGCGTTCTGCTCCATTTCTGCGCAATACGCTGGCGCAGTTTCGGCTGTCCGTTGTCCAGCCTCCGTCCCGATCGTCATCCATTACAGATTACAGCGGCAGGCAGCTGGCGCGGGGTGAGCATCGGGTGGCGGATGAAAGCCGGATAACGTGTCACGTGTCGTGAGGCCGGAGGCTTCCGCCCGCGTCATGATGCATGATGCTCGCCTTCACCTGAAGGCTGATGATGGATGATGCGCAATTTGAGCGCTTGGCGCTTGGCCGAGGGTTGAGTTCCAATTGCCCCCCGCCAGACTGGGCTTCTCTATCCGGAAGGTGGCTTTGCCAGACCAGCGACCTGGGCAATGTGGGGTGTGGGGCTGGCCTGGCCATTGGGCTCCAACGCTGCTGATCGACGGCAGCTGAGTCGAAAGGAGTGGCGCCCAGGATGTCACCGCAGTTGCGGTACCGATCGCCGACCTTCGGCTCGCTCTGAACCGATCGCCACTTTGCCTATCTTGAGAGCGCAGCGGAACGTGTCATTGAAAATCCAGCGCGAAGCCAATTTTCTAACGATTCAATATAAGCCGGGAAAACGCAATTACTCGTAACAATTAACAGGTGAGTAATTGTTAAATCCGGTCACCAATCAGCTGATGCTCGTGCGAAAGCCAATCTGGCGTACTCGACCTGCAAAAGATCACCGAAACCCGAACTGTCGTTGGAAACCGTAGACAACTCTTTGGATTGGACGGGTTCCTGGGGGCATCAGGTTGACACTGGAGGGGCCGAACTCTAAGGCCCATCATTGGGTGAGCTATCTTCTGATTTGGGAAAACAGAGTTCTGCTGGAAGGATTTTTTGACGGGCGGCGGTCCTGCGTGGGGTGGGGCGTCGGAATTCGGAAGCTCAGACGTGAACGTCAGATCTGGGTGATCGTGCCGGGCTCTGGCAGCAGCTTTCGGGAAATCTGTGAGATCTTGGGGGGGGGCGCAGAATGCCAGTTGAAGTCCGGGAGCTTGAAATCGCCGAGGTGAAAGTCCTGAACCCGAAGAAATTCGGTGATCACCGGGGATTCTTCTCGGAGGTCTACAGCCGCAAGGCGCTAGCCGACGTTGGCATTGACGTCGAGCTGGTCCAGGATAACCATTCGCTGTCCTCAAAACGCGGCACAGTACGCGGTTTGCATTTTCAGATACCGCCGCTAGCCCAGGCCAAACTTGTGCGGGTCGTGAGAGGCGCCATTCTTGATGTCGCGGTCGATTTGCGACGGAATTCCGCAAGCTTCGGGAAGCATGTGTGTGCCGTCATCTCGGAGGACGATTGGAACCAGATTTTCGTCCCGGTTGGCTTCGCGCATGGTTTCATAACCATAACGGACGAGACCGAGGTTCTGTACAAGGTGAGCAATATCTACTCCCCGGAGCACGAGCGGGGCATCCTCTGGAACGACCCGAAGCTCGGGATCGACTGGCTGCAGAGGGGAGCCAGCGAAATTTCCGCAAGAGACCTGGCCTGGCCGGCCCTGGGCGACGTGGCGGAGCACTATTTCTGATAGATCTGGGGGATCGCACAGTGAAATTGCTGGTGACAGGCGGAGCGGGTTTCATCGGTTCGGCCGTGGTACGGCGTTTCGTAGCGCAGGCAGGCGTCAGCGTGATCAACGTTGATGCCCTTACATACGCGGGGAACGTGGATTCGCTGGCAGATGTCGGGCAGGAACCGAACTATTCCTTTGTTCGGTCCGACATCTGTGATCGCGAGCGGATGGTTGAGGTATTCGCCCGACACCGGCCCGACGCGGTCATGCACCTTGCCGCCGAGAGCCATGTTGATCGATCGATCGATAGCTCAGGCGATTTCATTCGCACCAATGTCGTGGGCACGCACACGCTTCTTGAGGTGACGAAGGGATATTGGATGGAACTGGAGGGAAGTCGGAAATCGCGGTTCCGGTTTCATCACGTGTCGACGGACGAGGTCTACGGCGAACTCGGTGAGGAGGGCGCGTTCACAGAAGAGACGCCTTATTCTCCAAATTCGCCCTATGCTGCGAGCAAGGCCGCGTCGGATCATCTGGCGTGGGCTTGGCACCGAACCTATGGCATGCCGGTCCTGATCAGCAATTGCTCGAACAATTATGGGCCGCGCCAGTTTCCGGAAAAGCTCATTCCGTTGACGATCCTCAACGCCCTGGAGGGGCGAGCACTGCCGGTCTATGGTCGCGGTGACAACGTCAGGGATTGGCTCTATGTGGAGGATCACGCTTCCGCGCTGGAACTGGTGATCCGGGAGGCGAAGCCGGGCGACAGTTACAACATCGGCGGCGGAACGGAACAGCGCAATATCGACGTGGTGCGGGCGATCTGTGCCGTGATGGATGAACTGGCTCCGAAGCCATATAGGCACGCCGCCCTGATCACCTTCGTGACGGACCGTCCGGGGCACGATTTCCGCTACGCGATAGACGCCGGGAGAATTTCGAAGGCGCTTGGCTGGAAAGCGCAAGAGACCTTTGAATCGGGTCTGAGGAAAACCGTGCGGTGGTACCTCGACAACCGGGCGTGGTGGGAGCGCATCCGATCCGGGGTTTACAGAGGCGAACGTCTGGGTGTGGCGGCATGATCAAACGCAAGGGAATCATTCTCGCCGGGGGCTCGGGAACCCGGCTGCATCCAACGACTGTAGCGGTGTCGAAGCAGTTGCTGCCGGTGTACGACAAGCCGATGATCTATTATCCGCTGTCGACACTCATGTTGGCGGGGATTCGGGAGATTCTGATCATCTCGACGCCGCAGGATCTGCCGCTGTTCGAAAAGCTGTTCGGCGATGGAGCGCAATGGGGCCTGGCACTGAGCTATGCCGAGCAGCCGTCTCCGGACGGCTTGGCCCAGGCATTTCTGATCGGGGAGCGCTTCTTGGGAGGAGACCCCTCTGCACTGATCCTCGGCGATAACATTTTCTACGGGCACGATTTGACGAGCGTGGTTCGGAGAGCGAACGAACGTGACAGTGGGGCGACGGTTTTCGCGCATCACGTTCAGGACCCTGAACGCTATGGGGTGGTGAGTTTCGGCGACGATGGCAGAGCAACCTCCATTGAGGAAAAACCGAAGCGGCCGAAGTCCAACTTCGCAGTGGTCGGCCTCTATTTCTACGACGAGACAGTCGTGCAGTATGCACGTGAGCTGGCGCCGTCTGCTCGCGGGGAATTGGAGATCACGGACCTCAATCGCCGTTATCTTGCCGAGCGCTCTCTGCATGTCGAGGTGATCGGACGAGGATTTGCCTGGTTTGATGCCGGCACACATCAGTCACTGCTTGATGCAAGCCAGTTCGTGGCGACGCTTGAGGGACGTCAGGGGATTCAGATTGCCTGTCCCGAGGAGATCGCCTGGCGATGGAATTGGATTGATGGTGAGCAGCTGGAGCGCCTTGCTCTTCCTCTGAAGAAGAGTGCCTACGGAACCTATCTTCAGTTTCTCCTCGAGTCAGAGGAGGGCGGATTGAGCTGAATGATGCGCAGCAGGGCGTTGGGAGCCGCGGCCGGTGTCGGGTGTGAGTCAAAGGGGGAGGGTGTGACCCGGACTGCCGTGCGGGGCGGCACAGAGTGTAACGACGGGGTGGGGCCTGCGGGGATTGCATGGTATTGCTGAACAATATCGGGAGATCACACTTTCTCTGGTCGCTCGGCAGGAGATTGCCCATTGGGTTAAAACGGAGATTGCGAGGTTTGGCATCATGTTTCGGAGGTGGCATCTCCTACGAACGATGGGTGAAGAAATTCGACACATTGACGGCAGCGGATTGTGCTAAAATTCGCTCTCACATCGCCATCATGGCATACCGCCCACTCATTTCAGTCGTGATGCCCGTTTTCGAAACGCCTGAATGGGCGTTGAAGGAAGCAATAGAGAGTGTGAAGGGGCAGATTTACGAAAACTGGGAGCTGTGTGTCGCTGACGATGCCTCGGAGAGTCGCCACGTTGCGGACGTGCTGCGAGCGAAAGCGCGTGAAGACGGAAGGATTCGATGGCTGCGTCGTGAGAAAAATGGAAACATTTCGGCGGCGTCAAATTCGGCACTGGCGATCGCGTCCGGTGAATTCGTGGCATTGATGGACCACGATGACGTTCTCTCGGCCGATGCGCTCTATGAGGTCGTTGCGGCATTGAACGAAAATCGCGAGCTGGATATCATTTATAGTGATGAAGACCAGATCGACCGGAAGCGGCGTCGGCATACGCCACATTTCAAAACGGACTGGAATATTGATCTGTTGCTTGGCTGCAATATGATCAGCCATCTCGGTGTCTATCGACGATCACTGATCGAACGCGTGGGTGGTTTTCGGGAGGGTTTCGAGGGCAGTCAAGACCACGATCTGGCGCTGCGTTGTTCGGCGTTAACCTCGGCGGAACGGATTCATCACATTCCGGCAATCCTGTACCACTGGCGGCGCGACTATGGGCCTTCCTCCTTCTCCGAGCGACATCTGCGGGCTTGCGCGGATGCCTCCCGGAGGGCAATCGTGGAACACTTGGTGCGACGAAATGAATCGGGTGTTGTTGCGCCGCATCCGATGTTGCCTGGGTTTATTCGTGTGTCGCGAGCAGTCCCGGCAGAGGCGCCGCTGGTTTCACTCGTTATTCCGACGCGCGATCGCGCGGACCTCCTGGAACGGTGTGTGGACGGCATTCTGCATCGGACGGACTACCGCAATATCGAGGTGCTGATTGCGGATAACGAAAGCATGGAAGCTGAAACGCTCAGTCTTTTCGCTCGGCTGGCGAACGACGCGCGCGTGAAAATCATCTCCTGTCCGGGAGTTTTCAATTATTCGGCAATCAATAACCTGGTGGTTTCGCGAAGCAAGGCGCCCATTGTGGGCTTGATCAATAACGACGTTGATGTGATCGACGCCGGCTGGCTATCGGAGATGGTGTCGCTGGTAGTGCTGCCCGACGTGGGTGTGGTGGGTGCAAAACTTCTTTATCCGAACAATCGTGTCCAACACGCCGGTGTCGTTCTTGGAGTTGGCGGCGTTGCTGCGCACATGGGCCTTGGTTTGCCGCGAGATGCCGGCGGGTATTTCGGCAGGAATCTGATGCGATCGGCGGCCTCGGCAGTCACGGGAGCGTGCTTGCTGGTGAGAAGGTCCGTCTATCATGAGGTGGGTGGCCTGGATGAGGAGAATCTGCCGGTGGCGTTCAACGACATTGATTTCTGTATGAAGGTTCTGGCGCGGGGATACCGCAATGTCTGGACGCCGCATGCGGAGTTGTATCATTACGAGTCGGCGAGCCGCGGGCCAGATACAGAAGGGGAGAAGGTGGTGCGGTTCCGAAAGGAGGTTGAGTTCATGTCGAAAAAATGGGGAGACAGGTTGATGCGGGACAGGTTTTATAATGAGAATCTTTCGCTTGATGCTGGGAGGATCTTTCAACCCGGAGTTCCGCGACGGCGGAAGGGTTGGCGTTGATCGTGTGCGGGGCAGATGGAGAGCGGTGGAGGCACAAATTCCGGAATTGTAATTACTCACCCCTTTCGGCATTATATTGCCGGCATCTCAACGTAGTTGGTTTGTAGTAGCGCTGTTGCGCGAGCGATCTTTTTCAAACTCGTCGGCACGCCGGAGTGGGACAGTGTGTTCAAACCTGACATCTGACATTCTGTAGGTGAAAACGCGGCGGAAGGGGTACCCCGGAGAGCAGACGATCTTTGATCTTTCGTAACTGCCCAGGTCCCAGCCCGAAACGGGTGGAATTGGCGGTCAGGCGGCTTGGGCTGGTGGCGCGTGGAGCCACCGAGCGGTGCGCCGGGTTCGGTCTCACCAGCCCGCCTGGAATTGGCCGCGCGGGGGGCTTGTCGACGGCGCATCGACTGCCCGGGATGGCGCGGACGATCTTTTCCAGCTCGAATTTGTTCCGCGCCGCAGCGCGGCGACAGCCGGCTTCTGGGCGGCGCGGCGCGCGCCTCGACGGCAAGGCTGGAGGCACCCGAGCCCAGGCACCGGCGATGACCGGGACCTTGGCGCGTTCTGCTTGAGCTGTCTGATGGCGGCGCGGGTTCAGGCCGGCTGGGCCGCCGGTGGAGCCTGAGCATCCGGGACCGGAGCCTTGAGGGCTTCCAGGGTCTTCCTGACCGCTTCGATCAGCGGGGCGGATTCGGAGGCCAGCGTCTCGAGGATATCCCAGCCGAGCTTTTGCGCCGTTGAGATGACGGACCGGATGATGGCGAAGTCGTCCGCTCCCTGCTGGGACCGGAAGCCGCCGGAAATTTTCGTTTTCAGCTTCATCATACGCACGTCCCGCTCGGCCTGGTTGTTAGTAAACGGAACCGAGAAGTCGTGAATGAAGCGTAGCACATCCTCCCTGCGGTGATCCAGGCGCAGGAGGAGGTTATGGCCGGTTCGACGTGGTGCGCGGCAGCCCTTGCGTTTGGGCTCAAGCGGCGGCAATCCCTCGTGCCAGGCGAGCCCTTGGGCGACGATAGCGGTATAGCGCCGCTCGATCAGAGCGATCAGCCGCGCATCAAGCGCAATCCCGCGATCCCGCGCCAGATTTACGGCATGGCAGGCTCGCCGCAGAAGGGTCTGCAGCCGGCGTGCCCACTCCTCCTTCTTCCTTCTCAATCTCGACCAGGGCTTTCAGCTCGCGCAAATGGTGGGCGTTGCACAGGGCGTTCAGGACACCGGGCATCGTGTAGTACGTCTTCCAGTGGTCGTGGACAATGATCCCCAGTACTCCCTGCAGCAGGCTGCCACGGTTGGAGACGCGATAAAAGGTGAGAAGCGTCGTGCAGGCCACGTGCAGCCAC
>WQYW01000070.1 GCA_009781045.1 Alphaproteobacteria bacterium
CTGTGTACGCTTCGTGAGGGGCGTCGCCGTCCACCACGCAACACTCGCTACTGGGCGGGCGCTACCCCCTACCCAGGCCAGACTTCCACCGGCTGGAGCACGCCAGCTTTGCCTGGCGCACCGGAAATTCGATTCCGACCCCCTCCACCGCCTCGGTCCTGAACCGTCCCTGCGCATCTGTGCATACCTTCGATGAGCTTCGTCCGTTGTAAATCGTCCGCACCACGGCACAACACACTGGCTTGCCATCCTTCTCCAGCACCCCGTGGAGAGGTGGAGCCAGTTCATAAGATCCGAGTCGAGTCATCATTTCGTCAAATGTGACGACCGTGCAGCCACTGAGCGCAAGACAGCTCACGACCAGGATCACGGCCAGTCTCATAACGCTTCCCTCTCGGAATTTCAGGCCATGCGTCGCAGGCAAGGTCTGGTTAGTCAGGCCACCGACACGACAGCCCTCGCACTTCGATCTCGCGGTTTTGCCCGTCCTCGACATCCCTTATCATTTGCTTCTCAGGCCGATCGGGGATCTGGCACACCACCTCACCACCTCCCTCTTTGGACAGAGGCAGCCTTCTTGTCGCATAGCGTTCCCCGGCAAAAACCACTTCAAGATAGTACGAACCGAGATAATACGAACCTGGATCACCCATCGGAAATGCGGTTTCTACCTCCGTCACCTCCTCGGTCCGAAACCGCCCTTGCGCATCTGTGACAGCCTTCGATGAACTTCTTCGGTTGTAAATCGTTCGTACCTCAGCACCCACCACGGGCTTGCCATCCTTCTCCAGCACCCCGTGGAGAGGTGGAGCCAGGATATAATCAGGTATGTAATGGCAGCCACTGAGCGCAAGACAGCCCAGGATCGCGATCACAGCCTGCCGCATGACGCTTCACCTTCCTCGAATTTGAAAACCTCCCGTTGCAGACCTCGCGGGTGTCAGGGGTGTCAGGGGTGGCATCATCCAAGCGCCGTCCCGGTGACACGGGCCAGTTCAGCAAGCAGCCGGTTCTGGAAGTCGACGTCGCCCGAGGCCGGGTGAGGCTCCTGAATGCGCTGGTGATGCCAGTAGAAGCCGCTCTTGAGCGCCTCGGGATCCTTGCTGGTGGCAAGCCACTCCTGGGTCAGATGGCCAAGGGTGAGATCGTCGGGTGCACCAGGCCCGCCCATCCTTGTCGGCACCCAGCCCGGATCCACCGCGTTGCTCAACACCTCCGGCCACAGCCGCGCCACCGCACGGGCCAGCGTGGTGACGAAGAGTTTGCTGTCGGAATAGCTTGCCGTGACCCTCTGCCCGGACCAGTCGAGACCGGCAAGCTCCGGTCTGCCACCCTGGTGCATTCTGCTTGAGAGATAGATCAGGCGTTTGGGACGCTGCATCAGCGCCGTCAGCAGATAAGGCGCAATCACATTGACGATCAGGAGCGATGCCCCCGAAATCACGCCGGCGTTGTGGATGACGGCATCCATCCGACCGATCGCGTTGACCTGATCAGCAAGACGGCGGATCTCAGACAGATCGGAGAGATCGCCGATGCTGACGCGCGCGCCGCGGGCGACAAGTTCCGCCACCGCCGAGCGCCTTGCCTCGGAACGCACATGGACCACAACCTCGTGGCCTGCAGCGAGCAGCGCCTCCGCGGCGAGATGGCCGAGACCGGAGGCCGAACCGGTGATGAAGACGCGCATTTTTGGATCCTTGGTCTGAAAGGCGGGAGACACGGCAGGCTCTCCTTTCGGCAATTCGGCGGCATCAGGCGCTTGCGCAAACAACGGCGCGACGGCAAGGCCTGCACCCATTTCGAGGAATTTCCGGCGATACATTTTTCAATCCATTCTGCCTCAGCCCGGCTCCGGAAGCGGACAATTTCCGAAGAAAGTGACAATGCCAAGGCGGATGTGGAAATCGCGGACCTGGAAATCGCCAGCACGAAAATCCCGCCGGGCCCGCATCCATCCGTCAATCCGCTCCCGCTCTGTGCGATCGCTGCGATGGCGGCGGGGCCCGCCCCGGTCTCGCATCTTCCGGAGTATTGCGTTTTCAGAGCGCATTTTGCGATAGGGCTGAGGAAGCCTGCCTTTGCCGAGCCTGAGGGGATCCGGGGCAGAAATGAACGCCCGCGCCAGCCGTTGCCGGAATCGGCCGTGGGCACATGCTTTCCCGGCCGCGCTGAGGTTGAGGTTGGCCGCCCCGCGGTCCGGCGCTATAGAACGCCCACGGACCTTCCGCCGTCCTCAACCCGTTGAACCGGTAGTGCAAAACCCATGACCATCCGCATCCATCGCGGCGATCTGCCCAATCTGTCGCGCTATACCGACCAGGTCGCCATCGACACCGAAACCATGGGTCTCAATCCGCACCGCGACCGGCTCTGTGTGGTGCAGCTCTCCAACGGCGACGGCAGCGCCGATGTGGTGCAGATTCCGCAGGGCCATTGTGATGCCCCCAATCTCAAAGCCCTGCTCGCCAATCCCGCGGTGACCAAGATTTTCCATTTCGCGCGCTTCGACATCGCGGTGCTCTATCACCATTATGGCGTCATGGCGGGCCCGCTTTATTGCACCAAGATCGCTTCACGGCTGACGCGCACCTATACCGACCGCCATGGCCTCAAGGACCTGGTGCGGGAATTGCTCGGCGTCGAGATCTCCAAGCAGCAGCAGTCGAGCGACTGGGGGGCGGACAAGCTGAGCGATCCGCAACTGGCCTATGCCGCCTCGGATGTGCTGCATCTGCACGCGCTGCGCTCGCGGCTCGACGCCATGCTGGAGCGCGAGGGGCGGATGGCACTGGCCCGGGCCTGTTTCGATTTCCTGCCAACACGGGCACGGCTCGACCTTGAGGGCTTTGAAAACGAGGATATCCTCGCCCATTCATGAGCCTGGCCCATCCATGAGCCTGGCCGGGCTGTTGCCGCCCCGGCGGGAACCCTGATCACAGAAGCCGGGATCGCCATGCCCGCAGTTGCCGCCCGTTCCGTCGGCCACCCGCTCCTCCATACCAGGCCGGGGGCACGCTTCCACCGCGCTCTGCGCCACAGCCGCGTGGTCGGGTTTCTGCGCCTTGCACTGCCCGCCGCAGTGGGGCTGGTGATGGCCGTCATCGTGGCGCTGGCGACCTTCCTCAATCCCTTTCGCGGCCCCGGCGACACGCCTGGTCCCGGCCTTGACGGCACCCGACTGGTCGGAGCGATGCAACTTGAGGGTAGCACGCCCGACCACCGCCCCTATGCGATCTCAGCACGCCAGAGGATCCAGGACGTCCTCGACCCCGACCACACCGAACTGAAAGGCCTGCACGGCACGATGCGGATGGCCGATTCGTCGATCCTGGTGCTGGATGCAGGCGGCGGCGTCTTTGACAGCAGGGCCAGGCTGCTCGACCTGCGCGACAAGGTCGTGCTGCGCAGCGCGGACGGGGAGGAAGCCCGCCTCAGCCAGGCGCGCGTCGACATGGCCGGAGGCAGCATCACCTCGGACCAGCCTGTCCTGGTCACAATGGGCGGCGCCATTTTGACCTCCGATCGTCTCGCGATCCGCGAGGGCGGCGCGGTACTGCATTTTGAGGGCAACGTGGTGATGAATGTCGAGAAATTCGGCAACTGACGACGTTTCTCCCTCTGGCACCCTCTGGCACCGATCCTCGTCGACCCCGACCCCGGCCGCTGGGTGCACGCGCGGGGGGGCGCGGCGGAGGCGCAGGGACCATGGGACGCAGCGAGGATTTGCAAGGGCGGGCGGCAACCGCCATGGTTTGCCCTTGCGTCGACACTTCTGTCGCGGTGCGACAGGGGTCTGTTGCGAACCAGATATCCCTGGCCCAGCCCTGTTCCTGCCCGGTAACAGGCTTGCCCAGTAACAGGCTTGACCGGTATGGCCATCACCATGGCAATGAATTCGATGCAGGACCCGCCCTTTGACGCCCAGCTTCAGGCGCGCTTCCGCCGTGCCGAGCGTCACAGCCGCCAGGTCCGCTTTCTGCGCGTTGCCGTACCCGCCGCGGTGGCGCTGTCGATGGCCCTCATCGTCGCCCGGGCCACCATTCTCAATCCTTTCTACCATGCTGCCGGCAATCTGCCCGCCATCACCGATGTCGGCATTGAGGGCAGCAAAGTGTCCGGAAAGATGCATCTCAAGGGCACCTCGCCCGATAAACGGCCCTATGAAGTCTGGGCCGACCGGGCCATCGAGGACATCCTCGATCCCAACCACATTGAACTGCAGGGGCTGCTCGGAAAGATGCTGATGGCCGATGACTCAACCCTGGTGCTCAATGCCCGCAGCGGGTTCTTTGACAACAAAAGCCAGGTCCTGGACCTGCGCAAGGATATCGTCCTCCACACCTCCGCCGGCCAGGAAGCCCGGCTCAGCCGGGCGGTGGTCGACATGACCAAGGGCACCATCACCTCCGACGAACCGGTCGTGGTCAAACTCGGCACCGCCAACGTGTCCTCCAACCGTCTCACCGTCAGCGAAGGCGGCGCAGTGGTGCATTTTGAGGGCAACGTGGTGATGAATATCGAGAAATTCGGCAACTGAGGCGCGGCGAGACCCGAGAGGTAATATGGCCACGATCGGCTTTCGGCGAGACCCCGACATTTCCTGCAGGCGGTGCCGCTCTGGTGCCGCCGTCGTCATGCTCGGCCTCCTGCTCGCCTCCGCTACCCCGCTCCGCGCCCAGAACACCGTCGAGGGAGTGCCAAATGCCCTGCAGGGCTTCTCGCAGAACCGCGACAAGCCGATCCGGATCGAGGCCGCCGAACTGACAATGCGGGACAAAAAGAAGGAAGCGAACTTCAAAGGCAACGTCCGGGTGATCCAGGGCGACACCACGATGACGGCCCGTACCCTCGACGTTTATTATGAATCGAAAGACTCCCGCACCACCCGGCCGGGGCCGAAAATGCAGTCCTCGGGCCTGGCACCCGGGGCCGGGGGCAGTTCCCAGATCCGGCGTCTGGTGGCACGGGGCAGCGTGGTGGTGACCCAGAAGGAACAGCGGGTCAGCGCCGACATCGCTACATTTGATGCCCAGAGCAATCAGATCACGATGTCAGGCAATGTGATTTTGAGCCAGACCGGCTGCGGCAGCACCCTCAAAGGCGACCGCCTCAAGGTCGACATGACCAGCGGCGTGTCACAGGTCGAATCGGACACCCGGATCAGCGCCGAGTTCAACGCCGGCTGCACCAGCAAGGGGGAGGCCACCGCACCGGGGCGCGGCCCGGCGAAGCCGAATTGACCGACAGGTCCGGCCCGCCGGAAATCCGGCAGTGCAAGGCGGTGGGCTTTGTCCCGGCCTGTCCCGGGCCCGGGCCTCGTTGCCGCCCCGCAGATTGGCGGTGCGGCGGGAAAGGATTGCAATGGCCGGGAACAGAGACCATGTGGTTTCTGTCGGGTTGGCAGACACCGTCGCACCCGGTCAGACCGTGAGGTATTATGGTAACGATACGCTTCTGGCGCGGCCGGAGCACTTTGTGTTGCGCCCCCTGCCCCCACCTCCGCCTCGGTACCGCTATCGTCCTCTCGGGTCTCCTGGCGCTGGCCTCTACAGCCCCGCTTCGAGCCCAGAGCGCCGTCAAGGGGGTGCCAAATGCCCTGCAGGGCTTCTCGCAGAACCGCGACCAGCCGATCAAGATCGAGGCTGCCAAACTGACAATGCACGATAAGACGAAAGAGGCGACCTTCACCGGCAACGTCAAGGTGATCCAGGGCGACACCACGATGACGGCCAGGACCCTCGACGTTTTCTATGAATCGAAAGAAGCCAAACCGACAAAGGCGAAGATGCGGGCCGCGACCCCGGGACCGGCGGGCAGCTCCCAGATCCGGCGTCTGGTGGCGCGGGGCAATGTGGTGGTGACCCAGAAGGACCAGCGGGTCAGCGGCGACACCGCAACCTTCGAGACCCAGACCAATCAGATCACGATGGCGGGCGATGTGATTCTGACCCAGACCCGCTGCGGAAACACCCTCAAAGGCGACCGCCTCCAGGTCGACATGACCTCCGGGGTGTCGCGGGTGGAATCCGACAACCGGGTGATCGGCATCTTCAACAGCGACTGTACCACCAAAGGCGGGACCGCCCTGCCGACCCACAGCACGGCCCGGCCGAAATGAACTCCCGGGCTCGGCCAGACCTTGTTAAGCTCTTTTGTTCATGGACAATTCTTGTGCTTCACGGAGGATGGGAGAGAGGCCTGGCAAGCCCAGGTTGAAGCCGGTGAGGCGAAACGCTATTGACCAGCTGCGATCCCCTGGGTTCGGACGGTCAGTCACGGAGGACGAGGTGAGACGGCAACATTCCCGAAAACGGTGAGGCGCGACACGCGGATGGTCGATTTGTTCCACAGGACCCAACGCCCCCAGAACCTGCAGGGCGGGCAGCGACGCCAGAGCCTGGACCGCAATGGCGGCGGCGCGCTGTTGAACGAGCCGGTGGACACCCCCCTGTTCGGCCGCAGCGAGGCTCCGGGCCCGCGCCCTCCCAACGGCGGCCGGACGCCCCCGAATGCAACCAAAGGTAGCGCCAGAACCGCGCCGAGGGCCGTCCGGCCGGGCACAAGGACCAGTTCGGGCAAGCCGCAGCTCCTGGGGCGCGAGGGTTTTCTCGCGGTCCACGGCCTGGAAAAGAGCTTCGGCAGCCGCAAAGTGATCCGCGGCGTCGATCTTTATCTGCGCCGGGGCGAGGCGCTCGGCCTGCTCGGTCCCAACGGAGCCGGCAAGACCACCGTGTTCTACATGATCAGCGGACTACTCCAGGCCGATCGCGGCATCATCGAACTCGACGGCCATGACATCACGCGCCTGCCGATGTATCAGCGCTCGCGCCTCGGGATCGGCTATCTGCCGCAGGAATCGTCGATTTTCCGCGGCCTCAGCGTCGAACAGAATATCCGCGCGGTGCTCGAGGTGGTGGAACCGTCACGCAGGAAACGCGAGGCCCAGCTCAATTCGCTGCTCGAGGAATTCAACATCACGAAGCTGCGCAAATCGCCGTCGATCGCCCTGTCGGGCGGCGAGCGGCGCCGCGTCGAGATCGCACGCGCGCTCGCCACACAGCCGAGCTACATGCTGCTCGACGAGCCCTTCGCCGGCATCGACCCGATCGCGGTCGGCGACATCAAGGATCTGGTGCGCCACCTCACCAATCGCGGCATCGGCGTTCTGATCACCGACCACAATGTCAAGGAGACGCTCGGTCTCACCGATCGCGCCTATATCGTCTATGAGGGACGGATTCTGATCGAGGGCACGCCGCAGGATATTGTCGACCACCCCGAAGCCCGCCGGGTCTATCTCGGTGAAGACTTCAGCCTGTAATTTCCGCCCCCCCAAACCCGGCGGGGGGATATACATCGGGACCGGATTGCGCTAAGCAGATTTCAGACCAAGTCTTTGAAAAGGTTCCCGTTACGGTTCTTCTGTACCGTCGCGGTGACAATTGTGGTTCCCTTCGCTCATGGCGCTGACGCAGAGATTGGAGTTCCGCCAGTCGCAGTCACTGGTGATGACGCCGCAGCTGATGCAGGCGATCAAGCTGCTGCAATTGTCCAATATGGACCTCGTTGCCTATGTCGAGGAGGAACTTGAGCGCAACCCGCTGCTTGAGCGCAGCGACGATAACGAGCCGGCGCCAGGCGAGGACAGCGCCGCAGCTTCCCTGGCGCAGCCCTCAGGCGACGACGGCGGAGCCGATGACACCCCAGCGGGCGAGACCGATCCGGCGCAGGAAGACTGGATGAGCCGTGATCTGGCGAGCCGCGCCGAGATCGAACAGCGGCTCGACACCGGGCTTGAGAATGTCTTTGCTGAGGAGCCGGCCGAGGCCGCCGTGCGTCAGGAAGCACAGCGCCAGGGCGACGCCTACAGCGAATGGAGCGGTGGCGCGTCAAGCGGCGAGGGCTGCGATCTTGAGGCTTTCGCCGCCGCCCGGGAGACGCTCCCCGACCATCTCGCCGCCCAGCTCGCGGTGGCCATCACCGACCCGGGCCAGCGCATGATCGGCCAGCATCTGATCGACCTGGTCAATGAAGCCGGCTATCTGCCGCCCGACCTCGACCATGTTGCCGAGCGTCTCGGCGCTTCGGCGCAGGAAGTCGCGGAAGTGCTGGCGGTGCTGCAGACCTTCGACCCCGCGGGGGTCTGCGCCCGCGATCTCAGCGAATGTCTGGCCCTGCAGCTCACCGAACTCGACCGCTACGACCCGGCGATGCGGGCGCTGGTGGAACAGCTCGACCTCCTCGCCCGACGCGATATCGCCGGCCTGCGCCGCCTCTGCGGCGTCGACGACGAGGACATCGCCGATATGATCGCCGAAATCCGGCGCCTTGATCCCAGGCCCGGCCTCAAATTCGGGGCCTCCCCGGCCCAGGCCATGGTTCCCGACATCTATGTGCGGGCCGGAGCCGACGGTGGCTGGCAGGTGGAACTAAACAGCGACACCCTCCCCCGGGTGCTGGTGAACCAGAGCTATTGTGCCACCCTGTCGCGCCGGATCGGCAACGAGGCCGACCGCTCCTATTTCACGGACTGCCTCCAGAGCGCCACCTGGCTGGTGCGTGCCCTCGACCAGCGCGCCCGCACCATCCTCAAGGTGGCAACCGAGATCGTCCAGCAGCAGGATGGCTTCCTCGCCCATGGCGTCGCCTGCCTGCGCCCGCTCAATCTGCGCACCGTTGCCGATGCGGTCCAGATGCATGAATCCACGGTGTCGCGGGTCACCGCCAACAAATATATGGCGACCAATCGCGGCACCTTTGAGTTAAAATATTTCTTCACCACCGCCATTCCCTCGGCCGACGGGGGGCAAGCCCATTCGGCGGAAGCGGTCCGCCACCATATCCGCCAGCTGATCACAGCCGAAACCGCGGCCACCATCCTCTCGGACGACGCCATCGTCGAACGCCTGCACGCCAGCGGGATTGATATTGCACGCCGAACGGTTGCCAAATATCGTGAAGCCATGCGTATTCCCTCCTCGTCGCAGCGCCGCCGCGACAAACAGAACACTCTGGATAACGTCCTTTTGACCACAAAACCGGATGCCGCGCGTGACCCTGAAAGGCTCTGATGGCTTGGCCGCCGAATCGCGCTACTGTCGGATCAATCTGCCGGCTGATCACAATGTGGTCCTGTTCTTCACGCGGGATCCCTGTCACGCCATCGCCTTTCCTGTTTGTCGCGCGGCGCCAACCGTTCCATCTGCCAAGCGAAGTATAGAGGTTTGACATGACTCTGCGGATTTCTGGAAAAAGCATCAGCCTCAGCGAGCCCCTGCGCGATCGCGTCAGCGGGCGCACCGACGAGGTGTTGCGGAAATATTTTGACGGCTCCTATTCCGGCCACATCACCTTAAGCAAGGACGGCTTCGGCTTTCGCACCCATTGTGCGCTGCATCTTGACTCCGGGGTGACGCTGGAGGCCGATACCAGCGCCGCCGACGCCTATGCCAGCGCCGACCAGGCCCTGTTCGAAATTGAACGGCGCCTGCGCCGCTACAAGAGCCGCCTCAAGGATCGTTCGGCACGCAAACCCCATGCCGGTGCCGCCGCGGCGCTCGACGCCATGAGCTACGTCATCGAGGCCCCGAGCGAAGGCGAGGACGATCACGAACTCACCGGCTACAGCCCGGTCATCATCGCGGAAACCACAACCTCGCTCAAGAAGCTCTCGGTCAGCGAGGCGGTGATGGAACTCGACCTCAGCGGGGCCCCCTGCCTGGTCTTCCAGCACGGCTCCTCGGGCCGGGTAAATATTATTTACCGACGCGCAGACGGGAATGTGGGCTGGATTGATCCCCCCGGAGCCGAATCGGCGAACTGATCCACCTCCCTTTCGTTCACCATGGACGCCGGCGGCGACCTCTTTCGTGGCGCCGCCGGCCCAGATGTCACTCCCGCTCGCACCGGCGGGAGCCGGCAGCGGCCTCTCGAGTTCCGCCCTCGGCCTGATTGGCCCTGCGGGCGGCAGCGAAACCTGTCGATGCGCCAGTGCTTTCGCGGAAGCACCCAGAAACGGCCTCACCCGGCACGCGAGGGGTTCTCAATGCCCGATCACCGGCACAACCGGGCGCAGGATGACAGCGAATGCTGCGTCGTCTTAGCCGCATCTGACAGGCCTTCCGCCCCTCCATGCGACTGGAATACCCGTTCGGGAAGACTGCCGTCACATCCGCTGTCAGCAACGCCGTCGCAGGCCGGATCCCGTCTCCCCTCTCCCGGGCCCTGGCACTGTGGCTGTGATTGTCGGATCAGGGACGAACATGCGAGCCATCAAAGCCTGATCCACGCGCAGCAACGGGGCCTCCAGGCGTGCGATGACACCACATCGATGACCCGATCACGCAGCTTTCTGCGTTCACCTGCGCGACATCGACAGTCGACACGCAAGGCACGATTGCCTGCGCTCAGGGGAGGGCAGCCGATCGACCGACACGGAAAAGGATGTTTGCGCCTCCCCGCCTGGGGCAGGCGGCAGAAGATCGAAATGCCGGGCGTGCTTTCGCCAATCGCGGCCTGGGGTCGCGGCGGTGGTCCTGCCGGCCTCCCGAAAAGCTCCTGACGCCTGATCTGCGCTCCAGTCCACAGCGGCCAAAGCGCAGTCTGGCGCGAGATCGTACGTCCTCTTCGCGGCAGACCCAGGCGCTTGCCGCGAAGGAGAATGAGCACAGCAACAGGGGCGATTCAGATTGGTGCTGTTGAGCCATGGAAAGGCGCGATGCGAAAAGGCGGAAACCCCTGGCCGGTCAATTCGAGGTTGACGAAATGAGGCCAGCTGCCTCCTGCTTACGTTCGATTTGCGGCTCGGTCTGCTGGCAATCGATGCTGTTCATGACCTGGACTGCACATTTTTCCGGATGGAATGGGCCAGATCCCATCCCGCCCAGGTGGTTCGAATTACACCCGTAACGCTCTTCCTCCCGCCTCTCGAGCTATTTGCCCTATTCTCCATTATCTATTACGTTCGTTGTAATGCACGCGATTTCGGTGATGCCGAAATCTCTGCACACCGTCCATGAAACGGAGCACCCGCATCCTGCATTTCATGGGAGTGATACTTGCGTTGATTGGTGCTTCTCCATTGATCCAGAATGCTGTCCTGCCGAATCTCGGATATACGAAGTGTAACATACCAGATGGACATCCAAATCTTTGTCGCTCGGACCGGGTCAGAAATCCGCCAATCGGGTGGGAAGAGGAAGACCAGAGAGTGGATATGCGAGCAGGCACCGGTGCAGGAATGGAAGCATTCGCCCGGATCACACCGGGACTGGGCGGGCGCAAATTACTCCAGGTGTTGACCGGGCGGTGTCGGCCCCGACATTGTTCCGGTTGCAACTGGCGGGTTATGTCCGGCTCCGAGCACTTTTTCGATGCGCTGGCCCATTGCCCACCAGAAAATTATAGCGAACTGAGAAGCCACGGCTGCGACTACATCGGCCATAGTCTTAAGCGATGTAATCATTTGTTGTACGGCAGTAATTTCTTTGTGAGTGGCATCTATCTTGCCGGTGAGTTCCTTGTGATTCGCATCTATCTTGCCGGCGAGCTTTTCCTCAACCGCTTCGATCTTGTCGGAGAGCTTTTCCTCAACGGAATCGATCTTGTCGGAGAGCTTTTCAACAACCTTGGAAAGTATTGTCGTGCGCTCGTCCAGTTTGGCGACCTGCAGGGCAGTCATCGTATCTATGATTGGGGGAAGCCCGAATGTTTCAACTTCACCTGCGGCGCCTGAAATCTCCTGGGCACTCTTTTGTCGCCCTAATCCGTCCACCAAAATCATGTTTCAGGCGCTGCCGCTCTGGTTTGACCCGGCTTGCGATCCGTCGTCCCGAGTAATCGGGATAGTCTGGATGCTGCCAGTGCCCCCTTCCGGCAACGCTGCCGCAATCACCTGATGTGGCGGTGCATCCTTATCCGGAAAGGCGGCCTGAACAAGCGGATTCAGCATATGAGAGCATATCGGCACGCCACAACGTCTGCTGCAAGAGTTCCGATCCGGCCCTGCCGGTTCCATCGCCACACTTATGGCAGCCATCGTACACCAACGGTTCCATTACCACGAATCGGTTGAGACGCGCTGAAGAGGGCAGGGAATTTCACTATTTCGGCCAGGTGATCCGGCTCTGCGGCTGCAATAGCGACGCCACCCCCTTGCTCTGCGGAACCCGCCGGTGGAGCGTGGTGCTGATGATCGACAGCGGAACTTCGGCGAGGAGCGTCAAGATGCTGGACATGCAGGCCTGCGACGTTCCATGACGGATCGATGGTTCCCGGCACATGAAATCAACCGGTCCGACCGGGGAAACACCGCCGGTTGTGGTGCCAGCAGGCTGCAGGTCGGGGCTGTCGGCCCCGCTTGCGATCATCTCCTGAGCAAGGCTGCTTGGTGGCCGGCGAGTGATGGAACCGGGCGCCGCCGCTGGCGGCACCTGTGATCGCTTACCCCGATTCCATCGGGTCCGAAAACCAGTGGCGCAACTGCGGCAGGAGGCGCTGTTTCACGCAATCTGTGACAGCGCAGTGGCGATCCTGAGACAATGGCTGGCGTAGTTGAGAAAATGGCTGGCGTAACCCTCCCCGCGCCGGGGCACGCGGAACGGGTGCCCGGCGCGGGGAGGGTGGCAGGACAGATGGTGCCCGAGAGGACAGATGGCGCCTGAACGCTTCACCCCATCCGTCCGCAACTATCCGGGTGCAATCTGCTTCCACGGTGGTACCCGCCTCAGGCGGCGTCAGCCGGGGAGCCACACAGGAATAAGTTCCATCATTCGCCGACAGCCAGCGGAAATGCAGGATTTTCTGCTGACGCGCAAACGCTCGTGAGACTTCATCCTCTGCCGCTCCTGCTGCGATCCCGTCGACCTGCCCGATGGGCAGGTGACCCGGCAGACAGCAGATGCTGCCGCAGCATGGCTTCTGGCGCAGGCCGGATCGCGGCCGGCAGCCCGGCGCGTGCACCGCACCACAAACCCGGAAGTGGAAGCTTTGGTACACCAGCCCTCACACGCCGGGGCGGAACACGAAGTTCTCCCCGCTCCGCCGGATTGACGCTTTCGCAAGATTTCGGCGAGAGGGAATGGAACCCGACCTCAGCGCTGCCTGCGGCCTGGCATTCCAGCACGACGGGTGACCGATATTTACCATGCGCGAACGGTAATGTCGGCCGGATCCAGGCGCATCAATCCAACAGTGACCAAACCGGTGAGCCGGACCGGCCCCGCTCTGTTCACCATTGACGCGGGCAGAGACCTCTTCCATGGTCCGCCCGCTCGGCTGTCCTTTCATCTGCGTGAACGGGAGTTGGCATCGGCATTATGTTGGGGTAGAAGCCCCCGGCATCAGCCGGGGTTGATTCCAGCGCCGGTGTGAAACTCTCGTGATGCTCATGACTTTGGTCCCGGTTCGCCCGGAAAGTTGATCCATCCTCCCGCTCCCGCCTGTTCAGACGGTTGAATTTACCTCGGAAAACTCCATGCCGATTACCGATCTGGTCGCGCCCGAGGCAATTGTCCCGGCGTTAAGAGTAAACGGCAAGAAGCAGGCCTTGCAGGAGCTTGCCAGCAGGGCCGCAGAATTGACCGGGCAGAACGAACGCACGGTATTTGAGGTTTTGTTGCAGCGCGAAAAGCTCGGCACTACCGCGGTCGGCTATGGCGTCGCCATCCCGCACGGCAAGCTGCCGAGCCTGAGCAAAATCTTCGGCCTGTTCGCACGTCTTGATCGCCCCATCGACTTCGAGGCCATGGACGGACAACCGGTGGATCTGGTTTTTCTGCTGCTGGCACCCGAAGGCGCAGGAGCCGACCACCTCAAGGCACTGGCCCGCATCGCCCGCCTGCTGCGCGACCAGGATATCGCCAAAAAACTGCGGGCCTCCCGCGATGCCCAGGCGATCTATTCAGTATTGGCGCTGTCGTCGCCGACTGCGTCGTGAAGCGGGACATCGGCCAGTCGAAGCCGCGATGTTTCAGTGCACGCTGACGGCCTGCAATTCGTTGCTCCAGGCATTGGCCACCGCAGCCTCGCGGCTGTCGGTCAACATGATCGGGGTGCCGTCGGCGGCATGAAGCGCAAACAGCGTCAATCCCGGTGCGATGCTCGGAGCCTGCGGAAACAGGTCGGCCACATCCTCGGAGCGAATCGCCTTGACATAGGCAATATGTCCCTCGCCCAGGGCTGCCAGGGCCTCGGCGGAGACGTTTCTGGCTCCATAGGCCACATTGTTGTTCGTCATCGTTCTCGACTCCTTTGCATCGTTCAAGCGGTCGAGTCCGCCACATCCTGCATTATTCGTGCTCATTGATGGCGATTGTCTTAATTATCCGCTCCGGCTCCGGGCGGGCAAGATCAACCGATAATAAGCCATTGCGCAAGTCCGCTCCCAGTACCTGCATGCCCTCGGCAAGAACGAAGGTGCGCTGGAAATGGCGTGCCGCGATGCCGCGGTGGATATATTGCCGAACCTTGTCGTCGCTCTGCCGCCCGCGGATGACGAGCTGGTTTTCCTCAATGGTTACATCGAGTTGATCACGGGTGAAGCCGGCTACAGCGAGCGTGATGCGCAGCCTCTCGGGCTGGCCGTCGCGCCGCTCGCAGCGCTCGATATTGTAGGGTGGATAGCCGTCGGCACCCTTGACGACGCGATCAAGGACGCGCTCGATTTCGTCGAAACCCAGCAGAAAAGGGCTGGACAGGGTGGGAACACGGGACATCGCCTTCCAAAGTCCTCTCGAAGCGACTTTGACATTCAAGGGCCCTCTCGGGCGCCCTCAGGCGGTGATATGGGCATCGTGACGCAGCCGTTCAAGCCAAACGACATCGTGCAGCATTGTGCAGGCTCACGGGGCCGCGGCGCCGACCACGCCCTGTCGGGTCAGGGCTTCGATCTCGTCGGCGCCATAGCCGAACTCGGCCAGCAGCTCGGCCCCATGCTCGCTCCGACGCGGCGGCAGATGGCGCAGCGTTGCCGGGTCACGCGAAAGGCGGATCGGAGAAGCGACCCCGCGGTACCAGTCCTGCTCGATCACGCCGCCGCGAATCACCGTATGGGGGTCCGCCAGCGCCTCGTCGATGCCCCGCACCGGGCCTGCCGGGACGCCGGCGGCGACCAGGCGTGTGCACAGCTCGCCGGCATCCTGGTCGGCAAACACCTCTGCCAGCGCCGCACACAGCGCCTCCCGATTGGCGACCCGGTCCTGGTTGCGGGCAAAACGCGGATCCTGGGTCAGATCCGCCCTGCCGATCTCCCGGCATAATCTGGCGAAACTGCCATCATTGCCGACCCCGACGAAAATCGGGCCGGTTGCGGTGGAAAATACCGTATAGGGCGAAAGATTGGGATGGTCGTTGCCGCTGAGCTCTGGTGCGCGACCATGGACAAAAAAATTGGCGGCATGCGGATGCATGATTGCAAGTGCACTGTCATAGAGCGTGGTCTCGAGAAACTGCCCACTGCCACAGCGCTCCCGTTTCGACAGCGCCATCAGGATGCCAACCGCTGCATAGAGACCGGTGGCCATGTCGACCAGCGGCACTCCGATGCGCATCGGTCCGCTGGATTCTGAACCGGTGGCACGGATCAGACCGCTCATGGCCTGAATGATGATGTCATAGCCGGGATCGCCGCCATGGGGACCTTCGGCACCGAAACCGGAAATCCGGCAATGAACCAGGCGGGGAAAACGCGACGCCAGCATTTCCGCACCCAGCCCCCAGCGCTCCAGGGTGCCGATCCTGAAATTCTCGATCAGCACGTCGGCGCTCCCCAGCATGCGCAGCAGCACCTCGCGCCCCCCTGTGGTGCTGAGATCCAGTGCGATCGAGCGCTTGTTGCGGTTGACGCCGAGGAAATAGGCCGCGTCCCCGCCAAGGAAGGGCGGCCCCCAGGCCCTGGTCTCGTCGCCCGCCGGGGGTTCGACCTTGATGACATCGGCGCCATGATCGGCCAGGATCTGGGTGCAATAGGGCCCGCCAAGCACCCGCGACAGATCGATCACGCGCAGGCCGGCCAGAGTGCCGGCAGAGGTTTCGCAGGTCATGGTGATTTCCCTGTGACTCAGAGCGGAGCGCTTCACGGCAGTTTCCGGGAAGGTTTGGAAACCGGCAGTCCGCCGTCGCTGCCACCGATCCTTAATGTTCCCGGACCGTCAGGACTTCAGCATCCAGCGCCCGAACCGGGCGGTCAAGCCGACGGCGGGTGACAGCGGGTGACAGCTCAAGGCTGAAGATGCGGTTTTGCAGGTATGTCAGGGGAAGGATTGGTGGAGCCAGGCGGGATCGAACCGCCGACCTCTTGCATGCCATGCAAGCGCTCTCCCAGCTGAGCTATGGCCCCTTGACCTTCCGGCCCGGCGGCGCGCCATTTACCGCGCCGCGACTGCCTTACGATCTATCCGCCGATGGCATCAGGGCGCAAGCCCTGATTTCGAAAAATCTCGTTGAGGCTTGATTTCCTGAGGAGATTTCCATTTTGCGGGCGACCGCAGCGGAACCATCTCAGGTGTCTTCGTCGCCGCCAACGTCACCGATGATGTCGGTCACGTCCTCATCGCCTTCTTCCTCATCGGCAATGAAGGTCGAATCATCGTCATCATCATCGTCGAGCGTGTCGTCGATCTCGATATCGTCCTCGCTTTCAGGGACCATCGCCTTCACCTTCCCGGTCTTCTCCTCGGCATCGGCCTCCTCGAGCGACACCTCCTCGACCTCCATCGGCTCCGGTGTGGCGACCTCTCCGCGGGCGGCATCAGAGCGTCCGCGCACCGGCGCCAGCGGCGCGATCGGCACCACTTCGCCGGTATAGGGCGAAATCACGGGATTCTTGTTCAGGTCATAGAATTTCTTGCCGGTAGTCGGGCAAATACGTTTCGTTCCGAGTTCTGACTTGGCCACGCCAGGGAATCCTACAGGTTTCTCAAGAGCGGTGCATCACTTGGCTAGTCAGCGGCCCGCTGTCAATAGCAGGCGC
The DNA here is from genome assembly GCA_009781045.1 of Alphaproteobacteria bacterium. Taxonomy (GTDB): domain Bacteria; phylum Pseudomonadota; class Alphaproteobacteria; order Rhizobiales; family Xanthobacteraceae; genus Bradyrhizobium. The sequence goes on from WQYW01000070.1 coordinate 16,973, forward strand.
CGCTTTCCCCGGCTTTCCCACCTGATACGGCAGGAGAACCCTTGAGGTTTTGGGCCCGCGGCGTGGCCGTGACGGCTCCGGCGCAGTGTGCTACCGGGGCTGGCGGTCAAAAAAGGACGTGATTTTGAGCGATTCCAGCCCCCTCCCCCCCCTTGCGCCCCCTGCTCCCCCCCAAACTCCGCTCCGCGCCCGCGCCTGCGGCGCGCTCTGCGGCGAAATCCGCCTCCCCGGCGACAAGTCGATTTCCCACCGTGCATTGATCCTGGGGGCGCTGGCGGTCGGCGAAACCACCATTTCGGGGCTGCTTGAGGGCGAGGACGTGCTCCACACCGCTGCGGTGATGCGGGCTCTGGGGGCACGGGTGGAACGGCGGGCAGAGGGGCTGTGGAGCGTCCACGGGGTCGGAGTCGGCGGCTTCGCCACACCGACCGGGACTCTCGATTTCGGCAATTCCGGGACCGGATGCCGCCTGGTGATGGGCGCTGTGGCCGGTAGCGCCGTGACGGCGCGATTCGACGGCGACGCCTCGCTGCGGCTGCGCCCGATGCGCCGGGTGCTCGATCCGCTGCTCCAGATCGGGGCCCGTGTGGTCGACGGCAGCGGCGATCGCCTGCCGCTGACGCTGGCAGGCGCCCGTGATCCCGTCCCGATCACCTATCACAGCCCGGTGGCCTCGGCCCAGGTCAAGTCGGCAGTACTGCTGGCCGGGCTTGCCGCACCCGGCACCACCACCGTGATCGAAAATGCCGCCACCCGCGACCATACCGAAGTGATGCTGCGGCAGTTCGGCGCCGAGGTCACGTCGACACCGGAGGGCCAGTCGGGACGGCGCATCGCCGTCGTCGGCCAGAGCGAGCTTCACGCGGCCCGCGTCGTGGTGCCTGGTGATCCATCCTCGGCAGCGTTCCCGCTCGTTGCCGCCCTGATCCGCCCCGGTTCCGAACTCATCATCCACGACGTCATGACCAACCCGCTGCGGAACGGTCTGTTTACCACCCTGCGCGAAATGGGCGCCGCGATCGAGCACAGCCCGCGTCCCGGCCAGGATGGCGAGCCGATGGCAAGCCTGCGCGTCACTTTCTCAAAGCTCCGCGGCGTCGAGGTTCCGGCTTCCCGCGCCCCTGCCATGATCGATGAATATCCCGTGCTGGCGGTCGCCGCCGCCTTCGCCGAAGGCACCACGATCATGCGCGGCCTGCACGAATTGCGGGTCAAGGAGTCCGACCGTCTCGCAGCCACCCTTGCCCTGCTGCGCGTCAATGGCGTGGCGGCCGAGATCGCAGGCGATGATCTGATCGTTGAAGGAAAGGGCGACGTCCCCGGCGGCGGCACTGTCACCACCCATATGGACCATCGCATCGCCATGGCGGCGCTGGTGATGGGATGCGGTGCGAAGGCACCGGTGACGGCCGACGACACCGGCTTCATCGCCACCAGTTTCCCGGATTTTATCGCGCTGATGGGCGCACTCGGAGCGGATCTGACGTGATCATCGCCATTGACGGCCCGGCAGCGTCGGGCAAGGGCACTCTGGCGAGGCGCCTCGCCCGCCATTACGGCTTCCACCACCTCGATACCGGGGCGCTCTATCGCGCTGTGGCGCTGGCGCTATTGGATCAGGGCGCCGATCTCGACGACCCGGTGGCGGCGCTCACCGCCGCCACCGGCCTCGATCCGGCCGGGTTCGGCGATCCCAGACTCAAAAGCGAGGCGGTCGGCCAGGCCGCCTCGAAGGTCTCCGCGATGGCGACGGTGCGCGGCGCCCTGATGGCGTTTCAGCGCCGGTTTGCCGCCACGGAGCCCGGCGCCGTGCTCGACGGCCGCGACATCGGCACCGTGATCTGCCCGGAGGCCGATGTGAAGATCTTCGTGGTCGCCGACGCGGCCGTCCGCGCGCGGCGCCGCGTCCTTGAAGCCCGGGCCAGAGGCGAAGAGGCCGACGAGGCTGCCGTGCTCGCCGACATCCTGCGCCGTGACCAACGTGACCAGAACCGCGAGCTGGCGCCTCTCAAACCGGCTCCAGATGCTTGCTTGCTAGACAATTCCCAACTCGATATAGAAGGCGGCGTCCGGGCCGCCATCGACATTGTCGAGGCCGTCCGAGCGGGCCGGCCGCGGGGGTAATCCCCGGCCGCTACCGGAGGAAGCGCCCGCTCCCGCCCTCAAGATGTCGGTTTTCTGTTCCCGTTTCGTTTTTCGGGAGCGGATATAAATCGAGGGCCCGGAAAAATCACCGTATCGCCTGCGCGGGTCCAGCCGGACCTGCTCTCCTTTGCCTGTCGTCGCGGCACATGGCCTTTGAACCGGCTTCTGTCGTCCGCCAGGCTTCCAAAGAGAGCCGCGTGAAAGAGGGAACTCGTGGAAATTCCACCACCCGCGCCTGAGGCGATCACAGATCTGAAACCCAACCACCGGCTTCGATTGCCACGAACTGGAGAACAAATGACCACTTCTACCAACTACAACCCAACACGTGAAGATTTCGCCGCACTGCTCGATCAGTCCTTCGCCGGCGGCAACCTGCAGGAAAGCTCGGTTGTCAAAGGCAAGGTGGTGGCCATCGAAAAGGACATGGCCGTTATCGACGTCGGTCTCAAGACCGAAGGCCGCGTGGCCCTGCGCGAATTCGCCGGCCCCGGCCGTGAAAGCGATCTCAAGGTTGGCGACGAGGTGGAAGTGTTTCTCGACCGCATTGAGAACGCGCTTGGCGAAGCTGTGCTGTCGCGCGACAAGGCACGGCGCGAAGAGAGCTGGGGCAAGCTGGAGAAGGCGTTCCAGAACAACGAAAAGGTTTCCGGTGTCATTTTCAACCAGGTCAAGGGTGGCTTCACGGTTGATCTCGACGGTGCGGTGGCCTTCCTGCCGCGCTCCCAGGTCGATATCCGCCCGATCCGCGATGTCGCGCCTCTGATGAACAACGCCCAGCCCTTCCAGATCCTCAAGATGGACCGTCGCCGCGGCAACATTGTGGTGTCAAGGCGCACCGTGCTCGAGGAAACCCGCGCCGAACAGCGCCAGGAGCTGGTGCAGAATCTCGAGGAAGGCCAGGTCATCGACGGCGTGGTCAAGAACATCACCGATTACGGTGCCTTCGTCGATCTCGGCGGCATCGACGGCCTGCTGCATGTCACCGATATCGCCTGGCGCCGTGTCAACCATCCGACCGAGGTCCTGACCATCGGTCAGACCGTCAAGGTCAAGATCATCAAGATCAACCACGAGACCCACCGTATCTCGCTCGGCATGAAGCAGCTGCTCGAAGATCCCTGGCAGGGCATCGAGGGCAAATATCCGCTGGGTTCCCGCTTCAACGGCCGTGTCACCAACATCACCGATTACGGTGCCTTTGTTGAACTCGAGCCCGGCATTGAGGGCCTCATCCACGTCTCCGAAATGTCCTGGACCAAGAAGAACATGCATCCGGGCAAGATCGTGTCGACGTCCCAGGAAGTCGAGGTCCAGGTGCTCGAAGTCGATTCCGGCAAGCGCCGGATCTCGCTCGGCCTCAAGCAGACCATGCGCAATCCATGGGAGGTCTTCATCGAGCGCCATCCGGTCGGCTCCCTGATCGAGGGCGAGGTCAAGAACAAGACCGAGTTCGGCCTCTTCCTCGGACTCGAGGGCGATGTCGACGGCATGGTCCATCTCTCCGATCTCGACTGGCGCCTGCCCGGCGAGCAGGTCATCGACAACTACAAGAAGGGCGACCTCGTTCGCGCCGTGGTGCTCGATGTCGATGTCGAGAAGGAGCGCATCTCGCTCGGCATCAAGCAGCTCGAAGGCGACCCCTTCGCCGAACCGGGCGATGTCAAGAAGGGTGCGGTCGTGACCTGCGAAGTGCTCGACGTCAAGGACGGCGGCATCGATGTGAAGATCTCCGGCACCGATTTCACCACCTTCATCAAGCGCTCCGAACTCGCCCGCGATCGCAACGACCAGCGCGTCGAGCGTTTTGCGGTCGGTGAGAAGGTCGATGCCAGGGTGATCCAGTTCGACAAGAAGGCCCGCAAGGTCCAGGTGTCGATCAAGGCGCTCGAGGTTGCCGAAGAGAAGGAGGCCATCGCCCAGTACGGCTCCTCCGACTCCGGTGCCACCCTCGGCGACATCCTCGGCACCGCCCTCAAGAACCGCAGCGACAAGGCCGACAAGTAAGCCGGTCCCGGTATTTCAACGGAAAGTGACCCGGCGGCCCCCCGAGGAGAAATACTTCGGGGGCCGCCGACCTCACCGCGAAGCGGCAGCACCGCTTGCGGTCACACCAGTTCGGAGGGAGTTCAGATGGCGCTCGATAGCGACCTTCTCATTGATCGGCGCAGAATCCGGCGTAAATTGACCTTCTGGCGCATCCTCGCCGCAGTGGTCGCGGTGGTCGCCATCGCCGCCGCCTCTTCGGGCAGTCCGGGGTCGCGGGGCAACATGATTGCACGAATCCGGATCGACGGCCTGATCCGCAGCGACAACGCCCGGGTCGAAGCCCTGGAGCAGCTCGCCTCCTCGAAACAGTCCTCCGCCGTCATCGTCCACATCAATTCTCCCGGCGGCACCACCGCCGGCGCCGAACAGCTTTACGACGCACTGACACGGCTGCGCCAGAAGAAGCCGGTGGTCGTCGTGGTAGAGGGCCTCGCCGCCTCAGGCGGCTATATCGCCGCTCTTGCCAGCGATCGCATCATTGCCCAGCAGACCTCGCTGGTGGGGTCGGTCGGCGTCCTGTTCCAGTACCCCAATGTCACCGATCTGCTCAAAACCGTTGGGGTCAAGATGGAGGAGATCAAGTCTTCGCCTTTGAAGGCGGCTCCCAATGGCTATGAGCCCACCAGCCCCGAAGCGCGCGCCGCCCTCGATGCCCTGGTCAAGGACATGTATGCCTGGTTCAAGACCATGGTGAAGGACCGTCGCGGCCTCGACGACGCCGCGCTCGAACAGGTCTCCGACGGCCGCGTCTTCACCGGACGCCAGGCCATCGGCCTCAGACTGATCGATGAAATCGGCGACGAAAAGGCCGCCAAAGCCTGGCTGGTGGCCGAGAAGCACATCTCCGAAGATCTGCCGGTGCGCGATTACAAACTCCACCCCCGGCTCAGCGATCTGTCCTTCCTGCGCGTGGCGGCGAGCGCCACATTGGAGGCCGTCGGTCTGCACAGCCTCGCCGGGCGCCTGTCGGAAAGCGGCGTCACCCAGGCGATCGACCGTCTCGGCATGGACGGCATGCTGGTGCTGTGGCAGCCGGCCGGCTGAAGTCCTGCGGGCGGCTTTCGTCATCGGCCCCGGGTGACGAAGCCGTTCGCCTTTCCAAACCATGCCCGAAGGTAGGAAGCTCCTGTTGATGGAGAGGCATGCGGAGACGCGCGCGCCCCCGCCTCTCCTTTCCGCATCACCGTGGTTCCGATCTCGTCACCAACGCGCTTTCAGCACGCCATCGGCCTGCGTTCGAGGAGCGTCGCGAATTCCCGCCGACCATGCCGGAGACCTTCTCCGGCACAGGAGACCCTTAATCCCGCCCGGGCTACCGCCTTCGGCGCACAGATGCGGTGACAAATCCTGCGATCGCGCCGGCGAAGCGCCGCCGTGATCCTTGAGTCTCCCGCCATTGATCCGCCCGGGATCGGCGAAGAAGAAGAAGTTGTTGCAAGCCGGGCCAGACTTCGAGGCCGTTTCCAATCACCAGGCGTTGAGCCACCGCATCCGCAGGTCTTGGTCACCGACCAAGCGGTTTCGGCAATTTCCTTAGCCTTGACCTGCCTTGTTTCCTATTCCCCGCTTTTTCGGCATTGCTTCATCCGGGATCGAGTGGGTCAACCAGTTTTCCATAGGCGTCGAACAGAAATGCAACCCGGTCAGCATCTCCACTGAATTTCTTCTTCGCATAGGCCGCATCTACCGCCAAATCAAGTTTCCGGTGGGCCCTGACCAGTTCCACCGGCATCGCGAGGGGATCATAGAGCTCCGCGAGCGATGCTCCGCCGTGCTCCGCACGTGCATCCAGGACCGCCTGTGCAGCGTTTTCAATTGCCTTCCGCTGCGCGTCGCTCACCTCCTGCGGCCAGGGAAAATTGTTGTAAACAATGCCCGCAGAATAGCGGTAGTCGCTTTTCAGCCGCCCACAAACGCTCCGGACCCACCCCATATGCATTGCGGACGATAGAACACCGAACTCATAATTGGTCGCACCAGCAATCGTAAACAGCTCCGTATTCGCGATGATCGCAGGTTGCAGAAACCCCATGGGAATGTAGAGTCGTCCCTCCGAGGACGTTTTCGGCACCGCCAGGTATCGCTTCGCCGGCTGGCGAATCTCTCCGAAGAGTGCCGGAGTCGCCGCCAGCTTCCGGGTTGTCGAACGAGAGCTGCCCTGGCGTTCTTTGCGTACCGCCTCCAACCGTTTCAAGATGGCCGGTGTGCGGCGAAGTTCCTGAGGCGAGATTCCGGCCAGCCACAAGCAGAAGCGACGCTTGCCGTTGAGAAATTCGATGCTGCCGAGAATGGGCCTGATCCACTTGGCCGCTCGCGGCTCTTCTTCAAGAAGGGCCGCCCGTTCTTCCGGCGACAGCATCAAATGTCCGCCATCGTTTGGCATTGACCCGAAACCGATGGCCGGGGCGTCCGATACAGAAGTCCTGCGGCTCCTGGGGAGGATGTCAGTTGCGTCAACCAGATATGGGTTGATGTTCCTCGCCCCTGTCTCATGCGGTTCGCCCTGAATCGTTTCATAATCGAACAGCCGCTTCTCCGCGGCATCGTGCAGAGCAAAGCCGATAATCACACAATGCACCGCAGCCTTGCCGCGGGCCTCACTCGACCATTGGAAGGTCCGGTGGGCAAAATTGATTCGGGCACCACGATCCAGGAGGTCACGCCACAAAATACTGACCTGCTCGCCCTGGGTAATTGAGCTGGTCGACACGAAGCCGGTCTCGATGTCCGGATTTTCGCACATGTATTCGACCGCCAGGCGATACCAGGGAGCAGCGAAATCGAGGACACCCGCACCCTTTATGCCTTTGAACACCCGGGCGAGATCCGATTTCTGCTCCCTGCTCTGGTATCGTTTCCCGCCAAATGGCGGATTTCCCAGGACATAGTTCAGCTCGGCGGGCTTCACGATCGTGCGCCAGTCGAGTTCCAGGGCATTGCCATGCACGATCCTGCCCGATTTGGTGAGCGGCAGTCGAGAGAAACCGTTTCCAAATTCCTCCGACACGCGCATGTTCATTTGGTGATCCGTCATCCACAGCGCGATTTGAGCTATCTGTGCGGGAAATTCCTCGATTTCGATGCCGTAAAACTGATCGACATCGCACAGGATTTTGAACTGCGTCACGTCGGGCGACCGTGTCGTTGACTTCCTGCACATAGCGCGGATGATATCCAGTTCGAGCAGGCGAAGTTCGCGGTATGCGACAACCAGGAAGTTCCCGCATCCACAGGCCGGATCGAAGAACTTCAGTTTTGATACCCTGTCATGGAACTCCGCGAGCTGCCTGGGATGATCCTTAATCCTTTCAAACTCAGCACGTAGTTTTTCGAGAAACAGCGGCTGGATTACCTTGAGGACATTTTTCTCGCTGCTATAGTGAGCACCAAGATTCCGCCGTGACTTCGTATTCATCGCCGACTGGAACAGGGCTCCGAAAATCGCTGGCGAGATAAGGCTCCAGTCAAGTGCGCAGCAGTCCAGCAGGATTTCGCGCATCTCGCAATCAAACCCGGCAATCCGCAAGCGTTCCGTGAACAGGCTGCCGTTGACGTAGCCGAATTCCGCCAGCTTTTCATCAATACGTCTCAGCCGTTTCTCAGGCGGCGTGTTGAGCACCTCGAATAGACGCCCCAGCCATTGGGCAAGATCCTGTCCATCCTCCGCGGTTCGCAGTTCGATAAGGTCCTGAAACTGTTTCCGCTCAAAAATGGCGGCATCGTCAGCAAACAGGCAGAAGAGCAGACGAACAAGGTAGACCTGCAGTTCGTGGCCGTCGTAACCTATAGCCTTCAGCTTGTCATGGAGTTTCCCCATCTTCTCAGCGGCATGGATATTGACGAGGTCCCGCTCCTGGTGAACCGTTGTGATGTAACCAGCAACGAACCCGAACCGGCGGACGTGTTTGTGAAAATCCCTGATTGGGAACTCGTGCACCGAGCGCGCTTCAAGATCATAGAGCCGGAACCGCGCGAAATCGGACACCAGAATATGGCGCGGCAGATCCCGATCCTTCAACCCGGGGAAAAAATCGTAATCGGTCAAAAACCCGTGGGAGGATCCGCTTGTCGCCACTCAGAATCATGAGCAGCAAGCGGTTTGGACACCGTGACCCCGACTTTCCGCTCGCAACGAGGCAATGTTCGCCA
>WQYW01000071.1 GCA_009781045.1 Alphaproteobacteria bacterium
ATCGTGCGCTGCTGCCGGTCATGGAGGACGCCTTGACCATGGAACTTGATAGCGAGCTTGCGGCGCGGCACAACGACGGCGTCTGATCCGATAGGTCGGGAAAGCCGGCGAAGATGACGGCAATGCGTCATCCGTGACGTTTGCGCCGGTTGCGGCCGGCACGGCGTTGCCGCAAGGCCGAGGTGTGAACCGATCCGTGCTGCGCCCAAGCGCAGCCGCCTGGCTGACGCCCGGTACAGCCCGGCTGAACCCCGACGCATCGCAAACCTCCCCGGATCACTGCACTTGCGAATTCTGTCGCCGTTTCCCGTTCCTTAACGCTCCCTTGACAACCGACGGGAAACGAAAACGGGAAAACCAGCCATCCTGTCCGGTGCCCCTTAAGTAGTGGAGGCGTCGCCGAACCCGGCAGGGCCCAGGTGGACCTCGGCCAGCACGGGCCCATCGGTTGACGAGACCGGATGTGTTGCACTGCGGCGTGGAACGACCACGCCATTGGCGAGGGCGGTGAGGAGTCAAACTTGACTTGCCAGGGGCGAGAGGTCATGGTTCCCGATCATGACTGAAGGTTCATTCAGTCGTGAGTTGCAGAGAGTGGATCGCGCGAACACGACGATCCCCGGCGGAAATGACGCTTCCCCTTGCGCCAGCGAGGGAGGGGCGGGGGAACAGGGAGTGGACCATGACGAGGCGAAGCCTGGTGAGCTGTTTGGGCTGCGGTCTGGGCATGGTGTTGACACAGGCGGCGATGGCAGCGCCAATGAGCGAAATCCGGATCGGGCTGGTCAATACCTTCACCACCTCGGCTGCCGCCCCGGGCGAGGCGGCAAAGGAAGGCGTCGATCTGGCGCTGGAGCAGCTGGGCGCCAAGATGGCAGGAATTCCGGTCCGGCTTTTCATCGAGGATGACGGCGTCAATGCCGCACTTGGCAGGCAGAAGACCGAAAAACTGATCCTGCAGGATCGGGTCGATTTCCTCGTCGGCTATAACTACAGCAACGTGATGATGGGCGCCTATAAGGTGGCGGCCGACAATCAGACCTTCCTGCTCAGCAGCAATGCCGGTCCCGCGCCGCTTGCCGGAAAGGCGTGTTCGCCGTGGTTCTTTGCGGTGCGCGATGAGAGTGAGCAGGCGCCGCGCGCGCTGGGGGAAGAGCTGAACCGCAAGGGCGTCAAGCGTCTCTATGCGATGGCGCCAAATTACGTCGCCGGCAAGGAGATGGTGAGCGGCATCCTCAGTTCCTACAAGGGCGAGGTGGTCGGTCAGGATTACACCAAATGGCCCGATCAGCTCGATTTCTCTTCAGAGATTGCGCGCCTCAAGGCCGCCAATCCCGATGCCGTCTATATTTTCTATCCCCCCGCTCATGCGCTGCAATTCGTCATGCAGTACCAGCAGGCGGGCCTGAAAGACAAGATTCCGCTCTACTCGAACTACACCTTCGACGGCATCACGATTCCCCAGCTTGGCAAGCTGGCGGAAGGCGCGTTGATGACGATGTTCTGGTCGGTGGACCTCGACAACGACGCCAATCGCCGTTTTGTCGAGGGCTTCAAGAAGAAATACGGCCGGGAACCCTCGAATTTCTCGGCCTCGGCCTATGATGCGGTGATGCTGATCGACAGCGTGGTGCGCTCGCTCAAGGGCGACATGAGCGACAAGAGCCGGATCCGCGCCGCGCTTGAGGCCGCAGACTTCCCGTCGGTTCGGGGCAAAATGCGTTTTGGCAAAAACCACTTCCCGATCCAGGACTTCTATCTCCTGCAAGTGGTTCAGGGCGCGGATGGCAGCTTCACCACCAGGACGCTGTCGAAAGTGGCGAGCGAGGATGTCGATTCCTATGCCCATGACTGTGCGATGAAGTGAGGGGTCGCCCCGGCGAGGCGCTGAGGGCGAGTTGGCACAGGCGGGCTCCGGTCAGTGCGGCTGTGGCGAGCAGTTGCGCAATATAATTCCTGTGAAGACAAGGGAGCGACTGACGAGCTGTGTCGCCTTGCGCGCCATCGGGACTTGGGCACGTTGGACTTGGGCACGTTGGACTTGGGCTCGTGGGACTTTGGCACTTGGGGCACTTGTGCGAGCGTTGCAGGAGGGGGCAATACCGGGGTAGATCTGCCAGACGCCATGCGCTGCCATCGGGTGAGCGTGCCTTGAAAAGGGAGTGGGGGGTGATGACGCGGCAATTTTCGACCCCTGTCCTGGTGCAGGCTCTTGGCGGCGCCCTCAAGCCGCAGCACATGCGGCGCGTCAGACACGAAAAGTCAGGAGAGACTGGCCGGTTCTCGAAGAAATTCCTTCAGGACCTGATCCATGATGAGCCGGGGCCGTTGCAGGCGGAGGAACTGGACCGGTCCTTTGCCGGTCTCAAACCGGTTTGTCGGGACCTCGGCCTTGCCACCGGCTCCATTGATAACCTGCTGGTCAACAGGGACGGCCATATCTGCATCGTCGCATGCAGGTTCTGGCACAATCCGGAAGCCCTGCGCACGGTGGTCGGTGAGGTGCTCGATTCTGCCGAGGCGCTCGCGGGGCTGACATATTCAGAGTTTGAAGCGGCTGCAGCAGAGGCGGCGAAATCTGACAGGGACGACTTTCTGGCGTGGACGGTATTGGGAGAGGAGGCTCCGGACGAAGACGACAAGGAGGCCTTCCGGGACGCGGTAACGCTCGCGCTTGAGCAAGGGGCGTTTCTGGTCCTCGTCGTTGGTGAGGGCATACGAGCCGGGTTGCGACAGATTCTGGACTTTCGGGATCGCTCACTGCTGCGGTTCCAGTTCGGACTGGTGGAAATTGCACTCTATCAGGCGGCTGACGGGGGACGGTATGTTGTCCAGCCGCGACTGTTGCTCGCGACCGAAACGGTGACCCGCACGCTGTTCGTGGTGGAGAAAGAGGGGCAACTGGCGACGAAGAAGATTTCCGCACCCGAGAGGTCGGCGACAATTTTAGAGCAGGAATTTTATGAAAAGCTCGGATCCCGCAATCCGGCATATCCCGACCGCGTACGCAAGCTGATCGAGGCGGCGCAGGAGGTCGGATGCGCGCCGGAATTGCTCAAGAGATATAATATCTATGCCAGCGACGCGGACCATTCGCTGACTCTCGTGAATATTGCTTCGAACGGAACGGTGGCGATCTGGGGAATGGCGGCGCGTGATGATAAGATCGGCAAAGAGATCGGCACCAACTATATGAAGAGGGTTGTTGATCTGCTCCCTTCAGGAAGAGGTGAGATCAATGACAGCTTTGACAAGAAGCACAACTGGTATGTGAGATTCGACGGAAAGTCGAGCATTCCGCTCGATCTGCTGCTTGCGAAGGAGAAGGAATGGCTGGAGGCCATGCGCGAAGTCGTAAACGCGCTGACGGCCGTGGGCTACAGCGGTGGATAGAAGGGAAGCGGCAGGCGCTCTCGGTTTTCATGGGCGGATTCTCAAAGCGTGCGGGATTCCTGACCGGGAAATGACGCGTTGGCGGGAGCGATCCCGTGATCACCTGCATTGATATTTTCGCCGCTGTCGGCGTGTTGTACATCGTGCCTGTCTGCGGGGACAGGAAATATATCTCCTTGGGATCGCGGTCCTCTGGTTGGGTCGGGCAGGGCCGCATACCGGAGCTGAACGAGACGAGCGAGACCGCCACAGAAGACGCGCCGCCAGCGGCAAAAGAGGGGATTCCTTGGCTGCGGACGTCGAGCGTGCCGGACTTTCTGGCCATTCGTCGCTGGGCAGAGCTGGTGACCAATCACCCTTCGTTCATGTTGACGACGTGGAACCGCATTTCAGGTCGCTACCGCGCTACCGTTAGTTGCGTTGCAGGACGGGGTATTCGGGAGTAGAGATGCCAACCGTCATGCGTTGCCATCGGGTGAGCATGCAACGAAAAGAATGAGCGGGATATGACGCGGCAGTTTTTGACCCCGACCCTGGTGCATGCCCTTGATGGAGACCTCAAGCCCGGGCGCATGGGGCAGGTCAGGCAGAAGAAGTCGGACGGTGCCAGCGCTTTCCCCGAGAATTTCCTGCAGGACCTGGTCCACGATGCGCCGTGGTCGTTGCCAGTAGAGGAATTGGACCGGTCCTTTGCCGGGCTGAAGGCGGTTTGTCGGGAACTCAGCCTTCCGGTCGGCTCCGTTGATAACCTGCTGATCAATGCGGATGGCCGGATCTGCATTGTGGAATGCAAGCTCTGGCGCAATCCGGAAGCCGTGCGCGATGTGGTCGGACAGGTGCTCGATTATGCCGCGGCGCTGGCGCAGCTGACATATTCGGAGCTTGAAGCGGCCGCCGCCAGTGCGGCGAAATCGAAGAGGAGCGACTTTCTGGCGTGGGCGGTGTTGGGGGAGGATGCTCCGGAAGATGACAAGCTGGCGTTCCGGGATGCGGTGACGCTTGCGCTGGAGCAGGGGGCGTTTCTCATCCTTATTGTGGGTGACGATATCAGACCAAGATTGCGCCAGATCCGGGATTTTCTGGATCGCTCAGCGCTTGGGTTCAATCTCGGGCTGGTGGAAATTGCGCTCTATCAGGGGGATAAGGACGGACCGTATTATGTGCAGCCGCGACTGCTGCTGGAGCCGGAAACGGTCACACGCACGGTGTTTGTGGTGGAGAAAGAGGGCCAACCGGCAACAAGCAAGATGTCCGATGCGTCGAAATCGACGGCAATTTCAGAGCAGGAATTTTATGACAGGCTTGGATCCTGCAATCCGGCATATCCCGACAGAGTACGCAAGTTTCTCGATGCGGCTCAGGAGGTTGGATGCGAGCCAGAATTGCTCAGAAAGTACAATTTGTATGTCAGCGGCGCGGAGCATTCGCTGAATCTTGGCAATATTGCCGGGAACGGAACGGTGACGGTCTGGGGAGTGGCGGCGCGTGATGACGATATCGGCCCCCCGATCGGATACAACTATATGAAAAGGATCGCAGGTCTGCTCCCTGCCGATAGAGTTAATATCAAGGACAGCTTTCCTGACAAGGGTAGCTGGTATGTGCGTTTCGACGGGAAGTCGAGTATTCCGCTGGATCTGCTGCTGGAGAAGGAGTCGGAATGGCTTGATTCCATAGCCGAAGCTGTTACCGCGCTGCAGGGCGAGGGCGGGGGATAGACGGCGAAGGCTCGCGGTTGATTCGCGGTGTGCGGGATTTGGGAGCTGCACATGACGCGGTGGAGATGGGAGAGGTCCCGGGGTGCCTGGGGACGAGATACCGGACACGAGGCGTCGCCCGCGGGTGAGCATGCCGTGAAACGAGTGAGGGGGATATGGCACTGCAATTTTCTACCCCGGTCCTGGTGGCGTCTCTGGATGGAGAACACAAGCCCCGGTGCATGCGGCGGGTCAGGCAGGAAAAATCAGGCGGTAGCGGTCATTTCCCGGAGAAATTCCTCCGGGACCTGATCTGCAATGCGTCGTGGTCGTTGCGGGCGGAGGAACTGGACGAGTCCTTTAGCCGTCTCAAGCCGGTTTGTCGGGACCTGGGTCTTGCCACCGGGTCCATTGATAACCTGCTGATCAATCCGGATGGCCGTATCTGCATCGTCGCATGCAGGCTCTGGCACAGTGTGGAGGCGTTGCGCACGGTGGCCGGCGAGGTGCTCGATTTTGCCGAGGCGCTCGCGCAAGTGACATATTCAGAGTTTGAAGCGACTGCGGCCAGGGCGGCGAAGTCAGAAAGCGAGGACTTTCTGGCGTGGGCGGTATTGGGAGAAGATGCTCCGGACGATGTCAAAGTGGCGTTCCGGGACGCGGTGACGGGTGCGCTCAACCAGGGGGCGTTTCTTGTCCTTGTCGTTGGTGAAGGCATAAAGGCCGGATTGCCGGAGATCCTCGACTTTGGGGATCGCTCGTCGCTGCGGTTCCAGTTCGGACTGGTGGAAATTGCAATCTATCAGGGGGATGACGGGGGACCGTATTATGTCCAGCCGCGCGTGCTGCTCGCGACCGAAACGGATGCCCGCAGGGTGTTCGTGGTCGAGAAAGAGGGGAAACTGGCGACGAAGAAGATTTCCGAGCCGGAGAAATCGGCGACAATTTCCGAGCAGGAGTTTTATGACAAGCTTGGATCCTGCAATGAGAAATATCCCGACAGAGTACGCAAATTGCTCCATGCAGCAGAGGTGGCCGGCTGCTCGCCGCAATTGCGTCGTACATTCAATATCTATGTGAAGGGCCGCGAGCATTCGGTGAATCTTGGCCAGATCTATCCGAACGGAACCGTGTATGTCGGGGGAGCCGCGGCGTGTGATGATTACATCGGATCAACGATCGGTCTGAATTTCCTGGAAAGGGTTGTGGACCTGCTGCCTGCAGACAGGGCTGTTCTCAAGGACAGCTTTACCAATAGAGGCGCGTGGTATGTGCGTTTCGATGGCAGGTCGGAGATTCCCCTCGATCTGCTGCTGGAGAAGGAGTCGGAATGGCTTGACGCCATGCGCAAAATCGCAAACGCGCTGCAGGCCGAGGGGGAGAGCGGGGGGTAGACGGCGAGGGCTCGCGGTTTTGCAGGGCGAATTCGCAGCGTGGGGGATTCATAACCCGGCAATGACGCGGTGGCGATGGGAGAGAGCCCGAGGTGCAGATGCCGGACACGATGCGCCCTCGGCTGAGCGTGCCCGTAAAAGGAGTGACGGAAATCCGCAAACCAAGGCGTCGTTCACGCAATCGGACGACCCGTGACCCGTACGACAGCGGAGCCGGTGGTGCCCTCGAACCTCGAATATCGAATCGATGTCATGTCGTCGATCTCGCCGAGAAAGAATCGCCGCAGCGGTTCGTGCGTCAGCAGTTCACCATTCACCAAGGGGGCCGAAGCCGGAAATCGCGTAAAAAGGGATGGCGATCACGGCCAGGGTTCTCCCAGCCGCGTGGATGAGGGCATTCTCAGGAAGGCAGCAAAATTGTCTGCAATTTTGCGGGTTTGGCCGGTTTCATGCCGCCATAAGACCACGACAGGTTCACCAGCACCACCAATCGTGTTGTAATCGAAACAGTAATAGTCACCGGTGCCGAATTCAGCAAACGGCAGGAGACCGGAAAAATCGTGCGGCTCATCTGAGAAATTCTCCTGCCACTGCTGCCAGTCCCAGGTAAAATGACGCACGATGGAGTCCCACGTTTTTCGCGGATCGCGAGCATCATAGATTGGAAAAATCAATGCTTCGCGATCCCCCAAACCGTTGTGTGTCAATAGCCAATCGGAGAAGGATTTTGGCAGTTCGCGGTTCAACTGTATTTCTGCGGCACGAATTGCCGCTTCGGATGTTCCGATCACGCGATGTCGTTTCATGAGGTGTCGTCGTTCCTGAATCGCCGGCAATTGTCTCGCCATTCGGGTTCCGGGTCCGTCCTGTCTTGAGGGCATCAACGACGCACCTCTCGGTCGCCAAAGCTATTCCCGATATTGCGGCAGCTGTCAAACGAACGACCTTTGAACCATTTTGGGCAGCGGACTTAGGAGCCGTTGCGGAATAATCGCTTCCCAAATTGGTGCTGGGAATGTGCGAAAATCGCCCACATCCGGCCCGGAAGCGATTTACTTATTTTCTCTCGGCTCCTTAGCCCGCGGAGTCCCGGTTCCCGGGATGATCGTCGGGGCGCTGATGTGCGTTGAGGTCAGCAGCCGCAGACCTGGATCGGAAACGGCCGGTCAGACGCCTGGCGCGGAATTCATCGTGGATCTGGCTCGAGTCAGCAGCAGTTGTCGGCTGTCGTGGAAGTCCAGCGCAAGGTGGGGAGGGACGGGTGCCGTGAGATATGGCGAGAACGGTCGTGATGGCACTGGAGATCCAACGCCTGTTTTGGCGGTGGCTGGTTACCGGTGGTGGTGCGTCACCAGGCGATGGGATCTGGGCGCAGCAGTGAGGTTGGACGCCTGGCGAGGGCGGAGGGAGAGCAGTGTGCGCGGCAGGAGAGTCGCACCGAAATGGTTGCGCTTCACGTTCCCGTGAGCACTGCAGCTGTCGTCCTGCTCCTCCTCCTCCTCCTCCGCCAAGCCGCCAGGCCGCGGGGCTACGGGGTTAATGGCTGGACAATGGGGACCGAAACTGGCTTCTCGATGGCGTGCTGTGAGTGGAGGCGGTTTGGGATGGCAATTGCTGGAATTGATCTGGGAACCACGAATTCGCTGATCGCGGTGTGGACCGCGGACGGGCCGAAGCTCCTGGAAAACGCCCTTGGCGAAACCCTGACGCCGTCGGCGGTCAGCATCGCCGATGATGGCGTCGCCGTGGTCGGCAGCGCCGCTCTTGAGCGTCTGATCACCCACCCGGAGCGTTCGGTGGCCTCGTTCAAACGCTGGATGGGGACGTCGGCCGGAGCCCGGCTCGCCGACCGGGATTATCGTGCCGAGGAGCTGTCGGCGCTGGTGCTCCGGGCATTGCGCGAGGATGCGGAAGCCCGGCACGGCGAACGGATCGAGGAGGCAGTGATCTCGGTCCCGGCCTATTTCAACGATCCGCAACGCAAGGCCACACTTGATGCGGCCAGGCTTGCCGGACTGAATGTGCAGCGGCTGATCAATGAGCCGACGGCGGCGGCTCTGGCGCATGGGCTTGAGACTGTCGAGGACGGTCATTTCCTCATTCTCGATCTGGGCGGGGGAACCTTCGACGTCTCGCTCCTGCACAAGCTTGAAGGCATGATGGAGGTGCGCAGCTCAGCCGGTGATGCCATGCTGGGCGGCAATGACTTCCGTGACGTCCTCGTCAACGTTCTTCTCAAGCGTCATGATCTTGATGCCGGCAAGCTGCAGCGGACGGAGATCGCCCAGATTGTTCATGAAGCCGACCGGCTCAAGCATCGCCTGACCGAGAAGTCCGAGGCGGCTTATGAATTCCTGCTCGGAGGTGAAGCGCGCAACGGTACGGTGTCGCGGGACAGCTTCGAGGAAGCGGTAGCACCGCTGGTGAAGCGGCTGCGGACGCCGATTGAACGCACGGTCAACGACGCCGGCATGGATGTCGCAAAGATCGACCAGGTCGTGCTGGTTGGCGGCGCTACCCGCATGCCGCTCCTGCGTGCGCTGGTGACGAAGCTGTTCGGGCGTTTCCCGATGATTCATCCGCGCCCCGATCATGTCATCGCGCTCGGGGCCGCCGTGCAGGCCGGGCTGAAGAGCCGCGACGCGGCACTCGAGGACATCGTCATGACCGACGTCTGTCCGTTCACGCTGGGAACCGCGGTGATTGATCGGGCCAATCGGGAAGAACAACTGCTGTCTCCTATCATTGAGCGTAATTCGATCGTGCCGATCAGCCGCATGAAGAACTATGTCACGACGCAGGACCGACAGACCTGCATTCGCATTGATGTGCTGCAGGGGGAGAATCTGCGGCCGTCGCAGAATACCAAGCTTGGCGAGATCGAGATTGGCGTGCCGCTGGCACCGGCTGGGCAACAGACGGTTGCGGTGCGCTACACCTATGATATCAATGGTGCGCTGGAGGTCGAGGTCAAGGCGCTGGCGATCGACAAGGTCGAGCGGCGGGTTTTCCGCAACCAGAGTAATCTCAGCGACAAGGACCTTGAGGAGCGCTTTGCCGCACTGGCGGCCATCAAGCTGTCGCCGCGCGAACAGGCGGAAAACCGGGCTCTGATCGCTCGTGCGGAGCGTCTCTATGCGGAGTCTCTGGGCGAGGCGCGGGATCGGCTGGTCTCCATGCTGCAGCAGTTTGAGGTCGCGCTCAACGATCCCTCGACCCGGGATGCCGGGCGACTGCGCCGCGACTTCGCGGCGGCGCTGGCCCGCTTCGAGCGATCTCCGTTCTGAGGCGCAAGCCGGGAGCGAAAGCCGTTCGTGAGCATTTTCCCGTGGCATCTTCTCGGCATTGATCCGACCCGCGACGAAGGCGCGATCCAGCGCGCCTACGCGCGCAAGCTCAGACGTTGTCGGCCTGATGAGGATCCGGAGAATTTCGCACGGCTGGTCGATGCACGCAAATCTGCGCTGCAGCGGATGGCCAAAGGCAGTATCGGGGAGGGGCCGGGGCAGCGGAGCGGGAGAGATGCAAGGCGGGATTCTTTGTCTCGGGAGTCGGATGCCCCAGGCGCGAACTTCCAGCACCG
Organism: Alphaproteobacteria bacterium; assembly: GCA_009781045.1. Lineage (GTDB taxonomy): Bacteria > Pseudomonadota > Alphaproteobacteria > Rhizobiales > Xanthobacteraceae > Bradyrhizobium. The sequence goes on from WQYW01000071.1 coordinate 10,068, forward strand.
CTGACAGGACAGCGTTCCCCGACGGCATCCGTCGGATGCAGATGCCTCTCAAGGCTTTTCCTCAGCGGACATTGGCGGAACGGCGCCGATCTGGGATGGTGAGATGGAGCGCGAACCGAGCTTCGTGCGTTCTTCCTTCTTTGAGAAGATCGAAGACTCCTTCTGTTGTTGTGCTGTGGGGGGCGGTCATTGCAGCGACCGGGCGTGCAGCGACTCGAGACGGAGACATCTGCGCTGAGATTGCGCGCGGCAGCGAGCCGCGGCGCCGGGGGGCCCGCAGGATGGTCCGCCGTCATGGGGGCGGCCCGCAAGCTCCGTGGGGCCGCTGCGGAGGGTTGGCGCGAGAGGCTGAGTTTCGCCACTTCGTGAGACCGGATGCGCCGGTGCGAGCCTTCTGGATGGGCCGGAGAAGTCCTGACCGGTTCGGTGTGACGCTGCCGGGTGGGCACGCATGAAAATTGCGGTTCCTCCCACCAATGCGTCAGATTGCCTGCCTCAAACCCGGGTCGGCTTGCCACATCCTCTGTCGGGGTGGCCACGGCTTGCGGTTGGACAAGGTGCAAAACCGGCTTCTCGGGCAGTCTGGAACCGCCTTGCAGGTGGAGCCTGTTTGCGGATGGCGATTGCCGGAATTGATCTCAAGACGACAAATTCGCATGTCCCGGTCGCGGCTGTGGGCCAGGCTGGGCGTGTGGAGAATGCGTCTTGGGAAAGGCTGACACCGTCCGCCGTCGGCCGCATTGCGCAGGATGGCGTTGCTCTCCTGCGCAGCACCGCTCCTCGCTGCCCGACCAGCCCTCCGGGAGTGTGGAGGGCAAGCCCGTTGCGCTGTGACTTCGCCGCCGTGGCCCGTGTTGAGCGATCCCGGTTCTGAGACGAGGCGCAAGGAGCGGTCGGTGAGCAGTTTCCCCTGGGATGTTCTGGGCATTGAGCCGACAAGCGACGAAGCGGCGATCCAGCGTGCCTATGCGCGGCAACTCAGGCGATATAGGCCGGACGAGGACTTCGAAGGCTTCCAGCGACTGGTGGCGGCGCGCAAGCTCGCCCTCGAGCTGGCGTCAGGTGGCGGCAGAGAGACGCCAGGAGAGCCCGCCACAGCTTGGCAACAATCGGGGAGCGGAGACGGGCAGGGCTTTTCGTCGCGGGATTCGGGCGCGGGAGGCAACCGTTCGCAGGATGGCGCAAAGGGGCGGGTTCCTCAGCCGTCGGAGGGGGATGGCCCTCGCGGCTTTTCCTCAAGGGATCTCTGCGGAACGGTGATTTTCGCCACCGATCGTCGGGACACACCCGACGGAGATCGCGCTTTCACGGAGATCCTGGCGCGGCTTCGGAGACTGGTTGATGGCAGCGGGGAGTGCGGTCCGGGACCGATCTGGGATGCTGCTGAATGGCGCGCGGTGCTGACCCGGATCGATGAAGTTTCGCTCACAGAGCGGCGCTCCTTGCGCGAATTCATCCTCCGCCAAGCGCTGCCTGTGCTGGGGGATCTGCCATCCGACGAGGTGGTGACCAGGGAGCTGCGCGAGGACAGAGGGCCGGGCGCGGTCGTGCTGCTGTGGGAGGAGGAGTTCGGGTTTGAGCCGGAACAGGCGGGACTGGTGCGGTTCTGTGGCGTTCCCGCGATGTTGTGCTACCTTAGCTGGCTCAGGGCTGCGCGGCGCCTGACTATCGCGCTGGAGCAGCAGCGAGCGCGGGAGCAGGCCTTTGCGGAGGCCATGGTCCGGCTGGAAATACTGGTTCACGGCACAGGCGGGTCCGGCCCGACATGGGATGGCGGAAAATGGCGCATGGTCCTTCGCCAGATGAAAAAAGAGTTCCCTGAGCGCAGTGTGGCAGTGCGCGAATTCATCGCCCGCGAAGGACTGTCTGCGCTGCCGAAACTGCTGTCGGGAAGGGCGGCGATGAGCGCACTGCGCGAGGACCACGGGCCGGGTGTGGTCGTCATGCTGTGGGAGGATGCCTTTGGTTTTGACCTCTTCACGCCTGACCGGTTCTGCAGGGATGGCGCCATGCGTCGGTATCGCGCCTGGCTCGCGGCGACGCTTCGCCTCAAGAGCGAGCTGGATCGGGAACGTGCGCGCGCTCTGGCTGTCGCGCAGGCCATGAGCCGGCTCAAGGAGCTGATTCACGGCACCGACAGGTCCGGCCCGACATGGGATGGCGGAAAATGGCAGACGGTCCTTCACGAAATATCGACAGAGTTCCCTGAGCAGCTCAAGGCCGTGCGCGGATTCATCGTCCGGGAGGCGTTGTCTGTACTGCCGAAAATGCCATCCGAGGCGAGGATGATGGAGGACCTGCGCGAAGGAAGCGGGCCCGGCGTGGTCGCAGTCCTCTGGGAGGAAAGATTCGCCCTGGAGGCCGACGAGAAGAAACTTGCCCGCCTCTGCGGCAGGATCACCCTGTATCAGTATCGCGCCTGGCTTGAGAGGACACGGCGCCTGAAGATGGAGCTGGATCGGGAACGCGCGCGCGCTCTGGCTGTCGCTGAGGCCATGGCGCGGCTCAAGGCGCTGATTCACGGCACCGGTGGGTCCGGCCCGACCTGGGATGGTGGAATATGGCGGACGGTGCTTTGTGAAATAGCCAGAGAGTTCCCTGAGCAGCTTGGGGCGGTGCGTGGATTCATCGTCCGGGAAGCGCTGTCTGCCCTGCCGAGACGGCCATCCGAGGCGATGATGAAGGAGGACCTGCGCCAGGAGCGCGGGCCTTGTGCAGTCGTTGTCCTCTGGGAGGAAAGCTTCGCTCTGGAGGCCGACGAGACGAAACTTGCGCAAGTCTGCGGGAAGATCACCCTGTATCAGTATCGTGCCTGGCTCGACTCCGCGCGGAGCCTCAGGATCGGGCTGGCGCGGGAGCGGGAGCGCAGCCTGGCGTTTGCCGAGGCCATTTCCCGGTTCACGGAACTGGTTTTCGGCACGACCGGTTCCGGACCGACCTGGGATGCGGCGCCATGGCGCAGGTGGCTGGGCGAAATGTCCTTTGAGTTCCCTGAGCAGCGTGAGGCCGTGCGCGAATTCGTCATCCGGGAAGCGCTGCCTGTGCTGCCGGAATTGCCATCCGATGCGAGCGTGATGGAGGGACTGCGCGAAACCTGTGGACCGGGTCTGGTCGTCCTGTTCTGGGAGGACGAGTTTGCGCTGGCATCGGATCAGACGGAACTCGCCCGGCTCTGTGGCGCTCCTGCGATGCTTCGCTACCTCGGTTGGCTCGACAGCACACAGCGCCTGACCATCGAGCTGGAGCGGGAGCGCGCTCGCGCCATGGCTCTTGCCGAGGCCATGGCCCGGCTCAGGGAACTGGTTGGCGGCATGAACGGCTCCGGCCCGACATGGGATGCGGCGCCATGGCGCAGGTGGCTGGGCGAAATGTCTTCTGAGTTCCCTGAGCAGCGTGAGGCCGTGCGCGACTTCGTCGTCCGGGAAGCGCTGCCTGTGCTGCCGCAATTGCCATCCGATGCGAGCGTGATGGAGGGCCTGCGCGAAGGCTGTGGACCGGGTCTGGTTGCCCGGTTATGGGAGGAGGCGTTTGCGCTGGCGTCGGATCAGACCGAACTCGCCCGGTTCTGTGGCGCTCCCGCCATGCTTCGCTACCTCGTATGGCTCGACTGCACACGGCGCCTGACCATTGATCTGGAGCGGGAGCGCGCTCGCGCCATGGCTCTTGCCGAGGCCATGGCCCGGTTGAAGGAACTGGTTTTCGGCACCAACGGCTCCGGCCCGACATGGGATGTGGCGCCATGGCGCGCGTGGCTTGGTGAGATGTCCTCTGAGTTCCCTGAGCACCGCGAGGCCGTGGGTGACTTCATCGTCCGGGACGCCGTGCCTGTGCTGCCGGAATTGCCATCCGATGCTGCGTTGATGGAGGATCTGCGCCAGGAAAGCGGGCCGGGTCCGGTCGTGCTGCTGTGGGAGGAGACGTTTGGATTTGAGCGCGAAGCGGTGAATTCTGTCCGCCTCTTCGGCATGCCTGCCTGGCTTTGCTACTTCGTCTGGCTCAAATGCACGCGGCGCCTGACGATGGAGCTGGATCGGGAGCGTGCCGTCCCTTCCATCGGATCTGCCTTCAGGCAGGCCATGGCGGCCATGGCCTGCCTGCAGAAACTGGTTCGCGGAGACAAGGGCAGCGGCCCGGTATGGGATGTCGCGAAATGGCGCCTGTGTCTCGGTGAAATGTCCGCAGGCTTCCCTGGGCACAGCGATGCCCTGCGTGAATTCATCATCCGGGAAGCACTGCCTTTTCTGCCGGAGCCGCCGTCACAAAAGGCGATGATGGAGGACCTGCGCAAAGGAAGCGGGCCAGGCCTGGTCGTCCTGCTCTGGGAGGAGGAGTTGCTGTTTGAACTCGACGAGGCGGAGCTTGTCCGGCTCTGTGGTGCTCTGCCCACATGTCGCTATCTCGACTGGCTCGACGCGACGCGGCGCCTTGAGATCAGGCTGGATCGGGAGCGTGCGCGTGAACTGGAGTTTGCGCAAGCTATGGCCCGCCTGGAGAAACTGCTGCACGGCAACTGGGCCGGGCCGACATGGGATGCCGCGAAATGGCGCCCGGCCTTGCGGGCAATTGCCGAGGGTTTCCCGGAGCAGCGTGAGGTCCTGCGCAAATTCATGCTCCGGGAAGCCCTGAGCCGGTTGCCGAAATTGCCGTTGCCAGCTGTGGTGAAGGCCGATCTGCGCGAAGGAAGCGGGCCGGGTCCGGTTGTTCTCTTGTGGGAGGAGGAATTCGCCTTCGAGGCCGATCTGCCCGCATGTGCTCTGTTCTGCGGCGTTTCTGCCGCAGAGGACTATGTTGACTGGCTCGACGCCGCACGGCGCGTCACGGCGGAGCTGGAGCGGGATCGCGTCCGGGCCCGGGCCTCAGGGGAGATCACAGCCTGGCTGCGGAACATGGCTTGCATGGGCGAGGGGAGTGGTCCGATATGGATTGCTTTGCTCTGGCAGGACTGCATGTCGGAAATTTCCGCTCGGTTCCCGGCAGAACGCGACCTCCTGCGCGAACTCATCGTCCGGAACCTGCTGCCGCTGCTGCCTGCGCTGGATCCGCTCAGCGTGGTGACGAGCGACATGCGCGAAGGCTGCGGGCCGGCTGCAGTCGTGGCTTTCTGGGAAGATCAGTTGTCGATCGCAAATCACCCGGCGTTTTCCCGGGTTCCGGGGGAACCGGCGATGTTGCGCTATCTGGAATGGCTGGAAGTCGCGGTCCGGGCCTGTCCGCTGGAGCAGCGCAGTACGGCCGAGCATCATTTCATGGAGCGTCTGGACCGGGTGCTGCCGCCGCTGCAGGGGAGGGCCCGCGGTTCCTCGCGCGGCACCTGGCAGCCGGCCCGGTGGGAAGAGCTGTTCGTGCTGGTTCGGAAGATGGCGCCCGCCGAGCTGTCGCGGTGCCGGGATCTCCTGGCCGAGCGTCTGACCGCAGCGCTGCCGAAGCTCCCTTGGGACCCTTGGGGGCTGCTGGCGAGGTTCGGGGTGAAGACGGGACCGGCTTCTGTTGTTGAGGCGATCGAACGCAAATTTGCCATCAGCGAGCGTTTTGATGCTCCTTCTGTCGATGCCGCGGGAGTCCAGCGCTACCGGGATTGGCTGAACTACGCGCGCCGGAGCCGCACAGACAGGTAACGGCTGGGAATTTGGAAAGAGGCGTCAGGGATGATCGCGCCGGCGATGTCGCTGAGGGCGGTTCTCCTGCCACCGGGGTCGCCCTCTCACTGGCCGTTGTATTCCTGCATTTTCGCGGCAAGTCATCGCTCAACGTGCGCTTGTCTGCTTGTCCAGCGGCCAGTGTGTCGCGGAGGTCTGAATCCGGCGCGGATGTGGAAAATGAACCGCGGATCCTGACTGGTTTGAATTGGCGCGATGCCTGTTGTTCCGCCGCCCGTGCTATGGCGGCGACGTTGCTGGAAAGACCGTTCAGGAAGGGACAAGGAGAGGCCCGGTCACGGCCACGGGAGGATGGGGATTCTGGCCTGAGGTTGTGATCACTCACGCGTCAACAGCAGGCACAGGAGAAACGATGAATGCCACATGGGAGACTCGCCATGATGAAAAGTAATCAATGGAAACAATAATATACCCAGATTCGATGGGATTCCGGGCAGGATTGTCGCAGACCGTGGCCGTGGCTGTCGAAGCCGCAGCCTGAGGCCGCTTGTTGAATGGACGGAGGTGACGATTTGCGGTATCTATCATCTGATAGGCATCAATATGGGCCAGGTTATGAAAGCGACGGCAAAATTGTTCATGCACGGGCGGAGTCAGGCCGTGCGGCTACCTCGGGAGTTCCGTTTCGAAGGTGAGGAAGTGCGCGTCAGTCGAGTTGGCAACCGCGTAATCCTGGAGCCGATGGGCTGCGACGCCATGCCTTGGGCGGAAATCGACGAACTTGGTGATCGGCCATTCATGCAGAGCGGGCGCGATCAGCCCGCACTCCCTGCTGACCGCAGAGTGTTCGATGAATGATCCATCTCGACACGACTGTGACCATCGCGCTCCTGAACGGGCGTCCCGAGCAGGTTCGCAAACATTTTGCGGCTGCGCGCAAGGCCGGGACCTGTATCGGCATGTCGGTGATCGTCTTCCATGAGCTGAAGTATGGCGCGGCAGCCAGCGAGCGCCAGCGTGGCAATGAGGAAAAGATTGCTCTTTTTGTCGCCTCTGGAAGTATTGATATTATTGAGTTCAGCGAAGCGGACGCAGACGAGGCAGCCGACATCAGAGCACATTTGAGGCGCCAGGGCACGCCTATCGGGCCCTGCGAGGTGTTGATCGCAGCTCAGGCACGCCGGGCTGGTGCGGTGTTGGTGACTGCAAATACGGGTGAGTTTGCTCGTGTGCCTCGTCTTCAGGTTATAAACTGGGCTGCAAGGCCACCGAAGGATCCCGACGAACGCGCTGGCAACGGCCAGCACGAGTGAGTGGATCTGCGTTGTCGGACCTTCTGTTTTCTGGTTCCAAACTGCCAAATCAGGCCGCGTCCGCGGGTTCTCGGGAAAAATCTGGAAAAACCTCTTCTTGGCCGGATCTGCCCCAGGTGAGGTGTGATGAATCGGCAGCCGTGGGCCAGTGCCGCTCGACGAGCGAGGCGGGACCGAGGAGCCAAGGCCGAAAGTTCAAGGCCGAAAGTTCAAGACCGAAGATCCAGGCCGCGATGACGGCATCAGGCCACGTGCCGCAGGAACCTCGTGAGCGACGACGGCAAGACCGCAGCGCGGTCAAATTTGCAGCGGGTTGAATCCCCCTGGCCAGGTCCAGGATCCCTGCATCCTTCGGGTGGATGGCGACAGCCGGTTCTCAAGGTGCGGAATTTTTACATCCGGCAGCCGTCCCGCAGATCCCGGGGGATCGGTGGATGGCGCAGTCATTTCAGCCAGAATGTGGCACCATAGCCGGCGGCCATGGCGATGGCGATCGCGATGACGAGGAGGATTCGCTCGCGCAGGGCCGCGTTGCGTCGCTGGCGGCGCGCACAGGCCAGCCAGTTCTGGTAGCGCAGGAGACCATCTGCATTGGCAGGGGGACCATCGAAGCTGTCGCTGAGGGAGAATTGGTTTTCGAGCTGTTCAACCACGGCTGCCGGTGCGTTTGCCGCTCGCCGGATACGCCGCCACCGTTTTGAGCGCGTCGGCAGCCACAGGGTGAGGCGCTGAGCGATCTGATCCCGGCATCGTGCTCCTTCGGCAAAATTCATCTGACGGAGCCGCTGGAACAGTTCTTCCCAGCGGGCAGGGGCCCAGGCCTCGGCGGGAGCGGGCGCTGCGGCTGTTGTCCGTGGCGGCAGAATCCTGTCGAGGCAGTCCCTGAACTGGTGCTCGGCGCTGGTGCGGTTTTCCGGTGGACAGGCCAGTGCAGCCAAGGTTGCCCACTCAAGATAGCGCGACATCACGTGAGCACCGGTTATCAGCGCGAACTGGGGATGGTCCCGTGCAATCGAAAACCTGTCCTCCCACAAGGCGACGACGGCGCAAGGTCCACTTCCCTGGTGCAGGTCGCTGGCGGCGGTGGGGATGGAGTGCAGCGTCGGGAGCAAAGGCAGGGCTTCTCTGAGGATGAACTCGCGCAAGGCGTTGCAATTTTGAGGAGAGGATTCAGCCATTGCGGCGAGCGCCGAGCTCCATCGCTCCGTATCCCATATCGGGCCGGTGCCGTCGTCGCCGCGCAGGAGGTGCTGGAGCCGGGCAACGGCCTCTGAGAGGGCTGCCGCTCGTATGCGCGCCCGATTTTCGCCTTCGACTGTGATCGAGAAGCGCCGGTGGCAGTCGAGCCAGGCAAGATAGTTGAGCATGGCCGAAGCGCCGCAGAGCCGGACCAGTTCCGACTGGTTCTGGGCGATCGAAAACTCGTCTTCCCAGACGGCGGCGACCTGACCCGGGCTGCGGTGGTTGCGGGCGTCGGTGGTGGCCGCCGTGACGGATTGCATCACCGGCAGCAGCGGCAGGGCCTGCTGGACAATGAATTCGCGTAAAGAAGCACGCTCTGCGAGATCAAGCTCGTGGATCTGCGCGAGCGCCGCGCGCCATTTCTCTTCATTCCAGATCGGACCAGGGGCAGGCCCGTCCATTGCCCCAAGCAACTCCCACAGGCGGGTGATGATTGCCGTGAAAGCAGAACCCGGAGCCTCGGTGCCGGTGGCTTGCGGAGGAGGGGTCGAATCTCCGTCGTCGCCGCTGGGTGGCGGCACCTCCTGAGAGGTCTCCCGCCCTTGAGGCTGAAACGATGCGGTCGGCTCGGGTTTGTCTGTCGTGGTTTCACCTGCCGCCACTGCGGCCCGCAGATCCAGCGCGTCCTGGCGTGCTGCCACCAGCCGCGCAAAACCTTCCGGGTCCTCGTCAGGGCGATATCTTTTCAACATGCGCGCATAGGCGCGGTGGATCTCCTGTTCGTCGCGGGTCGGCTCGATGCCGAGAATATCCCAGGGGGTGCTGCTCATATCTGCCATACGCTCCCGGCCGTGTTTCAGAACGGGGATCGCTCAAAACGGGCAAGCGCAGCGGCGAAGTCGCGGCGCAGTTGCCCGGCATCCCGCGTGGAGGGATCGTTGAGTGCGGCCTCAAACCGCTGCAGCATGGATACCAGCTGATCGCGCGCCTCTCCGAGAGATTCCGCATAGAGACGCTCGGCGCGGGCGATCAGAACCCGGTTTTCCGCCTGTTCGCGCGGCGGCAGCTTGATTGCCGCCAGCGTGGCGAAGCGCTGCTCCAGTTCCTGCTCGCTGAGATTGCTCTGGTTGCGGAAGACGCGACGCTCGACTTTCCGGGTCGAGGGTACGGTGACTTCCACTTCCAGAGCACCGTTTATGTCGTAGGTGTAGCGGACATTGACGTGCTCCTGTCTTGCCGGGGCTGGCGGCACGTCAATCCTGATTTCACCGAGCGTGATATTCTGCGAGGGGCGCAGATTCTCTCCTTGCAGAATGTCGATCCGGATGGCCGTCTGGCCGTCGTGTGCGGTGCTGTAAGTCTGCATGCGGCTGATCGGAACGATGGAGTTGCGTTCGATGATCGGCGACAGAATTTCTTCCCCGCGATTGGCGCCATCAAGGACCGAGGTTCCGAGCGTGAAGGGACAGACGTCGGTCATGACGATGTCTTCGAGTGCGGCATCGCGCCGCTTCAGTCCGGCCTGCACGGCGGCACCCAGCGCGATCACATGATCGGGACGGGGATGAATCATGGGGAAGCGTCCGAACAGTTTCGTCACCAGGGCACGAAGGAGAGGCATGCGGGTGGCTCCGCCGACCAGGACGATCTGATTGATCTTCGCAGGGTCGACTCGGGCGTCATTGACGGCGCGTTCGATCGGTGCCCGCAGCCGTTTGACGAGCTGTGCTGCGGCTTCCTCAAAGCTGTCCCGCGATACGGACCCGGTATAGGTCTGCGAGGCGAGCACAAATTCATAAGCGGCCTCCGGCTTTTCGCTCAAGCGGTGCTTGAGCCCATCAGTCTCGCGAAGGATCTGCGCGAGTTCCGCGCGCGACAGCGCTGAGACCTCAAGGGCGTGGCGCTGGAGCAGAATATTGACAAGGGCGTCGCGAAAATCATTGCCGCCAAGCAGGGAGTCGCCGGCCGAGGCGCGCACCTCCATCATGCCCTCAAGCTTGTGCAGCAGCGAGACGTCGAAGGTGCCGCCGCCCAGATCGAGAATGAGAAAATGACCGTCCACGACGGTCTCAAGGCCGTGCGCCAGGGCGGCCGCGGTCGGCTCATTGATCAGCCGCTGGACATTGAGGCCGGCGAGCTTCGCCGCATCGAGAGTCGCCTTGCGCTGCGGATCCGCGAAATAGGCGGGAACCGAGATCACCGCCTCGTCGATTTTCTCGCCAAGCGCGGCTTCGGCATCCTCGCGCAAGGCCCGCAGTACCAGCGCTGACAGCTCTTCGGCGCGGTAATCCCGGCCGGCAAGCCGGGCCCCGGTGGATGTTCCCATCCAGCGCTTGAAAGCGGCAGCCGAGCGCTCGGGGTGGGTGATCAGACGCTCGAGTGCGGCACTGCCGACCAGCGCCATGCCGTCCTCGGCGATGCTGATCGCGGACGGTGTCAGGGTTTCACCGATCGCGTTTTCCAGGAGCCGGGGGCCATCCGCGGTCCAGACCGCGATCAGTGAATTCGTGGTTCCCAGATCGATTCCCGCAATCGCCATTCCGAAGTGCCTCGACTATGTTTTCACATGTTGACCCGCATGCGAAAAACCAGTTTTGCGCATCCTTGTCCAGCCGCCAGCCCATTCCGGCCGTTCTGTGCCGGCTGTGGCTATCGCTTCCGGGCCGGTCATTTGTCATTTGCCGGAGTGGTCCGACAGAGTAACGGTTGCGGCAGGCGGGCTGGGCAGCGACATGGGGCAGCGACATGGGGCAGCGACATGGGGCATGTGGCAGCGCAGGCGCCGGCTTCGGGGGCGGAGTGGGCAGCATCGGGGAGCGTCTGTGCTGTCGACGGGCTGTTCCATCATGTCTGTGGTCGCAGTCTGCCAGAGAGCCAACCGGCGTGGCGAAAATGCGGCAGGACACTGCCGTCCATGATCAAAGATCAGATTTCTATCCACCGGTCTTCGATGTGGAGGGCCAATGCGGCGGAGCGCTGGCGTGATCCATTGCGTGGCAGCCAGGCGGCACCCGAAGTCCATTGCCGCAGCTGGTGCGGGAAATGGCGTTGGTTGCCGGGATTGCGAAGATGCCGTGAATATTGGAACTCGACGCTGTCCCGAATCCTTCAAAAATGAGGGTCTTCGCGTTGGCGGTTCCGGATGCGGGACGGCCTGGTGCATAGAGCCGCGTGGCGCGCGAGGGCTTCGTGCTCGCACGGAACACGAAGACCAGCGAGAGTGGCACCGAGGACGGAGAGCCGTGCCGATCGTTCCAAGCCGATCGCTCCGTGTCGGGGAAACGGAAGATGTCGGATGCCTTGAGCAACTGCGGGGATTGCCCTTGACGGCAAGCAGCTGCATCCATCTGGAGCAGGGAGCAGAAAGAGGGAGGGCGGTATGGACCATCCGCTGGTGTCGGGCTCGGGCCTGGATTGGCGAAGCCGGCAAGCTCGACAAGAGCCTGGTGCGGGACGGGTGTCGCCGCCCCCGGGAGGTCGGTGCCAGGCCTGGGGACGGCCAGAAGACATCAATCCGACCGTTGACCTGAAGTCGCAGCCGACTCTCCGCGTCGATCCCATCCCTTTGAGACCGGTTTTCGCCAAGCTCGGGGCTTCGCAGGAAAAGCTGTCGGATGGCGGGAATCGATCTTAAGCGTTTGAAATGGCAAGCTATATTTCATCATCTGCCTTCCGGCCCAGGCCCTGGGGCGGGTTTGCCTCTGGTCTGGTCGTACAAATTGGACTATACGTCGTACGACAGGTGAGAGGCCCCCCCTTTGCGCGGAGCGCCTGGCGGATTTTGCTCGGGTGCCGCGCTGTCATCGACGCCGTTTCGCAGGACCGCCATGGAAGAGGGATGCGCGAATGAGACATCAGCAACCAAAGACCCAGGCTGCTTTGCGAGAGGTTCTGGAAGCGAGAGCCAGTCACCATGGTTCCACCGCGGAACTGGGCGCATTTCTTACCAGACGTGTCCACGGCCTTCTTAAGGCCTCATTTCAGGCAGAAGGACGGGACGTGTCCAAATGGCTTGAGCCGGAAATCATTGTGGAGCCGAGCCTGGACAAGGCCCGTTCAAGTCTCACCAGCCTGATGGCGCGTACGAAATCAAACCTGATTGCAACGATTTCGAGGAACGACAAGGTGGAAAGCGCGGTTGCACTGGTCGACTGGCGATCGCTGGAGGTTCTCTGCAGTCTTGCGCAAATCGGATCGGAGGCAAAGTTGACGTTCGCGGAATTTGCTCCAAGCGAGAGGTTCTCCTGCGACGAAGCGCGGAAACTTTCCGAGGTCGAAATTCATCGCCCCCTTCCCAATCGACAGTCTGTTGGAAGTCGACGGATGATGTTGAAGAAGTTCTCTCCTGCGCCTGGCAACTCTGAATTGTCGCCGGAAGACCAGGCATTGAGCGCAAGGTGAGCGAGCAGAATGGCGGGGCTGTTTCTGACGACGCCTGCACTGCAGATCTTCCTGCTCTGGCCGCAGAGCCCCCTTTCCAGGCATCTGCTTGCGATGCCAGCCGGCGAGGTCTGGATGTCGCCGCTGTCGCATGCCATCCTGCGGGATGCCTATCTCCAGACCAGCCAGATCCCTGACGCGCTGCGGCGGCGCGGCCTTCGCGAAGTCGATCGCAACCGCAGGAAAATGGAAACCGCCGGCAGCGCGACCTATGTGCTCCCCAATATGGAAGCGGTCCGCATCTGGACTGAAGTGAAGAGCCTGCGGGTTGACATCCCGGCATACAGCGATGGAACAGCAACATTGCCGGCTCAGGAGGTGGGTTCCGACGAGCTTCTGGTTTTCGCTTCGGCCGCGTCCCTGTCGATACCGCTGATCGGCCCCAGGCCTGTGGATCACGACACCTTGGAGTATCTCAAGGACCTTGGAATTGTCTTTTCGGAAATGAATTTCGCTGCACACGAGAATGGCGGGTGACAGGTCTCACCCTCCTGATCGAAAGGGGAATCGCTCAAAGAGTGCGCGGATAATGACGGCGGTTGAGAATCAATCCGGAAGCGGTCGGACAGAGGCCGGGGATGCACGGCTTGCCTGGGACGGACGCAGGCCGCCGCTCATCCTCTCGCTGAGTGGAGGCGGGTTTCGTGGCTATTTCACAGCACTGGTGCTCGCCGGTCTGGAAGAGATGCTGGGAAGCCCTTGTTCCCGGATTTTTAATCTGATCGCCGGCACTTCGATCGGCGGCATCATCGCCATCGGGCTGGCATTCGGTGTTCCGGCCCGGCAGATTGCCGAGACCATTGCCACGTCCGGCCCATCCATTTTCCCGACGTCACGGCTGATGAAACTGCGCCGGATTCTTGGAGCGCCCTATTCCGGCGCACCGGTCGAAAATGCGGTGCGCCGCCTGTTGCCGGATGTCGTGGACGGGGGCCTGTCGCAGGCGCGGGTCAATGTCATGGTGGTCACGGCATCGCCGACGACGGCGAGAATGGAGCTGCTTTCAAGCTGGGATAGCGGCATTGGAGGTTCGATCCGTGTCCGGGACGGCGCGCTTGCGACGTCTGCCGCCCCGAGCTACTTCCCTGAACATCGGGTTCGCCTGGGACAGACGGAAATTGATCTCGTCGATGGCGGCATCGCTGCCAATGCACCGGATGCTGTCGCGGTTCACTGCGCGGCAAGGGAGCTGTCCTTCCCTGTGGAGCAGATTTCTCTGCTTTCGGTAGGCACATGCTCCCCGGTCACAGGCGGATCCGTCACGCCCCAGCCCTCCCGCCGCGGTATTGTTGCGACCCTGCTCAATCTCGGCGGCCACGGAATCGTCGATCTGATGATGGCCATACAGGAGGAACGGGGGATCAGCGAAGCTTTCAATCTCCTGGGAGCAGATCGCTATCTGCGGATTGACAAGCCGACCGGGCAGTATCAGGGAGATATTCTTGCGCTTGACAATGCGGGGCCTGAAAGCCAGCTGACGCTGGAGGCTCTGGCAAAGAGTGCGCTTGATGATCAGGCAGCCAACCAGAGCCATAGCGTATGGCAGCTCCTTCGCGCACGGGGGCAGTCCACGAAGTAGCAGATGTGTTGAATTGGCTGCTCAAAGATTTTCGACGCCTGGTGGGTCCAGTCTTTGGCGACGGTTGGCACGGTGGCGAAGTGGCGTGCGAGACAAGGGGGCCTTTGAAGGCGTCAACGCCGGGCAAAATCATTCCTGCTGTCATCCGAGAGATCGGAATTGAAATTGGCGGCGGTCGGTTGTGGGGCAGATAGTCGGGATGTTTCGGGAAGCCATGCGACGAGAACTCGGGGGAGCCTGCCCGCGCGGACGATCTTGCCGCACGCGGTGCTGACAGGCTCGGTCAGGGTGGTCTGGCGACAGCGCAGCAAAGAAAATGGGGGCCGCGCGGGCCCGTTGCGGCCCACTGCGGCAAGGGGGCACGCGGCTCCCGGCAAGCCATTCTTCCGGTTTTTCCCCGACCCGGCTGCCGCGCGATTCTCTGGCAGAATCTCACCATCGCAGTCTGGCGGGACGGAAAAAGCCGCCGGAACTGCTGGCGGGTGCGTCGGCCAGGAGCGGCCATGGAGCGGGCCATGATGTGAATGGCATCATCCGGGCGGTGAGGCGGGGCGGCGCCAGGGGCAGGCGAGCCCCGCAAACATGCCGGAATGGGGAGGAGGTCGGGCGTCGGGCGGCCTGTCGCGGCCTGGGTCGCGAATGAGGTCAGGATCAGCTCGAATAGGCAGGAGGATCGAGGTCGTGGTCGTGATCCCTGTCCTCGGGTGGGTATTGCAGCAGCCATTTGTCGACCCAGACCATATGCTCGCGTTCGTCCCTGGCGAGTTCCGCAGCGAAGACGGCGATCTCGTGGTTGGTGGTGGCCTGTGCAATGGCCTGGAAATACATCGCCGCCCGCTCTTCGTTGTAGCGGGCCAGCATCAGAGCGCGGTAGGGCGTCATCAGATAGTGCACGTCGTCGAA
>WQYW01000072.1 GCA_009781045.1 Alphaproteobacteria bacterium
CGACCTGCATGATCTGTCGAACCGCCGGATACGGACCCGTATGTCCGGTGGTGTGGGAGGGGTGGTCTCGCGAGAGACCCCCCTATCCCGATGTGTGCCGAGCATGATCGACAGCTTGGAGGTGAGAGTCCTCTACCCAGCCTGATGACGGCGAAGGGTTAGCGAAGCGCAAGGGCTCCATCGCGAGGTGGGGTCTGAAGGAAGCGTGGAGCAAATCCGCGACCCGATGGACAAGAACCGGATAACGAGGCCTACCCGACCGGACGAGCAAGCCAATGATTGCGAAGTCCATAGCCATCAAGGGGCGGGGTGGTAAATCCGGCGGGTGTGCGGGGGAGGCGGTCGATCTTACCTCGGGAGATCTGCCCTGTGTCCCACTTCGGGGCTGGGACCATCGTAAGGTGATCCGATCACAGTGCAGAAGTCAGCAGACGGCATAGCAGGCGGCTCGCCGCTGAAGGCCTGAACGGCAGAAGCAGCAAGTAAAGGAATTTTTCTCGGGTGCTCCGAACAGCAGAAGGACAGTGGAAACTGAGCCTGGGAACCGGGACGGAGGGTGAAGCCCGAAGACCGCCACCCAAGGGGCTGAGGCGCACGTGGCGGAAAACATCCCTGAACACTCGGCGGTTTCCTGCCCCCTAATTGGGAGTATGGGACATGCTCAATCTACCGAACCGCCGGAACCGGACCCGTATGTCCGGTGGTGTGGGAGGGGGGGATCGCGAGAGACCCCCCTATCCCGATATCTCTTCGAAAAACGCGTCAGTCGCGGCTGCCGCCAAACAGCTGCAGCAGCATGATGAAGAGGTTGATGAAGTCGAGATAGAGCCGCAGCGCACCCGAGATCGCCGCGCGCTCGGCGACATCGCCGCCGCCCCTCAGGTTATAGACATATTCGTTCTTCAGCTGCTGGGTATCCCAGGCGGTGAGACCGGCGAAGACCAGGACGCCCACCACAGAAATCACGAACTGCATCATCGAACTCTGCACGAACAGATTGATCAGGCTGGCGCCGAGGAGGCCGATCAGACCCATGAACAGGAAGGACCCCATCGCGGTCATGTCACGGCGGGTGGTGTAGCCATAAAGGCTGAGCGCGCCGAAAGCGGCTGCTGTGAGGAAGAACACCCGCACGATATCCGTCTGGGTGTAGATCAGGAAGACCGATGACAGCGAGGCGCCCATCAGGGCCGAGAACACCCAGAACATCATATGCGCTTTTGCCGGTGCCACGCGATCAATGCTCGCGGAGAAGAAGAACACCATGGCCACCGGCGCCAGCATCACCACCCATCTCAGCCAGCTGCCGAACATCGCCACGCCGAAAGAGGTCAGGCCAAGGCCCTTGTAGGTATGCACAATCAGAGCCGGGTCGGTGGTCACCGCCAGCTTGAAGACGCCGAGGGCGACAAAGCCGGTGATGGCCAGACCGATCGTCATATAGTTATAGATGCGCAGCATATGTGCGCGCAGACCGGCGTCGACCGCGGCGGCGTCAACGCGCCCGGCGGCTCCGCCGAAAGGAGAGGCGTGATTGCGGTTGAAGTCCGTCATCGTCGAGTTCCCGTTGGTTGGCCGGGCGGGCACCCTGGTGCCCCCGGTATCAATCAATACTGGTTTCGGAGCAGAAAGACCTGAAAGCGCGCCCTGCTGGCGTGCCTCTCAGGCGCGGTTCCCTTCCGACCTCGTATTTATAGATGGGATCTTACCATAAACAGGGCAAGCGTCCATGAGCCTTGATGGCCCTTGGGCAGGGTCCTGGGCAAGCCTCCCTGAATTTTGCGTTATCGTTGAAATATTGAGGCTTTTTTTCGGTCCCGGGGGTGCGCGCCGGGTTGTGCCGCGGGTCTGACGAAATTGTCATAAATGCGGGCTGCCGGGAGGGCGCAGGTCGTGCGGTGGCAAAGCCGTGGAGGTGGCAAAGCCCTGGAACAGACTTCGGCGGGCGGGGCGCTGCACTGCAATCCAGGCGTCACTGACAGTCTTTCTTCCCGTCAGGGAGGAGGAACTCACAGATCGCGCAGCACGCCTGCCGGCTTGCGGCTCAGCGCCATCATGGTGCCGCTCAGTCCAAGCACCAGGGTGACCAGAAGAGCTGCCGCCACCACGGTGAGCGCGCCTGCTCCCTGCCAGACGAAGCTCAGACTCATCAGGCGGGTCACGATCTGCCAGGCCAGGAGGCTGCCGGCGAGGACGCCGAGAGCCGCGGTGGCAAGTCCGATCAGGAGATATTCCAGCGCATAGGCCCCGATCAGGCGCGCGCGTGTGGCGCCCACGGTCTTGAGGATGACCGCATCCTGGATGCGATGCTGCTGACCGGCACTGAGCGCGCCGCCGAGCACCAGCAGCGCGGCAATCAGGGTCACCGCGCTGGCGCCCTGAATCGCCAGTGTCAGCCGGGTGATCAGGGTGCCCACGGTCTCGATGGCGTCGCGCACCCTTACACTGGTCACCATCGGCCAGGCTCTCGCCACTTCCCGGATAATGCGCCCCTCCTGGGCGGGATCGGCACCGGTCAGGGTGGCGATATGGGTATGGGGGGCGGCCTTGAGGGCGTCGGGCGAAAACACCAGCACGAAGTTGATGCCGAGCCCCTTCCAGTCGACCCGGCGCAGATTGGCGAGCCGGGCGGTGATGTTGCGGCCCAGCACATTCACCACGACTTCATCGCCGATCCGCAGGCCGAGGCCGTCGGCCACGGTCTTTTCCATCGACACCAGAGGCGGTCCGGCATAGTCGGGGCTCCACCACTGGCCGGCGACCACCTCGGAGCCTTTCGGCACCTCGCGACTATAGGTCAGGCCGCGGTCGCTGTGCAGCACCCATTGCGCTTCGGGCGCGGGATTGAGTTCTTCGGCACGGACGCCGCGCGCCCCCATGATGCGGCCGCGCAGCATCGGCACTTCCTCGATTGTCGTGCCCGGCGCAATTTTTGCGAGGTCGTCCTGGAACTGGCGGGCTGAGGTGCCCGGGATGTCGATGAAGAAGAAGGAGGGAGCGTGCCCGGGCAGGCCGGCGAGAAACTGGCGGCGCAGATTGCCGTCGATCTGGGTGAGGGTGACCAGCACTGTGAGCCCGAGACCAAGCGACAGCACCACGGACGGGGTGAGGGCGCCGACACGGTGGATATTGGCGATTGCGAGCCGCAGCAGGGGCCAGCGACTATGCGGCAGATGGCGTGCGATCGCCATCACCAGGGTGGCGACCGCACGCAGCGCGGCAAAGACCAGCAGCGCGGCGGCGATGAAGATCAGGGCAAGGCGGCGGTCATAGGCGCTGGTGAGGACGGCAGCGATGAGGGCGGCAGCGACTGCAGCGATTGCCGCGAGGATGACCGGGTGCGGCCAGCGCCGGACGGTGCTGACCGGGTCGCGAAACAGGGCGGCGACGGGGATCTCATGGACCCGTCCGAGCGGCCACAGGGCGAATGCGAGCGCGCACAGAGTGCCATAGGTCAGGGCCAGCGCCAGTTCTCTGGCATGGAGCGCAGGGCTGAGCGGCAGCGGCAGAACCGCGCCAAAGACGGAGGCGATGAGAAAGGGCAGCGCGGCACCGGCGAGGAGGCCGATCAGCGTCCCGATGAGCGCCAGTATCAGTACCTGGATCATATAGATGGCGAAGACGGTGGCTCCATCGGCACCGAGCGACTTGAAGATCGCGATCACCTCGACGCGACGATCGAGATGGCTCCTGACCGCATTGGCGACACCGACGCCGCCAACCAGGAGCGCGGTGAGACCGACCAGAGTGAGGAACTGGGTGAAGCGCTCGATATTCTGGCTCAGCTGCGGTGAGGCGTTGGTCGGGGTGCGGATTTCCCAGCCCGCCTCGGGCAGGGCGGTGCTGATCGAAGCGCTCAGGGCGTCGATTTCAGGGGCGGAGCGGGCGCCCTCAGGAAGCCGGAGGCGATAGACCCAGCGCACCAGGCTGCCGGGCTGCAACAGGCCGGTGGCGCGCAAGCCCGCCTGGCTGATGAGCAGGCGCGGACCGAAGCCGATGGTGC
This sequence comes from Alphaproteobacteria bacterium, assembly GCA_009781045.1. GTDB lineage: Bacteria > Pseudomonadota > Alphaproteobacteria > Rhizobiales > Xanthobacteraceae > Bradyrhizobium. The sequence continues at coordinate 4,004 of WQYW01000072.1, forward strand.
CGGCCAGCTTGTCGGGTTCGGATTCGAGCGCAGCGCGGATGGTGAAGCTGGCGCTGCCGACCCGGACCTGGTCGCCGATCCTGAGGTCAAGACGGGCGAGCAGCGCCGGATCGGCGGCGGCGCCGAAAATGCCGTCCTGCTCTCTGAGGACATCACCCGGCGGCAGCGCCGGTGCCAGCGTGAGGGCGCCGACCAGCGGATAAAGATCATCGACCGCCTTGATTTCCACCAGCGCCAGCTGCTCGTCGGCGCTGCGCGCCATGGCACGCAGGCTGGCATGGCTGGAGACCACGCCATGGCTGCGGAGCGTTGCGATCTCGGTTTCACTGGCCTCGCGCTGGAACAGTGCCAGCGACAGATCTCCGCCCAGCAGGCGGCGGCCTTCGTGGCTCAGAGCCTCACCGAGGCTGGCACTGAGCGAAGCGACGCCAGCAATGGCCATGACGCCGAGCGCGATACAGGCGAGGAAGACGTAGAAACCGCGTATTCCGCCGCGCAATTCGCGCAGCGCCAGAACGAGCGGCAGAGCGGTGATGGCGCTCATGACGTAGCCTGGTCGACGCGCCCGGAGCGCAGCCGGATGACGCGGTGGCAGCGCGCCGCCAGGGTGGCATCATGGGTCACCAGCACCAGTGTGGTGCCGCGCCGGGCCTGGGTGGCAAAAATCAGATCGATGATCTGGGCTCCGGTGGCCTCATCGAGATTGCCGGTGGGCTCGTCGGCGACCAGGATGGCGGGGTCTGGCGCCAGGGCGCGCGCCAGCGCCACGCGCTGCTGCTCACCACCGGAAAGCTGTGCCGGGTAGTGATGGAGGCGATCCTCCAGCCCCACGGCGCAGAGTTCCCTGGTGGCCGCCGTGGCGGCGTCGCGGCGGCCTGCGAGTTCCAGCGGCAGCGCCACATTCTCCAGCGCGGTCATGGTCGGGATGAGGTGGAAGGACTGGAACACGATGCCGATATGGCGGCCGCGGAAGCGGGTCAGGGCGTCCTCACCGAGGCCGTTGAAAGCCGTGCCGTTGACCACTACCTCACCGCTGTCGGGACGCTCCAGCCCGGTCATCACCATCAGCAGGGTGGATTTGCCCGAACCCGAGGCCCCGATCACACCGACGGCCTCGCCACGTCCGATGTGGAGGCTGATGTCCCTGAGAATGTGCACGCGCGCGGCGGCGGAGCCCAGCGTGAGGTTGACACCGGACATGCGGATGGTGTCGGCAGTGTCATTCAGGCTGGAGGATTCGATGCGACTGTCCATGCTGGCGTCATATGGGCTTTTTTTCGCCGCCGTCGAGAGGCAAAGCCCGCCCTGGCGCCGGGGGATGCCCATGCGGGCCGCCGCAGGCGCGGTTTTTCGCCGGCCGCTGGGGTGGCGGGTCGTTATGTTGCTGTGGCTGGCGCTGATCTTTGCCGGATTGGCGGCGCCGCTCGCATCGGCGCAGGACGCGCCGGCGGCACCGCTTCGACTGGTGGCGCTGGGCGACTCGCTCACCGCCGGGCTGGGCCTGGCCGTACAGGATTCATTTCCTGTGAAACTTGAAACGGCGCTGGCACAGCGCGGCATCGCGGTTGCGATCACAAATGCCGGGGTTTCGGGAGACACCGCCTCGGGGGGGCTGAGCCGCCTTGACTGGTCGGTGCCGGAGGGCACCTTTGCTGTGATCGTTGAGCTGGGCGCCAATGATGCGCTGCGGGGCATCGACCCCGAGGTGACGGCCACAGCGCTGACCGGGATCGTCACCGGACTGCAGAGACGCGGCATAAGGGTGCTGCTCTGCGGCATGCTGGCGCCACCCAATAACGGTCCCGATTTTGGCCGTCGCTTCAATGCCGTCTATCCCGGGCTGGCAGAGAAATTCAAAGTGCCGTTTTATCCCTTCTTTCTCGACGGCGTGGCGGGCCATCCCGCCCTCAACCAGGCCGACGGCATCCATCCGACCGCCGAAGGTGTTGACGTCATCGTGCGCAACATCACCCCTGTGGTGGCAGGCTTGCTGGCAGATGCCCCGAAAACGTCCCCGGAAAGTTCTGCCGCCCCGGCGCAGCGCTAGAAGGCTTGAGGAAAAATCGGCTCAAATCGGCTCAAAGAGAGTGTTCGGCCATGCCCCGTCTGTTCACCGCCCTGGAAATTCCGGCCCCCGTCGCAGCAGCGCTTGCCGGAATGCGTGGTGGGCTTCCCGGTGCCCACTGGGTCGATCCGGAGAACTATCACATCACGCTGTGCTTCATCGGCGATGTCGACGGCCGCAGCGCCGACGAGATTGTGTCCACGCTTTCGAGTGTACGCCGCGCGCCGCTTGAGGTGACCATCGATGACCTGGCGGTTTTCGGCGGCGGCGGCAGACCGCGGGCGGTGATCGCCGGGGTGGGCGAGACCCGGGCACTTCTGGAGCTGCAGGCCGAACAGGAGCGCCGTCTGCGCCGTCTTGATGTTGAACTGGAGGACCGGAATTATTTCCCGCATGTGACGCTGGCGCGGGTGCGTCAGGTGCCGGGCCGGGATCTCGCCACCTATCTCTCTCTGCACAGCGGCTTTCCGGCTCTTTCCTTCACCGCATCGCGTTTTGTGCTGTTTTCGTCCCGGGCCTCGACCGGTGGCGGGCCCTATGTGGTCGAGGCCGCCTATGAACTGGAGCGACATTGAGGTCGGATCGTTCGGGATCTTTCGGGGACTGTCCGATATTTTCGGGGCAGGTTTTTTTTGCGGAAACAGGGGCCGCCGGGAAAATCAGGGCGGGCAAAGCAGAACTCCGCACCCCCGCGGTGCGCAAAAGCCGGATTCCTGTGCCGGCCGTTGCCTTGCGCAAGCCAGACCCGCAAGCCAGACCCGCAAGCCAGACCCGCAAGCCAGACCCGCAAGCCAGACCCGTCAGTGTGCGCGCAGGTCCGCGATCCTTGTGGAAAGTCTGCGGCGAAGGCGGCGCGTCAGGGTGGCAGGGGGTGGCAAGGCCTATATTTACAAGCGCGGGCCAGGTCGTCTATGCCCGACGTCGCCTTCTGCCGTGCTGTTCTTTCGAGGTTTGAGGAAAGCCATGCTCGCGATTGTCAATTCCTCCTTCCGCGACCAGTATCAGGCGCTGGTGTCGAGCGGAGAAATCGAGCCCGACCGCGCCCAGGCGGAGGTTGCGGAGGCCTATGTGGCCCTGGAGAGCCGGCTCGCTGATTACAAACCGGGGCGCCGTTCCGGCCTGTTCGGGCGGCTGTTCGCGGAGCGGCGCGAAAAGCCGCCGCACGGGCTTTATGTCCATGGCGACGTCGGCCGCGGCAAGACCATGCTGATGGATCTGTTTTTCGACCACAGCGATGTGGCGCGCAAGCAGCGGGTGCATTTTCATGAATTCATGGCCGACGCCCATGAGCGTATCTTCGGCTACCGCCAGGACATCGCCCGTGGCGCGATCCCCGACAGCGATGTCATCGCCCTGACCGCAAACGCGATTTTTCAGGAAAGCTGGCTGCTGTGCTTTGACGAGTTCCACGTTACCGATATCGCCGATGCGATGATTCTGGGCCGTCTGTTCGCCCGTCTGTTTGAACTCGGCGCGGTGGTGGTGGCGACTTCCAATGTGGCGCCTGACGATCTCTATAAAGGCGGGCTCAACCGGGCGCTGTTTCTGCCCTTTATCAGGCAGATCCGCGCCCATATGGAAGTAAGGGTGCTGGACGCGCGGGTCGATTTCCGGCTTGAGAAGCTCCACGGGGTCAAAATGTGGCTGGTGGGCACCGACGCCGCAGCCGATCACGCCCTCGACCAGGCCTGGGGGCTGATGACCGGGCACGTCCCACCGGCTGCGCGCGACATCCCGATCAAGGGCCGGATCCTCCATGTGCCGTGTTCGGCCCATGGCGTGGCACGCTTCTCATTCGCCGATCTGTGCGACAAGCCACTGGGGGCGGGCGACTATCTGCGGCTGGCCCATGAATATCACACCATTCTGATCGACCACATCCCGGTGATGAATTTTGACGCGCGCAATGCCGCCAAACGCTTCATCACCCTGATCGACACCCTCTACGACAATGCGGTGAAGCTGATGGCCTCGGCCGAGGCCGATCCGGTTGCGCTCTATGTCGCCACCGACGGCATCGAGGCCAATGAATTCAAGCGCACGTCCTCGCGCCTGATCGAGATGAGTTCGCAATCCTATCTGGCGCTGCCTCACGGGCGGGCGGATTCCTGCGCCTCGGGCTCGACGCAGGGGCTGGTGGAGACCTGAATTGGCGACTTGAACCAGCGCCTGAGAAGCGATAACTCACGGACGCTTTATCTCCCTCGTAAATTCCGGACGTGAAGAACAAGGACAGGTTTCCCATGGCGCGCGACAAAATTGCTTTGATCGGTTCTGGTCAGATCGGCGGCACACTGGCTCACCTCATCGGGCTCAAGGAACTGGGTGATGTGGTGATGTTCGACATCGCCGAGGGCATCCCCCAGGGCAAGGCTCTGGACATTGCCCAGTCGTCCCCGGTTGATGGTTTTGATGCCGCCTATGCCGGCACCAATGGCTATGACGCGCTCGACAACGCCAAAGTCTGCATCGTCACCGCCGGCGTGCCGCGCAAGCCGGGTATGAGCCGCGACGACCTGCTCTCCATCAACCTCAAGGTGATGGAACAGGTCGGTGCGGGGATCAAGAAATACGCCCCCGATGCCTTCGTGGTCTGCATCACCAATCCGCTGGATGCCATGGTCTGGGCGCTGCAGAAGGCCTCTGGTCTGCCCCATAACAAGGTGGTGGGAATGGCCGGCGTGCTCGATTCGGCGCGGTTCCGCTATTTTCTGGCCAGCGAGTTCAAGGTCTCGGTCGAAGACGTCACCGCCTTCGTGCTCGGCGGTCATGGCGACACCATGGTGCCGCTGGCGCGTTATTCCACAGTGGCCGGGATTCCGCTGCCCGATCTGGTCAAGATGGGCTGGACCACCCAGGCCCGGCTGGACGCCATTATCGACCGCACCCGCAACGGTGGCGCCGAGATTGTCAACCTGCTCAAGACCGGCTCGGCTTTCTATGCCCCGGCGGCTTCGGCGATTGCGATGGCCGAGAGCTATCTCCGGGACAAGAAGCGCGTGATGCCCTGCGCCGCCTATCTCAACGGCGAATATGGCGTGAAGGATATGTATGTCGGGGTACCGGTGATCATCGGTTCGGGCGGGGTCGAGCGCGTCGTCGAGATCGAACTGGCTGGTGCCGACCGCGAGGCTTTCGACAAGTCGGTGGGCGCGGTGCAGGGGCTGGTCGATGCCTGCAGAAAGATCGCCCCCGACCTGCTCGGCCGCTGAGAGATGAAGGGCCGGGTGTGGCCGGACGCCACGCCCGGCCCCTGTCTTGTGCGAGGTCCGTCTTTTTTGCGGTTTTCACCCACGGTCCATTTCGCAAAAGCGACGGACGGCCCCCTTTTTGACGTTGTCGAGGCCCAGCCACCTTTCATGAGGGAGGTGATTTGTGGCAAAGGGGTGACTATCCCGGTTGGAGAGGCGCAATTTTTTGCTGGATTTCCAGCCGTCCCTGTCTGACCAGGGCAGCTGCCTTTTTTGAAAACGGTCCGCGCGGGGTGCGCAGGGGTTGAGCGCAGGGCGCGGCTGGTTTTTGTGAATATCCCGGCCCCTTCGAGAGGGGAAGGGCCCCGTTCAAGAGGGGAAATCGCGTCAGGAGGAGCGAACAGATGAATATCCATGAATATCAGGCCAAGGCGCTGCTGGGTGGGTTCGGGGTGCCGATCTCCAAAGGCGTGGCGGTCTTGCACGCCAATGAGGCAGAGGCGGCGGCGCGTGCGCTGCCCGGTCCGATCTGGGTGGTGAAGAGCCAGATTCATGCCGGCGGGCGCGGCAAGGGCAAATTCAGGGAAGCGAGCGCCGGCGACAAGGGCGGTGTGCGCATTGCCAAATCGGTGGCCGAAGTCACCCGCTTCGCCGGCGAGATGCTGGGCGCTACCCTGGTGACGGAGCAGACCGGGCCGTCCGGCAAACAGGTCAACCGTCTCTACATTGAGGACGGCTCCGCCATCGACAAGGAATTCTACCTCTCGATTCTGGTCGACCGCGAGACCTCGCGGGTGTCCTTCGTGGTGTCGACCGAGGGCGGCGTCAATATCGAGGAGGTCGCCCATGATTCCCCGGAGAAGATCGTGTCCTTCCCGGTCGATCCGGCCACCGGCATCATGCCCCATCACGGCCGCACCGTCGCCAGGGCGCTCCATCTTTCCGGCGATCTCGCCCGACAGGCCGAAACGCTCACCCGGCAGCTCTATGAAGCCTTCGTTGCCAAGGACATGGCGATGCTGGAGATCAATCCGCTGGTGGTGACAAAAGACGGTCAGCTCCGCGTCCTCGACGCCAAGGTATCTTTCGACGACAACGCCCTGTTCCGCCATCCCGATGTGGTGAGCCTGCGCGATGAGACCGAAGAGGACGCCAAGGAAATCGAGGCCTCGAAATACGATCTCAGCTATGTCGCGCTGGATGGCGATATCGGCTGCATGGTCAACGGAGCGGGTCTGGCTATGGCGACGATGGACATCATCAAGCTCTATGGCATGGAACCGGCGAATTTTCTCGATGTCGGCGGTGGCGCCAGCAAGGAGAAGGTGACTGCGGCGTTCAAGATCATCACCGCCGATCCCAATGTGAAGGGGATTCTGATCAACATCTTCGGCGGCATCATGAAATGCGACGTCATCGCCGAGGGCGTCACCACCGCAGTGCGCGAGGTCGGCCTCAGTGTTCCGCTGGTGGTGCGCCTGGAGGGCACCAATGTCGAACAGGGCAAGAAGATCATCCGCGAATCCGGTCTCAATGTGCTGCCTGCCGATGATCTCGACGATGCCGCGCAGAAGATCGTGAAGGCCGTCAGGGGAAACTAGGGCGCTATCCAGAAGAGATGCGCGAAATCACACCGCTCGGGTTGATTTCGCCGCTCTGTCCACTCTCGTCCATCTCCCGCTATTTCCGCGAAAGCAGATCTCCATGTCGATTCTGATCAACAAAGCTACCAGGCTCATCTGCCAGGGGTTCACTGGCAAGAACGGGACTTTCCACTCCGAAGCCGCCATCGCCTATGGCACAAAGATGGTCGGCGGTACCTCGCCCGGCAAAGGCGGTTCCACCCATCTCGGACTGCCGGTCTTTGACACCGTGGCCGAGGCCCGCGCCGCCACCGGGGCCGACGCCTCGGTGATCTATGTGCCCCCGCCGGGGGCCGCAGACGCCATCTGTGAGGCCATCGACGCCGAAATCGAACTCATCGTGTGCATCACCGAAGGCATCCCGGTGGCCGACATGGTGCGGGTCAAGCGCTCGCTTGCGGGTTCGAAATCGCGCCTGATCGGGCCGAACTGTCCCGGGGTGATGACCGCAGGCGAATGCAAGATCGGCATCATGCCGGCCAATATCTTCCTGCCCGGCAATGTCGGCATCGTCTCGCGCTCGGGCACGCTGACCTATGAGGCGGTGTTCCAGACCACAAAGGCGGGCCTTGGCCAGTCCACTGCGGTGGGCATCGGCGGTGATCCGGTCAAAGGCACCGAATTCATCGACATGCTGGAGATGTTCCTTGCCGATCCCAAGACCGAGTCGATCATCATGATCGGTGAGATCGGCGGCACCGCCGAGGAGGATGCCGCCCAGTTCCTGAAAGACGAGGCGAGACGCGGGCGGTCGAAACCGACCGTCGGCTTCATCGCCGGCGTCACCGCTCCGGCGGGCCGCCGCATGGGTCATGCCGGGGCCATCATTTCGGGGGGCAAGGGCGATGCCGCGTCCAAGACCGCGGCGATGGAGGCCGCCAGCGTCGTGGTCTCGCCGTCGCCGGCCCGCCTTGGCCGCACTCTTGCGGAGATCCTCAGGCGCTGACCAAAGCCTGAGGCGAGCCTCTGGGCCAGGGTCAGCAAAGCGAGGTCAGGTGAGGCGCCAGGCTGTGTGCTCTGGCGCCTCACACTATCGTTCTGGCGGGCGGCCCGGGCAGGATGGCCTGGCTCTTCGCGCCCAGAAGAGCGAAGCGGTCCGGAAGGAAGGAATTGGTTCGCGTCCAGGCGCTGCCGCGACCGGGCCCCACGGCCAGGGTGAACCACAACTCCATCCGCCGCCGCTGGCATCTTCCGTGTTGCCGCCAAGGTTCCCGGCCAACACAGCCGGGCTCTTTCACCGGCGATGCGATGTGGCATCGGTGGCGCTCGGGGATGCCCGGCGGCCTGGAAATCATTTCGTTGTTTCTACCCACGTTCCATTTCTGGACCGACTGAACGGTGTCCCTTCTTGACGTTTTCGAGGCCCAGCCTCCATTCCTGATGGCGTTGATTTTTCTGGATTTCAAGCCCCCCTCGTTCGACCTCGGCAGTTACATTTCGCTGACACAACGATCTGCCGGGTGGGCGGCGCCAGCGCCTGGATCCGGAGATCCTCCCTGAAAAAATGCATCGCGCAGGCAGCGCAATCTGCGACCACGGCGTGCGAACAGGAGCGGAACCCCTGCCGGGTGCAGCGGGAATGTCGACCGATGGTCCCGGGCGGGTGACACCCCGCGGATCCGGGAGGCGAAATCGCCCCGACCAGTGGCCTTCAGACAGATCTCCTCATGCAGCGGCACGCGCTCCCCGCCGCCTGGGCCCGCAGCCGGTTGCGGGCATCGCGACCCGCGCAACATCATGGCCCTGCGCGATCAGGCTGAGTTTCTCAAGGTCATTCGGCGGCGGCGTGTTGCGCTGCAGCGGCGACGGGCCGAGCTGCAGCACGCTGTGCGCCTTCCCCAACCGCGAAGGACCGGCGCTTGCGCAATCTGGCGTTGTCGGGATGCGAAAGGGGAGGTGGAAACGATGTTTTCGGGCGAAGTTTTGCGGCAGATAGGTTACAGGAGAGGAGTGGAGCCGTTCCGGCAAAGATCGGCGCCAGCCCGCGGCTATTTTCAAAATCGCCAGGAAATTCAATATGTCCCGCCAAGACGTGAATGCAGCTTTCACTCTGTCGTCATTTCTGCAGGGCGCCAACGCTGCCTATATTGACGACATCTATGCCTGTTACGAGAACAATCCGGATTCGCTGGATCCAGAGTGGCGGGAATTTTTCCGCAATCTGAGAGACCCGCCGACGGATGTGCACAAAAACGCCAGCGGGCCCAGCTGGGAGCGCAGCAACTGGCCGATGACGCTGCGTGACGATCTGACGGCCGCGCTCGACGGCAACTGGGTCGAGGTCGAGCGCGCGGTGTCGGTACGCATCGCCAGGACCGAAAGCGATCTGACCTCGGCCGATCTCCTGCAGGCGACAAGGGATTCGGTGCGTGCCCTGATGCTGATCCGCGCCTACCGCATGCGCGGCCATTTTCATGCCCAGCTCGATCCTCTCGCCATTGAACCGCCGCAGAGCCATGAGGAACTCGATCCGCGTTCCTACGGCTTCAGCGAGGCCGACATGGATCGCCGGATCTTCCTCGATCATGTGCTTGGACTTGAATACGGCACCTTGCGGGAAATCGTCGACATCTGCGAGCGCACCTATTGTCAGACGCTCGGCATCGAATTCATGCACATCACCAATCCGGCGCAGAAAGCCTGGCTCCAGGAGCGCATCGAGGGTCCGCACAAGGAGATCAGCTTCACCCGCGAGGGTCGCCGTGCCATCCTGATGAAGCTGATTGAGGCCGAAGGCTTCGAGAAGTTCTGTGACGTCAAGTTCACCGGCACCAAGCGTTTCGGACTCGACGGAGCGGAAGCGCTGATCCCCGCCCTGGAACAGATCATCAAGCGCGGCGGCAATCTCGGCGTCAAGGAAGTCGTGCTCGGCATGCCGCATCGCGGACGTCTCAACGTCCTCACCCAGGTGATGGCCAAGTCGCACCGCGCGCTGTTCCACGAGTTCAAGGGCGGCTCGGCCAATCCCGAGGATGTCGAGGGCTCGGGCGATGTCAAATATCATCTCGGCGCCTCCTCCGACCGCGAGTTCGACCACCACCGCGTCCATCTGTCGCTGACCGCCAATCCCTCGCATCTGGAGATTGTGGGCCCGGTCGTGCTCGGCAAGGTGCGCGCCAAGCAGGATCAGCACGGCGACCCGCCCGACCAGCGCGTCTCGGTGCTGCCGCTCCTGCTCCATGGCGATGCCGCCTTTGCCGGTCAGGGCGTGGTCGGCGAATGTTTTGCGCTGTCCGATCTCAAGGGCTACCGCACCGGGGGCTCGATCCATTTCATCGTCAACAACCAGATCGGCTTCACCACCTATCCGCGCTATTCGCGCTCTTCGCCCTATCCTTCCGATGTCGCCAAGATGATCGATGCCCCGATCTTCCACGTCAATGGCGACGATCCCGAGGCCGTGGTGTTCGCGGCCAAGGTGGCGACCGAGTTCCGGCAGAAATTCCACAAACCTGTGGTCATCGACATGTTCTGCTATCGCCGCTTCGGACATAACGAGGGCGATGAGCCGGCCTTCACCCAGCCGGTGATGTACAAACAGATCGCCTCGCACCCGACCACGGTGACGATCTATGGCAAGCGCCTGGTCGCCGAAGGTCTGATCACCGAGGGCGAGATCGAGAAGGCGAGGGCGGACTGGCGGGCGCGGCTGGATGCCGAGTTCGAGGCCGGGACCACCTTCAAGCCCAACAAGGCGGACTGGCTCGACGGCAAATGGGCCGGCTTCAAGATCGCCGACCAGGAGGAGGATGCCCGGCGCGGCGTCACCGGCGTGGATCCGGAGATCCTGAAAGAGATCGGGCGTCGGATCACGGAGGTGCCGGACAGTTTCCGCATTCACCGCACCATCCGCCGCTTCCTCGACAATCGCGCCCGCGCCATCGATTCCGGCACCGGCATCGACTGGGCCACCGGCGAAGCGCTGGCCTTCTGTTCGCTTCTGCAGGAAGGCTACAAGGTCCGCCTCTCGGGCCAGGACTCCGAACGCGGCACCTTCTCCCAGCGTCATTCGGTGCTGATCGATCAGGAGGACGAGAGCCGCTATACCCCGTATAATCATCTCGGCGGTCCGCAGGGCCACTACGAGGTGATCAATTCGGCGCTGTCGGAAGAGGCCGTGCTCGGCTTCGAGTATGGCTATTCGCTGGCCGAGCCCAATGCGCTGGTGATGTGGGAGGCGCAGTTCGGCGACTTCGCCAATGGTGCCCAGGTGGTGTTCGATCAGTTCATCTCCGCGGGCGAACGCAAATGGCTGCGCATGTCGGGTCTGGTGTGCCTGTTGCCGCATGGCTATGAGGGACAGGGCCCGGAACATTCCTCGGCACGACTGGAGCGCTATCTGCAGCAATGTGCCGAAGACAATATGCAGGTGGTCTACCCCACCACGCCGGCGAATTATTTCCATGCGCTGCGGCGCCAGCTGCATCGCGAGTTCCGCAAGCCGATCATCATGATGACGCCGAAGTCGCTGCTGCGCCATAAGCGGGCGGTCTCAAGGCTCGAGGAAATGGGCACCGGCACCACGTTCCACCGCATCCTTTATGATGACGCCCAGATGCTGGCCGACGCGTCGATCAAGCTGGTGGCGGATGACCGGATCCGCCGTGTCATCCTGTGCACCGGCAAGGTCTATTACGATCTCTATGAGGAGCGCGAGAGGCGCGGCATCGACGATGTCTACCTGTTGCGCATCGAGCAGCTCTATCCGGTGCCGCTCAAGGCCTTGCTGAACGAATTGCTGCGCTTCAAAAATGCCGAGGTGGTGTGGTGTCAGGAGGAGCCACGCAACATGGGCGCCTGGAACTTCATCGAGCCCTATCTCGAATGGGTGCTCAACCAGGCGAGAGGGGGCAATCTGCGGCCGCGTTATGTCGGACGCCCCGCGTCGGCGGCAACCGCGACCGGGTTGATGTCGAAACATCTGGCGCAGCTGAAAGCCCTGCTCGACGATGCGCTCAACCAGTGAGGTGACGTCCCCCGCGCACGAGGGGCTTTCGGCCCTTGAACCGCGCGCGAGGGAATCGGGATTTTGCCGCCCTTTGGTGGGTGAGAAACAGCCAAATTCGAGGATGAGACCATGACTGAGATTCGGGTGCCGACACTCGGCGAATCCGTGACAGAAGCGACGATCGGTCGCTGGTTCAAAAAGACCGGTGATCTTGTAGCCGTTGATGAGCCCCTGGTGGAACTCGAAACCGACAAGGTCACCATCGAAGTGCCGGCACCTGCGGCCGGCACCCTGGTCGAGATCGTGGCGGGGGAGGGCACCACGGTTGCGGTTGGTGCGCTGCTCGGCCAGATCAAGGAAGGGGCGGGAGCGAAGGCACCCGCTGCCGGAAAGGCACCGGCCAAGGCGGCAGCAGCGGCCCCTGCCGCAGCGCCGGTGGCACCGGCGAAGGCCGCACCGGCGGCGCCATCGCGGCCTGCGGCTTCCGAAGGCGCACTGGCACCCTCGGTGCGCAAGCTTGCCGCCGAAGCCGGCGTGGATGCAGGCAGCGTTGCCGGTTCCGGCAAGGACGGGCGGGTGACCAAGGCCGACATGATCGCTGCCATCGAGCGCGGCGCGTCTCCGCTTCCGGTCGCTGTTCCGGCCGCTGCGGCCGCTGCAGCGCCAACCGACGCCTCGCGCGAAGAGCGGGTCAAAATGACGCGGCTGCGTCAGACCATCGCGCGGCGCCTCAAGGACGTGCAGAACACCGCGGCGATGCTGACGACCTTCAACGAGGTCGATATGACCAACGTGATGGCGCTGCGCTCCAGGTACAAGGACGCCTTCGAGCGCAAGCACGGAGCCAAGCTCGGGTTCATGGGCTTCTTCGTCAAGGCCTGTGTGCAGGGCCTGCGCGAGATCCCGGCGGTGAATGCCGAGATCGACGGCACCGATCTGGTCTACAAGAACTACTACCATATCGGCGTGGCGGTCGGCACCGATCGCGGCCTCGTGGTGCCGGTGGTGCGCGACTGTGACCAGAAGTCGATTTCCGACATTGAGAAGGCGATTGCCGATTTCGGCAAGCGCGCCCGCGACGGCCAGCTCAAGATCGAGGAAATGCAGGGCGGCACTTTCACCATCACCAATGGCGGCATCTATGGCTCGCTGATGTCGACCCCGATTCTGAACGCGCCGCAGTCGGGCATTCTCGGCATGCACAAGATCCAGGAACGCCCGGTTGCGGAGAATGGAAAAATCGAGATCCGGCCGATGATGTATCTGGCGCTGTCCTATGATCATCGCGTCATCGACGGCAAGGAGGCGGTGACCTTCCTGGTCCGGGTCAAGGAGAGTCTGGAAAGCCCGGCGCGGCTGGTGCTTGATCTGTAGTGATTTCAAACAATCAGGATATCCATTATGGCAAATTATGACCTCGTCATCATTGGTGCCGGACCTGGCGGTTATGTGTGCGCGGTGCGTGCAGCCCAGCTCGGCATGAAAGTCGCCATCGTCGAGAAAAACCGCAGCCTTGGCGGCACCTGCCTCAATGTCGGCTGCATGCCGTCGAAGGCGCTGCTGCATGCCTCCGAAATGTTCGAGGAGGCCGGCCACGGTTTGGGCAAAATGGGGATCGCTTTGGCCCCACCGAAGCTCGAGCTGGCGAAGATGATGGAGTTCAAGCAGCAGGGCATCGATGGCAACGTCAAGGGCATCGATTATCTGATGAAGAAGAACAAGATCGATGTCGTCAAAGGCCGCGCCCGGATCCTCAAGGCCGGGCAGGTCGAGGTCACGGCGGACGGCACAAGGGAACTGCTGGACTGCAGGAATATCGTGCTTGCCACCGGTTCGGCGGTGGCACCGCTCAAGGGCATCACGATTGATGAGAAGCGTGTGGTGTCCTCGACCGGGGCGCTTTCGCTCGGCAAGGTGCCGGGAAAGCTGGTGGTGGTCGGGGCCGGCGTGATCGGGCTCGAACTGGGCTCGGTGTGGCGCCGGCTGGGAGCCGAGGTGGTGGTGGTCGAGTTCCTCGATCGCATCCTGCCCGGCATGGACAGCGAGATCGCCCGCCAGTTCCAGCGCATCCTGGAAAAGCAGGGCATGACGTTCAGGCTGGCATCGAAAGTGGTGAGCGTCGAGGAGGCGGGAGCCGCTCTCAAGGTCAGGGTCGAGCCGGCGGCCGGCGGCGCGGGTGCCGTGCTCGATGCCGACGTGGTTCTGGTTGCCATCGGCCGCATTCCCTATACCGAAGGTCTCGGTCTTGCCGAGGCCGGTGTGGCGATCGATGAGCGCGGACGGGTGGTCACCGACGCGCATTTTGCCACCAGCGTCAAGGGCATCTATGCCATCGGCGACGTGGTGGCGGGACCGATGCTGGCGCACAAGGCCGAGGATGAAGGGGTTGCGGTCGCCGAAATCCTCGCCGGTCAGGCCGGTCATGTGAACTACGACGTCATTCCCGGCGTGGTCTACACCCAGCCCGAGGTCGCCTGCGTCGGCAAGAGCGAAGACGACGTCAAGGCCGCCGGCATCGCCTATGTGGTGGGAAAATTTCCCTTCACCGCGAATGGCCGTTCCAAGGTCAATCAGACCACCGACGGTCTGGTCAAAGTGGTGGCGGATGCCGCCACCGACCGTGTGCTCGGGGTTCATATCATCGGCCGTGAGGCCGGCGAGATGATCCATGAGGCGGTGGTGCTGATGGAGTTCGGCGGCAGTGCCGAGGATCTGGCGCGCAGCTGTCACGCCCATCCAACGCGATCGGAAGCGATCAAGGAGGCGGCGCTGACGGTTGCAAAGCGTGCCATCCATATGTGACACTCCTTCCAGCTCCTTGAAGGGAGGGTCCTCTGTCCTTCCCTTCAAGGAAGACCTGCTGCCCTCAATGCCGATTCTTAACGGATAGGCATGGAGGGCATCGGAGCCCGCGCCAGGCCCGCAGAGACAAATCGGCCCGTTGCCTTGAAAAGGGCGTGGCCGGGTGTTCGTGGCCACTCCTTATCCGGACGGGGCCTGAGGATTCCTGGACGGGGCCCTGGTTTCCCAAGCGGGACCGTGTTTTGCGCGGGCGATCTTGTCCAGGAGAGCCATGCCCGGTGTCTGGCGGGCAAGCGCAGGTGGACGCGCGGGGTGGTGCCCGAAGTTTTCTCGGTGGCACCATCCGCAGCATCGCCGACGAATGGATGAAAAAGGGCCGCGTCAGCCGCAGGGGCGGAGGTGACGGAGGTTCGAGGCGCGACGAACGCACGATCCGGGCCGAACGCCCGATCGCGGAACACGAGGACTTCGGAGACGGTGGTGCGGGCGCCCGGGGGATTGAGAGCCGCATTGATCTGCCGCGGATTTCTCGCCTGCTTGACGATGACGAACTGGCACTTGAGATCATGAACGCGATGATGGAGGGGCTGCAGGCCCGGGAAATCAAGACCGCCTGTGGCATCGGCGACACCGACTATGAGTCGAAGCGAACCAAGATCCGTCGACGCCTGCACGGCTCCACGGAAGCGGAAGGGCTGGGAGAATGACCCCCGAAAAGCGCGCATTGGCCAATCTGGCGCAGGGCCTCGAGCTGCCGCTTGAGACGGTGGAAGACGCTGCAATGGAGCCTCTGACCGAGGAGCTGAGTGAGGCGGAGATTGCGAGTCTCAGCCTCGAGTTCGACAGTTACGCCGATCCGGTTCTGGCGTGCTATCTGACGGTACCGAGCCCTGAACAGGTCTCGGCGCTGCAGCGCTATGTTGCAGGGGGGCGCGCAGCCTTAAGCAGCGAGATCCGGGCGCTGCTCAAGACCAGTGCCGGGTTCCGGGCCACGCTGGCGCGGATGATGGAGGAGATCATTGGCGGTGCCGCCAGCCTGGCGCTGGCTCCGGTCGCCGCGGCGAGCGACGGCGATCTTGAGCAGCGGCGTTTTGCCGGCGGCATGGTGACGATGGCGCCGGCGGAGGGCCATCCGGGACAGCTCTATGTTGTTGTCGATTTTGATGCTCCGGGACCGGGAGTGCGATACGCCATTCTGCAGGCCGAGGATGCCAGCGATGTCGCCACCCTGCCCCTGGAGGAGCGCTTCGATGACGGGGTGATGCAGGTTTTGGTGGATCTTGAGAATCCGGAAGTTGCGTGCTTTGTGAGGCTGTTCCGGAGCGCAACCAGCCAGGGCGCATTGTCGCAATGAATTCCTCCTCCCGAGTGTGGGCGTATGGTCCTGCCTCTGTTCTGCGGGAAGAGGAGACAGGACCGTCCACCACGGCCGGCTCTTTTGCAGGAACCGCGGCAGCGCTTTCGTGGCGAATTCTGTATTCTGTACGTCGCAATCTCTGAGCGTTTCCTGTGACCAACGAGCAGTCGAGCAAGGTTCGCGTCCTGGTCGGGACCACCGAAGGTCCGGTCGATCTCCTTTCCCTGGTGCAGGAGAAGCCGGTGGTGCGGCGCTCCGATGTTTATATCGGAACCGGCACCGAGCGGGCGGGCATCGGACGCAGCTACCATGAGTTTGTGTCGGCGAAGACCGGCGTGGTCGAGCGCCTGTTCGGAAGGGGCGTGTATCGCATCGACGTCTCCCGGCGCATTGATGCCGGCTCAAGCTGGCAGCTCGGGTTCTTTGTCGCGCACGCCATCAAGGCGGCAGGCCGTTTTCCGGGCAGAGATGGCGATGGCCACGACAGCGTGGTCTGGGCCAGCGGGACGGTGCGTCGCGAGGACCTCCTGGTTGGCGGGATCGGCTATCTCGCCAGGAAGCTGACGCTGTCGCTGCAGCGCCTGTCCGCGGAGGTGCAAAGCGGCAGGCGCGTCGTGGTTGCCTATCCCGCGGCCAATGCCACGGAAGTCGATGCCGAACTGCGCCGCTCGATCGAGGCCACGGGTGCCACCATCGTCGAGGTCGAAAACGTCCGGGCGCTGCTGCGGGCGCTGGAGCTGCCGCCGATCCCGCTGGATGTCAGCGCCGCCGACAAGGTCTGGAGCGGAACCCCGTTTCGCAATCTCGAGCCGTTTGAAGGCGCGCATCGGGATATCTTTTTCGGTCGCGGCCGTGCCCGCGAGGAGGCTCTGGAGCGTCTGTGGCGTGCGGCGGCGCGCGATTTTGCCGTGCTTCTGGTCCATGGGCGAAGCGGGGCCGGCAAGTCATCGCTGGTCCGGGCGGGCCTGATCGGGGATATCAAGTCCCAGACCTCGGCGGCGGAGGTCTGGCTCGAACTGATCATCACGCCGCAGCGATCGGCCCAGCCACCGCTGTGCACGCTGGTGGATGGCCTCATGGCCGAGCTGCGGATGCCCGCGGCCATCACCGCGGCTTCCCTGCTGGAGGACATCCGAAGCCGCAACCCGCTGGCAATCGAGGTCCTTGTCGGTGCCATCGCGGCGGCAGGCGGCGGCAGGCAGTGCAAGCTCATTCTTGTGGTCGACCAGCTGGAGGAAATACTGGTCTGGGCGCGTGAGCAGGGCGATGCGGAGGCGACCCGCGACCGCGAGGCTTTCGGCGAACTCATCGTCGCCCTGAGCCGGACCGGCGCGGTGTGGACGATTGCGACGCTGCGCTCCGACATGCTTGCAGCACTCGAAGACAGCGTCACGCTGTCCCGGCTGGCGCAGGACGACAACATGTATCGTCTCGAGCGGCCGAGCCGGATGGAGTTCCGGGAAATCATCCAGCGGCCGCTTGCGGTTGCGCGGCTGGCGCTGGAGGGCAGCGACGCTTCCGGTCTGCCGTTTGCGGATGTGCTGATCGACAAGGCGTCGGCGTCTCCCGACAGCCTGCCGCTGCTGCAATTCGTGCTGTCGCGCCTGTTCGAACTCGAGGGTCGCAGCCACCTGCTGACCTACGCCATGTATGAGCGTCTCGGGGGCCTTGAGGGAGCGATCAGCCGGCTGGCCGAAGACACCATCCAGGCACTGGCCGGCGACGGTGTCTCCACCACCGCGATGGATCAGGTCATCCTCAACCTCGCCCGTTATGACCGTGAGCTTGCGACCATATCGGCGCGGTGGGCGAGCCTGCCGCATGACTCGACGCTGCGGGACCAGTCGCGGATTCTCGAAGCTCTGGCCCGGGCGCGCCTGCTGGTGCTTGATGAGGGCGGCCGCGCCCGGGTTGCCCACGAGGCGGTGCTGACGCACTGGCCTCGGGCCAGGACCCTGTTCGAGAGCGCCGCACGGGATCTTGATCTGCGCGACGTGATCGAGGCCGACGCCGAAGCCTGGGAAAAGCAGGGCTGTGATGCGGCGATCCTGATCCAGCCGGGGCGTCGCCTCAGCGAAGCGGCGGATCTCGCCAGCGCCAACCGCGTCCTGCTTTCCGAAGTCAGCCGTCGTTATGTTGAGGCCTCGCTGGCGGCGGCCCGGAGATTGGCGGAAGCAGAGAATCTGCGGCTGCAGGCGGAGGCCCGGAAAGAACGCAGCTGGCGCCGCCGAGCGGTGGCGGCAGGCGTGGTGCTGGCTCTCTTTGCGGCGCTGGCGGCCTGGTTCGCTACTGACGCCCGTGAGCAGGCCCGCATCGCCCGGGCGCAGACCAAAGTGGCGAACGAGAAGAGCGAAGAGGCGAGCCGATCCGCCGCGTTAGCAAGAGCACAGGAGCAGCGCGCGCTGGCCGCCGCCGAAGAAGCGCGGAACTTTGCCAGCGAAGCCGCGCTGCGTGAGGCGGCGGCGCGATCCCTGGTCGAGATCACGTCGGCGCCGCAGGTCGCGCTCGCCAACGCCATCGGGGCGCTGAAGACCAATCTGGAATCCGGCAAACCGCTGCTCGGCGAAGTCTATTTTGCCGCAGCGAAGACGCTGGATGCGGCGCGCGACGACCGGCGTCTCACCGTCGCGCGTCCCTGGCTTACAGGGATACGAGCGCTGGCTCCGAGCCCCGATGGCAAGCGCATCCTGGTCGCCACCGCCGTCGCCATTCATCTCCTTGATCTCGAAGGACGTCAGCAGTTTGCTCCGATCGGGGATGACGCCGACATCGTCGTTGATGCCAGAGCGGTGGCCTGGCAGCCATCGGGAGAACATTTCATCGTGGCGCAGGAACCGGCGCAGGGCCTGCGCCTCTACCGGGCGGATGGCACCCTTCTGCGCACACTGGTCACAGGCGACGAGCAGGTGACGGCCTGCGTCTTCGTCGACAAGGAACGCGTCGCCGCGGTGACGAGCGCGGGCAGGCTGGTGGTGGTCTCGATCGGCGGCGACATTGTCGCGGAAAGGAGCGTGCCCGCGGCGCGCGCCATCGTCGCCATGGAGACGATGGGCAGGCTGCTGGTCGGTGCCGGGGACGTTGAGGAACACGACGGGCAATCCGATGACGGGGCTCACGTCGGTCGCGAAGCGGTGGCGGTGCCAGACACAGAAACGAGCAGGGAAGCCGGGCAGGAACCGGCCTTCGTGAAGCTGCCGGGAGCGCATTGTCTGGCGGGCCGGCCGACGCACGGTCAGGTGGCGGTGTGCGGCGCCCGGAGCGGTGTCGAACTCTGGCAATTTGTCGATGCCGCCAGGCTGAAACATGCGGCGACGATTGATGCCGGACCCGCCAGGATCAATGCCATCGCCTTCCATCCCTCCGGCCGTTTCTTTGCCGCAGCCGGTGAGGATGGCCTGGTCCGCCTGATTGCGACCGACAGTGGAGAGGCAATTGTGCCGCCGCTGCGTCGCGGAACGCAACTCTCCGCGGTCAGCGTCCTTGCCTTTGTCGATGACGCCAGACGACTGGTGAGCGATTGTGGCGAAGGTCTCTGCATGTGGGATGTTGCCGACCTCGGGCTGGAGGAAGTGCCCACGGGCGACGTGGTCGGCGTTGGCGCTGGCAAAGGCGGTTTCGTTGTCGGCGACAACGAGTTCAATGGCGGCTGGAGCCTCTCGGCGGTTGCAGGCGATGGTGTCCATCATGTCGTCACCTCCTCGCCGACCGGCGGTTTTGTCGCGCTGGCACAGGGGCGGAATTCCGACCGGGTGGCCTTCGTCACCTCAAAGGAGGCGAGATCCCTGGACCGCCAAGCGCAGGATGCCGCGTCGCAGGAAGTGGCGGTCTTTGACCTTGGGAGTGGTCGCGTGATCTGGCGCCAGGCAATCCCTTCCGGCGCCGCGGTCGGCCTCGCTTTTGCTCATGACAATAGCATGCTTGGCGTGGTCATAAGCCAGGAATCACAGGCCAATGGCAAGACAGATGCCAAAGCGGTCGCACAGCGCCGCTCAAAGGTCAGCTTCATGCTGTTCGACGCCGGTTCCGGAGCGAAACAGGCCGAACTCGTGCGCGACAACACGCCGGCCGTGCTTGACATCGTCGGCATGTCAGATCGCGCAAACCCGCCTTTCGTCACGCTCTCGGCCAATGGCGCTCTCGAAAGGTGGTCGGCGGATCTGCATGGTGCGGGGGCTCCAGCCGGAATTGCCGATGGCGGGGGTGAGCCGCAGCCGAGGTCGAAACTGGCGCTGTCGCCGGATGAAGGCTTTGTGCTTGCGTCGGTCGGTGCCAGTGTCGGCATGTTTGACAGCGCGCTGAACGCGCTGGCGCCGATCCGCAAGCTGGAGAAAGAGATCGACGCCATCGCTGTCGCGCCCGAAGGCCGGTTCTATGCGCTCATCGCCCGTACCGACAAGGCCCTGTCGACGGAGTCGAGAGTGTTGCGGCTCTATCAGCCCGACGGTCGCCTGCTTGCCGAAAAGCTGCTTTTTCAGGGGGGCTTTGGCGGGGTTGCGCTGCAATTCCAGGGACCGGAGGTCATCGTGCTGCAGAGTACCGGACGGGTGCGATGGCTGACGGATCCGAATTCTGTCCTGGAGAAAGGAGAGGGGCGGCTTTCCTTCTACGCGAAGATGCGCCAACAGCAGGACAGCGAGAAGAGTGGTGAGCAAGCCCTTGATGAGCACAGATATCGCGACGCGGCGTTGCTGTTTGCGAATGCCATCGAGATCGACCCGATCGGGTGCGATTAAAACCTCGGGGGACCTCATGCGGCCATTTTCGTCTCCCAGTACTGTGACCAGTCGTCATTGAACCGGCAGATCCTCAATGCAGCCATGAGTTCTGCATTCCTGACCAGCCA
>WQYW01000073.1 GCA_009781045.1 Alphaproteobacteria bacterium
CGAATTCTTACCACCTATACGGTTTTCCCGGACTGGTGGGCTTTGATGACGACCATCGCATCTGGCCGCCCTCCCTGAAAAAAGCGCAGGCTGGGGGATCAGGACCCCATGGACGGGCCATTTGGAATTGCTGGGGGCCGATCATCCGCTTTGCGGCTCACCTCACCTCTGTGCTATGATTTCGATCGGCTCACCCCCCTTGCATGAGGCTCTGCCCGCCAGGCGGGTAACTCTCGACCCTGCATCAGGGGTGAGCCACATCTCGGACTGGGACATACGGTCTTGAAGCTTTCGGTCTTGAAGCTTTTCGCCAAGCCCAGCCAATCCAGAGGTCCCTGGCAATCCCTGTGATCGGGCCCGCATCGGGCCGCGCCCCGCCGTGGCTGGCACGCCACATCCTGCCCGTGAAGGGGGCGATCAGGCGTGGCGGGGGGAGCTGTCATTGACATACGGTGACCGCCCCTGCGATGCTCCGTGGGGAGTCCGTCGCAACCCTCCAGGCAGTCCTTTCTGCAAGACCATGTGATGCAGTGGTTTCGTGATGCAGTGGTTTCGAGCCCATATCCGCCACGGTGCTGCTCTGGCACTGGTCGCGCTTCTGATCCAGGCGGTGCTGTCCTTCGGCCACAGCCACGCCCGGGTGGAAGCGTTGACCACCCATGGTCGGTCCGCGCTCACCCATGCCCACGATCTGGCGCATGACGCCACCACCCCGCCCGACCAGGATCGACATCACAAGGACGATTGTGCCGTCTGCGCCGTGGCGGCGCTGACCGCGAGCGCGATCTCTCCAACCCCGCCGTGGCTCTCCCTGCCACCACCGCCGGCCCCGCCGCCGACCCGCAGCCCAGCCCGAGTGGGGACCGCTGCACAGACCGCCCATGCGTTCCAGCCGCGGGCACCGCCTTCGTTCGACCAGTCACGATGGGATCCCCCCGGGGTCAGTACCTGATCCCACGGGGGTCACCCTCACCCTGTGATCCCCACGGGGTCAGTACCTGATCCCCACGGGGTCAGTACCTGATCCCCGCAGGCCCAGTCAGAAAATGCGTGATGCCGCAAAATGCCAGCCGATCCGGGTTGGCGGAGGCGGTGGTGTCAGAACAGAAGCGACGCGTCAGCGTTCCGGCGCGAGGCCCTGGCTCCGGCAGGACGAGAAAGCAAAGTTATGACCGTCAATTTCAAGGGAACGGCCCCGGGCCCGATCCTGTTCACCACCATCCCGCTGGTCTCCCTGCCCGTGCTCCTGCTGGCGGCAGCAACCCCGGCGTTTGCCCAGGGCGCAACCATGAGCCTGCCTGAAGTCAGCGTCACCGCCGCCCGTTCGACGCCGCGCCGGCCCCACCACAGCCACACCCAACCCAACCCTCTCCCGACCCGGCGTGCATCCCGCCCGACTCCCCCTGCCGCGCCATCGCCAGCCGCAACACAACAGGGCACGACGCCAATCGTCACCGACCGCTTCGCCACCGTGACCGTGGTCGGCCACGACGACATAAGCCGTCAGGGGGGCGGCCAGCTTGGCGATCTGCTGTCCAGCAAGCCCGGCATCACCTCATCGGGCTATGCTCCGGGCGCGTCGAGCCGACCGATCATCCGCGGCCTCGACATGAACCGGGTCGCCATCGTCGAGAACGGCACCCATGCCAATGGTGCCTCCGATCTCGGCGAAGACCATTTCGTGCCAGTGGATCCGCTGGCCACCACCGAAGTCGAGGTGATCCGCGGCCCGGCAGCGCTGCGCTACGGCTCCGGCACGGTGGGCGGCGTCGTGGTCGCCAGCAACAACCGCATCCCCGAGACCCTGCCTTCCTGTGCCCTGCGCCAGGATGCGCATCCCGACCGCGCGGCAACCCCGAAGCCTGCCGCGAATGCCGATCCCTGCACCACGATCGAGACCCGGACATCGTTCAACTCGGTGGATCGCGGCATTGATGGCGGCATCCTGCTCGATACGGCGGGGAACAATTTCGCCTTTCACGCCGATGCCCATGGCCGCCAGGCCGGCGACTTTGCCGTCCCCGCCTATCCCTATCGGTTTGAGCCCGGCCGCTCTGTCAGCGGACGGCAACCCAACTCGGCGCAGCAGGGCGATGGCGCCTCGATCGGCGGCTCCTATTTCTTCACCGGCGGCTTTGCCGGTGTAGCCATCACCCACGACGACGCACTTTATCACATCCCCACCATCGACGGCGCCGACCACAACACCCGCATCGACGGCCATCAGACCAAAATCACCGCCAAAGCCGCCTATCGCCCGGACATCGCGGCGATCGATTCCATCCGCCTGTGGGCGGCTGCCACCGACTACCAGCACAACGAACTCGGTCTCGCCGATGCCGCCAATCCGCTCTCCGACGGCGTACGCCAGAGCTTCACCAACAGGGAGCAGGAAGGGCGCGTGGAAGTGGCACTGACGCCGGTGAAAAGCGCACTTGCCACGGTCAGCACCACGCTCGGCTTCGAGGCCGGCCATCAGGAACTCACCGCGCCGAGTCCCGACAATCCCGGCTCGCTCTATAACGGCCTGTGGGACCCGAACACCAACCAGCGCTTCGCAACCTATGGTTCCAGCGATTTCCAGCTCACCGCGGCGACCAAATTCCAGATCGGCGGTCGCATCGAGCATATCGACCTCCATGGTGCGATGCCCGACTTCCCCGCCGATTACACCCCCGACGGCAATCCGCAACAGGCGACCAGCCGCAATCCCTCCTTCACCCCGAAGAGCGGCAGCATCGCGCTGATCCACAACCTGCCGCTCGATCTGGTGGCCAGCTTCAGCGCGCAATATACCGAGCGGGCGCCCAAGCCTGCCGAACTGTTCTCGCGCGGTGCCCATGACGCCACTGGAACCTTCGACATCGGCAACCCCGATCTCGGCATCGAGACCGCCCATTCCCTGGAGTTCGCGCTGCGCCGGGCCTCCGGCCGCTTCCGCTTCGAGGCCACCGCCTACGTCACCCATTTCGACAATTTCATCTACCGCCGCCTCACCGGGGTGATGTGCGCCGACGATTTCAATTCCTGTGGCAGCGCAGGAGCCACGCTCAATCAGGCGATCTATTCGCAGCGCGATGCCCTGTTCCGGGGTGGCGAATTCCACAGCACCTTCGACATTGCCCCTCTCGGCTCCGGCATCCTGGCGCTTGAGAACCAGTTCGACATCGTCCGCGCCACCTTCACCGACGGCTCCAATGTACCCCGCATTTCCCCGATGCGGCTCGGCGGCGGCCTGTCCTGGCACGACGACAACTGGCTGATGCGCGTCAACCTGCTGCACGCCTTCGCCCAGAACGACATTGCCACCAGCGTCGAGACCCCGACGCCTTCCTATAATCTCCTCAAGGCCGAGGTCAGCTACAGGACAAAACTCAATCCGCTTGTTTTCGGGGCCCACGAAATGACGCTCGGCATCACCGGCGACAATCTCCTCAACGTCCCGATCCGCAACGCCGTGTCCTACAGCAAGGATCAGGTCCTGATGCCGGGTATCGGGGGACGCGCCTTCGCCAATTTCAAATTCTGATGATCCTGCCTGCGCTGACGCCTGCGGGCTCGCGCACCCTGTGAGCCTCTTATACGGGGGGGCGCGCGCGGCATCCATCCGTCCGCGCAGCTGCGTCAGCGCTCTCCCGCAGATGCAGAACCCTGCGCGCGCCAGCGCGACACCGGGAAAGGGCGTGACGCCCCTCCCGGGCCGGCCCCAGGGCTCTTCCTACTCGATAACACCGCAGGCGATGCGGGCGCCGCCGCCGCCAAGCGGCGCCGGGACGTCGGAATAATTGTCCCCGTTTGCGTGGATCATCAGCGAACGCGTCCTGAAATCAGCCGCCTTGGGCGCCTTTGCGATCCCGACGACATTCGCGGTGCCCTCTGCCGAGACTTCCAGCACCGGCAGATCGCCAAGGTGCCCGCCGCCATCCGGGCCGAGATGCCTGCCGGTCGAGGCGGGATCGTAATGCCCGCCGGCTGCCATTGCCGGCACCGCCTTGCCGTCCTTTTCCACCATGCCGCAATTGCCGTGTTCATGGACGTGGAAGCCGTGCGCACCCGGCGGCAGGCCTTTCAGATCGGTCCTGATCTCAAGGCCAGCCTCGGTGTCGGTGAAGGTCACGGTGCCGATGCTCTCACCCGGCCCGTTTTCGGTCGACAGGAACATTTCCGCGCGGGCCGTCTCCGCGCGCGCCAGGCTGCTCCCAGCGTTCAGAAATGCTGCAACGGCAGTGACCGCGGTAACAATTTTCGCAATTTTCATCATCGACTTCCTTACTCCTTCTTTCAAAACGCCCCCGATTTACAAAATACAGCGCGCTCCCCAGGCACCGTCCGTTGACCATGCGCGCGCGCACGCCTCTGCGTCGACAGAAGCGGTTAAGTGTCAGCTGATCGCTGTGCCGGAGCACCGGTCCCGGAGCACTGGCCCCGGAGTTCTCATGCGTCGAGTGCAAGCTTTCCCGGGTCGTCGCGCCCTGCCGGTCGGGAGCCACGGAAAATCACGTCAATCCATCGCGACGTTGCGGCAATCGCCGTCCGCACATAATTTCGTGAGGGGCGCTCCGATCCATGGCGCGAGCCACGGTAACGCCTGCTCCAGGAGTCAACGATCCTGCGGGTTCTGATCGGTGGTTCCAGAGTGGGGCGGAAAGGAACGAGCCCGCTCGCCCGATCCTCGCCACCTCCCGTCACGGCGCCACCTGGCCCGGCCGCGTCCACGCCTGACGTACTACGCCTGAACTGGCGCGCAATGGAATCGTTTGTTTCATTTCGCTGGAAATAGCGACGCGAATATTTCAAAGACCGTGACATCTCGTTCCATCTGTTTCAAAATCATTGGGGCGGCCTTCGCTGATCAGGCGCGACACCACCAAGGTGTCGGGCGCCTCGCGCTCACTTCGCCGGATGCAGCAGGGCGAAAAACGCCTGGGCCATCGCCAGAGGCGATCGTGAACGCACCGATCCTGCCGCAACCCGTCTGTTCGGACCTGGCCGGGAACCGTCCCCGATCCGAAAGCACCCTCAAATATCGTGCAAAGCACGATCCGTCGCGGCACGGAAAGCCATTTCTTTCGAGTTCCACTACCGCAAGTGCGAGTTCAGCGCAAGGGTGGCGCAAGGGTGGCGAAGGGTGGCGGCCGGCCCCTGGCTGCAGAAATCCCGCCGCCGTCCCGCGACACCGGTTGAATGATACCCGGCCACGACGGATGCGAGAGGTGACATCCCTCCCTCAGCAACAACCGTTCGGGAATCTCCAACATGCGACATCGCCTGAAATCGCCGGCCATCCGACCCCTGTTCTCCGGCCCACGGACACAAGGCAACCAGCCCCACTCCGGCGTCCGCCCGGCATCGCTGTCTCACCCGCAAGGCGCAACGCGAAGCGCATTTCGCCCTGCCGGTCGGATTCCCTCCGATGCCACAAGCAGAACCGCGCTGTCGCCGGCCAGCGCAGCACGGTCACGTCAGAACAGCTGCGACCCCGGCGCTGCCGAAACCGAAATCCCCGCCCAGTTCACTGCACACGGCCTGGTTCAGGACTTCCATGTGACTGTAATTGTCGTGACCGAGACCGAGGATCACCTGCGTGCCCGGCCTCCGGAACAGCGCGACCTGGTCCGTCGTGAAGGGGAAGCGGACGAACTGCACGGAGGAGGCCTTGCCGCACGGCGTGGTCCGCTGCTGGTCATCGTCCGGCCTGCCCCGGATCCTCTCGCCATTCATCAGGATAAAGGCCGTATTCTCAATGCCGCCAAGACGAGAGAGCACGCGCTTCCTCCGCTCGGGCTCATCAATCTCGATCATGAAGGTCGCAACCAGTTCGTCGCCTTGCGGGATCAGCGGGTTATAGGCCGCCAGCTCATCCTTCAGCTGCGCATCCCCACCGCGCTCGATATGCAGCATCTCCTGCACCTGCAGCCACATGGTCTCGACATTCTCGAAATAGAAACTGGCGTCCGGACCTACCGCGACACGACGATTGCGCTTCCTTTCCGTGATGCGGCGCCGATGCAGCTGACGCGACGCGGCATATTGCTCCCATGGCAGGATATCGGCGGTGGTCAAGGCAAATTTGACGGACATAGTATTCCTCCACACTCCGGTCGGCTGACGGCAGACCGGGCTCTCCGCCCGGTTCAGAATTTGAGTCCGTAACTCATGGCCAGAAGCTGGATCGGGTGTTTCACCAGCCGCAGAGCAGCCCCCTTCCCGCCAAGCGCCTCCACACCCTGGAGGATATGGACACCAGCCAACGGACATTCCGAGGTCACGAAGACGTTGCCGCCTTCAGCGACCTTCTTCGCGACGGGGCGTCCGACCTTGAGGGCACTGTCAAAATGCCCCTTCTTGAAACCCCAGGCACCGCCATGGCCCGAGCAGCGCTCGATCACCTCGATCCTGACCTGCGGCAGCAATTTGAGCATTTCCGCAGCCTTCTGCCCCATGTTCTGCGCCCGCGAATGGCAGGCGATATGAAGCGCGATGCCGCCGGCAAGGGGCTGCATTCCCGGCGCCATGCCGTGCTTCTTCGCGATGTCGACGACATACTCGCTCAAATCGAAGGTGGCCTGCGCCAGTCGCGCAACGTCCCCGTCGCCCGGCACGATCAGCGGCCATTCGAATTTCAGCATCAGCGCGCAGGACGGCACCAGTGCGATCACGTCATAGCCCTTGTCGATCCACGGCGTCAGCGCTGCGGCCACGATTGCCGAAGCGCGCGCGACGTCCGCCAGATGGCCCTGCTCCAGCATCGGCATGCCGCAGCAATGCGGATGCACCACCTCGGTTTCGACACCGTTCTGCGCCAGAACGGCCCGTGCAGCCAGTCCCACCTCCGGATCGTTATAGTTGTCAAAGCAGGTGGCATAGAGCACCGCCTTGCGCCCGAAGCCCGGCGCCTCGCGATTGACCACCGGTGCCTTCGTCTGCGCCCGGCGGGTCAGCGGCGAGCCGGCATAGGTCGGCAACTCGGCGCGGGGATCGAATCCTGCGACCCTCGAAAGCACCGCGCGCGTGAGCGCGCTGTTGCGCGAGGTGGCGGCATTGGCGAGCGGCGCCACGAGATTTGCGATCCTGCCGTTGCGGTCGGTCCGCGCCAGCTCTCTGTCGATTCCGGAAGCGTTGCCCCTGCGGGCCTCAACGGCGCGATAGCGCAGCATCAGATGCGGGAAATCGAGGTCGAAAGCATGCGGCGGCACATAGGGACATTTGGTCATGAAGCACAGGTCGCAGAGCGTACAGGCATCCACCACGTCTTTGAAATCACGGCTTTCCACACTGTCGACTTCCCCGGTTTTGCCCTCATCGACCAGGTCGAACAGGCGCGGGAAGGAATCGCACAGATTGAAACAGCGCCGGCAGCCATGACAGATGTCGAAGGCGCGCCGCATTTCGGCGTCGAGCCTGGCCTCATCATAATAGTCGGGATTCTGCCAGTCGATAATGTGTCGGGTCGGAGCTTCGAGACTTCCTTCTCTCATGATCTTCCCTCTCTCCTGATCATGTCGGTCTTTCTGCGGCTGGCTCTGCTCTTCGCATGCGGTACACGTGTTCCTCGACGTGACTGCGCAAAAAAGCGGCGCGCCCGGCGTAAAAGCAGCGACCGCAACGCGCGATGCCACAGCCGGATGACAGGCCGTGTCAGGGGCCTGTCATCCGCGAAGGTCCTGCATCAGGCCTTTTTCAGTTCATCCAGCGCACGCTGGAAGCGGCCGGCGTGCGAGCGCTCGGCCTTCGCCAGCGTCTCGAACCACTCCGCGATCTCCTCGTGGCCTTCTTCGCGTGCCGTCCGCGCCATGCCCGGATACATGTCGGTATATTCATGCACCTCACCGGCAACGGCGGCTGCCAGATTCTGCTCGGTTGCACCGATCGGCAGGCCGGTGGCGGGGTCCCCACAGGCCTCGAGGAATTCGAGATGCCCATGGGCGTGCCCGGTTTCGCCTTCCGCCGTGGAGCGGAACACCGCGGCGACGTCGTTATACCCTTCCACATCCGCCTTCTGGGCGAAATACAGATAACGACGGTTGGCCTGGGATTCACCTGCGAAAGCCTCTTTGAGATTTGCTTCAGTCCTGCTGCCCTTGAGAGCCATTTTGTTCCCTCGATCAAGTTGAGTTTCCGAAACATCTTCGGATGTGTAGTTGCGTGTAATCGGGGAATGGCACCGTGGTGGATCGACTGTCAACACATCCGGAAAGATTGCGGCGGAAATTCGCGCAATTTTCGAATTTTGCGCCGCCATCATCGGAGCCACCGATGAAATCGATCGGCACTGCCGATTGCAGCGCCTCCAGCGCCCGATTTGACGCAATTGGCGCCGGCCCCGGCAGCGGAGGCCTGTGTCCCTCAGACAGCGTGCCCCGGCACAGGCAGACCTGCCCGTTCGTCGAGGGCGTGGAGGAGCGCTTCTCGTGCCTGCAATGGATCCGGCGCATCCCCCGCAGAACCGGCGAAAGCGCTAACGCTGCGATTTACGGATCGGTTCAGGCAATGCGGCGCGGATCAGACGTGCCAGTTCGACCAGGGCTTTCATGCGCGGGCTGGCACGGCGATAGATCAGGCGGATGCCGCGCACCGCATTGCCGGCGAGCGGCCGGATCGCGATCGAGTTGCCGGCGACGCGGCCGCAGTCCACCGCCATCTGGGGCACCAGTGTGACGCCGAACCCGGCACCGGTAAGATGCAGCAGCGTCTCCAGGGACGTGGCGCGGATGTCGGCGTCACCGGGAAGGCTCGCCTGCTGCTGATGGCAGAGTTCGAGGATCTGGTCGCGCAGGCAATGGCCGTCAGACAGAAGCAGGAGTGACTTCGGATCAATGTCCGATGGGCTGACCGTCTTCAGCCCGAGCAGGGGATGATTGGCCGGCGTTGCCACCCAGAACGGCTCGTCGAACAGCTCCATCGATGCAATTTCCGGCAATTCCGGCGGTGAGGCGATGATCGCGGCATCCAGCCTGCCCTGCGCCACCAGCGGCATCAGGTTGCCAGTCAGGTCCTCAATGATGACAAGTGGTGCGTTGGGCAGCTTCGCCGCCGCCACCGGCAGCACAAAGGGCATCAGATAGGGGCCGAGGGTGGGGATCACCCCGAGCCGCAGGCGGCCCGACAGCGGATCCCGACTGGAACGGGCGACCTCGGTGATCGCCTCCGCGGCCGCAACGGCACGCCGTGCATGGCTGATGATCTCCTCGCCCGCAGGCGTCGGCCGCACCGAACGTCCCACCCGGTGAAACACCGCGATGCCGAGTTCCTCTTCGAGCTTGGCAATCTGGCCGCTCAGCGTCGGCTGGCTGACCCCGCAGAGCGCCGCCGCCCTTCCGAAATGCCTCTGTTCCGACAGGGTGACGACATATTGCAGATCGCGAAGATTCATGGCGTGTCACAAAGTCGCGTGAAACCGGCGGTCACTATAACCCGGTTCCATGACCACGCGAAAGAGCGGCTGGCCGATCCCGCCTCGTCTCCTCCTCGCATTCCGGCATACCGCTGAGGAAGCGACCTGCATCCCTGAAACAACACCCAGGATCAGTTGCACCCCGGCACACGACCCTGCGATCTTCCCTGCGAATTCGAAAACGTCCGAACGAAAGTGCCCCGCGTTCCGTCACCCGCGCCGCAGGCGGGTCAGGCCGAGGCGCCTGGCACCATCCACCTGCGGCAGATTCCATGCTTTCCCCCGCTCCTCAAACGCAATCACCGCATTCTGAGCGGATCGTCATGTTGGCTGCTTCCGCGCACAGAAGATCGCGGCAGGCACGGGCGATGTCTGTCAAACGCAGGCGCGGTGGCGATGGCACAGCGTGAAGGGGCCATACTCTTCCCGCCTCTCTTGGCATTGCAGCTCGTCGCCATGATGCCGTTTCTTTGCACCGGCAAACGCCGGAGGCAGCACCATCAGTGCCGCGGCCGGATCCCGAACACATTGGGCAGCGGCCAGGCGACACTGATACCGTCATTCTCGTTGAAGCCGGTTTCGAAGGAGCCGAAGCGTTCCAGCTGGAACCCGCCGGCATTGACATAGAGCGTCGCCTCCGGCCCCCCCTCCTGGTACATCGCGCGTGTCACAGCCAGCGGCAGCGCCAGCATCGCATCAATGAAATCATGCACCATCAGCGGCGAGCGGCTGTGCAGGAACAGGATGCGCCCGGCTTTGTCCTGCGCGATCGCCGCGATCGACCAGCGCCGCGGCTGCGCCGCCCAGACATTCCTGCCGTCGCAGCCCAGCATGCGGATCCCCTGCAGGGCGTTGTCTTCCCGCGCCGGATCGAAGGTCTCGCAGGTGCGATCGACCAGCCTTGCCTGTCTGGCGTTGAATGTGAACACGCTGCGGTCTTTGGTCAGATGGGGCTGGATCACGCGCCCATCGGCCTTGGCGTAGCCGACCGGGGCGCCATCTGGCTTAAACATGCCGGCATTGATGACAGCGGAAAAGCCGCGTTCCTCCGCCCAGCGTCGCGCCGTGCGCCGCGAGCCGCCGATGGCCCCGACACTCGCCAGTTCGAAACGGAAATGCGCCGGATCGATCCGCACGATATGGAGTTCGCGGTCGCCGATCTCCGCATTGAGAACGGCCTGACCGTGCTCAAGGCCCGGCGCAAGCCGCCGCCACAGCACCGGATCCGCAGCATGGGCCACACCCCCTTTAATCAGCGGCATCAAAGCCATGGCCGCGACAAGAGTGCGACGGGTGAAAAGAACAGCCATACGCGATTTTCCTCAAAGTCCTGGTGACGCAAGGCCACGGAGGTCCTGCAGCCACGATATTTGTGCATCCTGCGCCTGGCAAGGCCGGCGAAACCCGGCGATTGGCCACAAATGTGCCTTTGTTCTGCGCTCCCGCGCCACTCGCGGCCTGCCCTGATCACTCGGCGAGTAGAACCGCACCACCACCGCCCCGCTTTTCGCTCTTCCCCAATGCCGTCATCGCCCTCGCATATACAGGGAACGCAGCCGAAATGCCCGCGCCGAAATGCGCAAATTTCCGCCACGATCCGCCATACATTATGCGGCCTTGGCGCCTGCCGTCACCGCTTCGCCTTACCCTTCAACCTGCTTGGCTGCCTTACTTCCAATGGAGCCGCCGGCTTTCCGCACCTTCCGCTTTACGAAACTCGAATTTCGCGAAACGGCCCGGAATCCGCCTGTTGCCGAAAGCGGTTCAAACGCATCCGCGATCGCAACGAGAGAGGTTCCAATGGCCACCGCTACAGAGAAAATCACCATCGCCCTCACCCCGGAACTCGCAGGATTTGTCCGCCAGTTCGTGGAATCGGGAGTGTATGCCTCAACCAGCGAAGTCGTCCGGGCTGCTGTTCGGGAATGGAAGGAACGACGCGATCTCCCCGGCTATACAGCAGAGGAACTGCGCGGCCTGGTTCGGGAAGGCATCGACAGCGGACCGGGTCGCCACGCGACAATGGCCGATGTCAGAGCTGAGGCGCTGCGCAGATTTGAGGCTGCAAAATCCAGAGGATGATCATGCTGCCGATCCTCCGCACTGATCGCGCCGATGAAGACATACTTGAAATCTGCACCTGACATCGCCACAAACAACCCGGACGCCGCCAGCCGTGTGATTGACGCTATTGAAACGCGTCCGCTTCAACCTGCCCGGCATCCTTCCTTCTTCCGGAAGGGCGCGCAACAACATCGCGCCGGGTATTCGGCATCTGGTCGTGGGCCAATATCTCACTCTTTACCAAACAGATGGCGAGACCATCGAGATCATCCGGGTGCTGCACGGCCGCCGAAAGATAGGGCGACATTTGGTCAAATGACGTCCAACGCCCTGCATGGAGATCCAGGCAGGGAGAGTTGCCGGAACCATCTGTGTGTGACGGCTGCGGAGAAATGCACCGATGTGTCCCCGGCATACGCAACAACGCGCGCCCCGTGCCAGGGCTTGCACCGGATGATGTGCGAGGTGGATCCTGACGGGATCCACCTCTTTCCAGTCCTGGTGCTCAGTCCGCGGGAAAATCGGCGTCGTGTCCAGAGCCTTGCTCCAGTCCGGGGCAATCAGCCCCGACCCGCCAGCGAAGGCACCTTCGACCAATTCCTGGATCCGAACCCGACGGATCCCGGCATGGTGACGCGCCCTTTCTCCGCCCGTCTGAAGTTTGAAGCCGGCGCGGATGTGACAGGCCTCATCGCCAACCAGAAGCTCCTGAACTCCAGGCACGGCAGCGGGGCCTGGTCTCACGACCCCGTCACCCGGGAACGCAGGAACGAAGCGAAATGCGCACGCATTTCATGTGTGGCGAAGGCCCTGGGAGGAATGACAAACGCGTTGCCAATGGTGCAGGTCACGATGAGGTAGCCCGCTTCGTCCTCCACCGACGTCAACTCGCTCCAGGTGCGCACCCCCGATTTTCTGCCGATGGTGGTCTTGAGCCCGTCCTCATCCACGAGGATGATGCGCATCTGCGGTTTGAACAGCAGTTGCGGATAGACCACCATGAAAACAACCGCTGTGGCGCCCCAACCAAGGCAGAGCATCGCTCTCCCCTGGCTGGACCCGTCGACGAACAGAAAGACGGTGGCAGCCACGACACAGAAACACAGGGCGTGAAGCTTCCAGAACCGCCGCCGCCACATTTTCCGGTACCACCACCACAGCTCTTCGCGCCGGGATGCATACTCAATTCGAAACATCGGGGAGCCCCTGAAATGGGAGGCCGATCGCCCCGAGCTGTAGCGCCCATAGACCGGCGGCAACGCATAACCCCGTGACCCGGGCCAGGGCTTGCGCTGCATAGCAGGCGAGGCAGCATCCGGCTGGATCCTGCGCCCTGGCGCGCTCAGTCCGCAGGAGAATCCGCGTCGTTGCCGGTTGTATCCGGAGCCCTGCTCCAGTCCGGGGCAATCAGCCCTGACACGCCGTCGAAAGCGCCTTCGACCAGTTCGCGGATCAGGACCCGGTTGGCATCGACCGGTCCCGGCATGGTGACGCGCCCTTTCTCCACCCGCCTGAAGCCAGCGCGGCTGTAATAGGCTTCATCGCCCACCAGCAGAACCAGACGATGGCCCTGTGCCTGCGCGTCCCTGAGGGCGCGCTCCAGCAGCTGACTGCCGATATCGCGGCCCCGGAAGGGCGGCTCCACGGTGAGGGGCCCAAGCAGCAGCGCCGGGGTCTCGCCGATCCGGATCGGCAGCTGCCGCACCGAACCGACCAGCAGCGTGCCGATACGGGCGGTAAAGGACAATTCGAGCACATGGTCGACATGCTCGCGCAGCCGGTAGGCGCTGAGGACGAAACGGCCAGGACCAAAGGTGCGCTCGTGCAGACGCTCAATGACCTGGGCGTCGGCGACGGTTTCCTGAAGGATGGTAAGGGAAAGATCGTTCATGTTGAAATGCGCATTAGCATCACCGCCACGTCGCAATCAATGGCCTGCCGTCCAGAACCTCCGCAATCCGCAGCCGTGTCCCCGGCGTCGTCCCTGGCGGCAGGGCGGTGGGC
Organism: Alphaproteobacteria bacterium; assembly: GCA_009781045.1. Lineage (GTDB taxonomy): Bacteria > Pseudomonadota > Alphaproteobacteria > Rhizobiales > Xanthobacteraceae > Bradyrhizobium. The sequence continues at coordinate 13,463 of WQYW01000073.1, forward strand.
AGGAAGAACCCGGTTTCAACGATTTCATGGTTGGGGACGAAGGCACGCTCCCGGGTGAAGTGCCGGACCACGTAGACCGCTACATGGTCGCGGCGCGAGACATGGCCGTTGAAGAAAATCCCGTGCAGCACGGCCTCGCCGGCGAGGTCGATATTCCCCTCCTCCTTAAGCTCCCGAGCCATCGCTTCCGCCATGGTTTCGCCGACATCGACACCGCCGCCGGGGAGGTACCAGCCCTCGACATAGGAGTGGCGGACCAGAAACACCCGGCCCTCGCCATCCAGCACCAGAGCGCGCACCCCCAGCGTCATGCCGCGGGCAAAACGGAAATAGAAATGGACGAAATGGCGGATGAACGGCTCAAGGCGGCGGCGCAGCGCCGCCACCCGGCTCCCGGAAATCCACGACATGGTTCTGTTTCCCTCCGCCCCAGGCTTCACGTAATGTTCCGCGACGCTCACGCCCCGTAACCGGCCCTGCCATTACGGCCGCAGCACCAGCGAGGCAACCGATGGCTCCGTTCCATCTCGCCCATCTGTCCGATCCGCATCTCTCCCCGCTGCCCCGGCCGCGACTGATGGAACTCGCTGGCAAGCGGGTCTTCGGCTACCTCAACTGGCGGCGCAACCGCCACCGTTTTCACCGCCGTGACGTCCTTGACGCCCTCATTGCCGACATCAAGGCCCGCGAGCCCGACCACATCGCCATCACCGGCGATATCGTCAATCTGGCCCTGGAGGCGGAATTCGCCCCGGCGCGGGCCTGGCTCGACAATATCGGCCCCCCCGAACAGGTCACCATCATCCCCGGCAACCACGACCGTTACGTCAGGGCCACCGCCCGGCGTTTCGCGACCGCGTTTGCACCCTTTCTGCGCCCTGACCAGGCGGACGCCCCCGAAGGCTTTCCCTCGCTGCGCCGGCGCGGTCCGGTGGCGCTGATCAGCCTGTCCTCCGCCATCCCGACCGCGCCGCTGATGGCGACCGGCAGGGTCGGTGCCGCCCAGCTCGCCGCGCTTGAGCCGATGCTGGAGAACCTCAGGGACGAGGAAGCCTTCCGGATCCTGCTGATCCATCATCCGCTGCGGTCGACGGCCGCGCACAAGCGCCTGAGCGACGCCGCCGCGCTTTGCGCCCTGATCCGGCGCCACGGCGTTGAACTCATCCTCCACGGCCATGACCATCGTCACGCGACGAGCTGGATCGAGACCGGGCATGGCAGGATTCCGGTGGTGGGAGTGCCCTCGGCATCCGCCATCGCCCATGGCCGCATTCCGGCGGCGGCCTATAACCTGTTCGCGATTGATCGCGCAGCTTCCGGCTGGCGCTGCGACCACAGCGTGCACGGCTTTTGCGATGGACCCCAGATCCGGACCCTGGCGGAGCAGCGCCTGACCTGATGGAGGCCGCGCTTCCAGCTTCAGCGCCTGGCCTCAGCCCGACCTCAGGGGCCATGAACCTGAGGGCGTTGAAGTCACAGTCCCTGCAGGCTTGCCACCAGAGCCGCACCGAACAGGGCCAGTGCGCCGACAAGGACGCCGATGAGAAAGCTCCAGAAACCGGAGCGGCGCCGCCGCACAGGGGCATTCAGCGGGCGCGGCATCGACAGCGCGCGTTCGCGTTCAATCATGCGACGGGCGACATACTGGGTCACCGCATCAACCATCATCTGCACATCATGGGATTCCGCGAGCACGACACGACCGGAGCTTGTATCCTGAAGGAAGCGATAGAGACGTTTGTCCCGTCCCATGGCGATATGCGCGATCATATCGATCCACAGCCGGGGGGAATGACCCTGGCTGATACCTCGATCAAACAGATCAATCCGGACCGGTACCTGCGCAAACAATGGATCCAGCGCCTCATTGAGGATCTCGAGGCGGGCAACCTCGGCATCGTGCAGGTCAACCACAACCCCGCTGCGATCCGCGGCCTCGATCCGCGCCCTGCGCAAAGCATCCGACAGTACCGCCGGGCGCGACGGGCCGGCGCTTGCCGCGCCATCCTCCGGCTCTGACATCGTCGGCCTCCCCCAAAAAGCCGATGTCAAGCCTATCAGCAACCGTGATTTTCCCGCAAGGCACGCTCAAGGCGCAACACGGCGCAATCCACTGCTTGCTGGAGAAGCGGATCAGCCTCCACCCGGCCCGCGATGCGGCTCCTCGACGATCGAGAAGCGCACGCCAGCCTTGTGGCGATGCTCTTCGGAGACCTCACGCCAGCACTCCTCGGCCTCCTTGCGGGTCTTGAACGGCCCTTTGACCTGCGCCGAACCTTCCACAAGTTTGTGGAAATTCATCGACCCGAACTCGCCGCCAATCACCCAGAAATTGCTCCCAGTGGTCATGCTCGCTCCGCTCCTCGTTTCCCAGGGTTCCGTCTTCAGGCTGGTTTCAGCACCCTCGCGCGACAGAGATCGCGCCTGTCACCTGCGGTCATAGTGCATCAGGCGGCCCTAGCCAATCGCCTGCATCACGGAAAGCCCCCTGCCATGGGACCGGGTGGACGGGATTGGGGAGCCCTGAGCGACGCCCCCCGTCCACCGCCTCCCGCCCGCACTCCCATCCTCTGCCCGCCGTACTGTGCCGGGGTTGCGATGAGCGAAGTGGCAGCGGGCTCAAACCGGCTCGCGCTGCAGCCCGCAATCGGACCCGAACAGAGAGGTCCGGACCTCGACAGATCCGTTCCCGACGGTTGCCTTCATCGTCACCTCTCAGATCACCTCGCAGGCTTCGGAGCCTGATGACCGCTCTGCGACAAACCGGAAATATGGTGCAGAAGACTATGGTTTTCAAGCACATCGCCCCTTCGCGGGGCGCCCGCCCGCCAGCTTCCCCGGCAAAATGGCAGGCGACGCGCGCTGTGCGCAAAACCGTGCCGGGCAGGACCTGCAGGAATTTGCCGCCAAAGCGGCACCTCTAAGGCCCCCTTGTGGCTGCCTCGGGCCCTTTGGGGCCTTTCTGGCGGGACAAGGCGGTGCCTCTGGACAGCGTCCGATCCTCGTGCCGGCGCAACCCGCCCTCGTCGCCTCAATCCGGGGCGTGTGCGAGCTGTGACGATGCCTCACCCCTCCGCTGCCTCGCGCGCACCGTCATCCTCTTCGCCATGCGGTCTCTGCACAAGCAACCGCTGGTTCAACTCCGGTCGTTCACCCCTGAGATCCTCATCCAAAGGATCCGCGATCCAGGCGCCATCGGCTCCACTGCCGGATGACGGTTTCGGGCAGGATCCGTCTTTTGCGCTGTCCGGAGGCATTCCTGCACTTTCCTGATCGGCTGTTTTCCGCTCCTCAGCATAGCGAGTCATGAGCATCCCCGATTGCAATGCAGCGCCAACGACTGCATAAGTCCTGTCGCAAAGAGCATGAGGGGGACGGGATATGGCGGACACTGATCTTGATGTCGTGATCCGGCAATTGGCAAAACAGATGCTCGCCGATCTGACGCTGCGCGCCAGAGAGCGGCGCGACCACTTCAACAATCTGGCGGCCACAGCCGACCGCAAGGAGGTGCGGGATCAGCACCGCCAGATGGCGAAGACCCTGATTGAACAGGCCGCTGTCGCCGCGCGACGGGTGCAGCTGGCGGCCGAAAACGCCGCCGACCGCTACGCGCGATCCATGCGCCTCGCCAAAGCCGGGTTCGCCGCTCAAAAGGCCGAACTGGCGGCGAAGAAGGCCGCACAGAAACCCGCCGCTGACCCAGCAACACCGAAACCGGCCGGAAAAACCGCGACCAAAGCCACGCCCGGACAGGGCAAAAAGGCCGCAAAAAAGCCTGCCCGCAAGCCCGGGAAATAGTCGCCAGGCCCCCAATCCTTATAGCCTCAGGCACGAAAACCCGGCCAGGGACAGCCAAAGGCGGAGGTGGCCCAACGGCCGCCTCGCGCCTTAACCCCACGGCCCGCGGCGGGGCGCACCGCCCCAGGGACCGCTGCCGCCTCCAGGCGCAGCTGCCGGGGGGGAAGCCGGCTGCGGCACAGGCCCGCTGCCGGACCAGGTGCGGTTCAATTCTTCAAGCGCGGCAATGCGGTTTGCGGTCGAGGGATGGGTCGACATCGGGTTGTCCATACCCCGTCCCGACAACGGATTGATGATGAACATATGCGCCGTAGCCGGATTGCGCTCGGCGCTGTCGTTTGGCTGGTAATGGGCCGCGTTCTCGATCCTGGCGAGCGCCGCGGCAAGCTTCATCGGCGCGCCGACAATCTGCGCCCCGAGATTGTCGGCGGCATATTCGCGGCTGCGGCTGATCGCCATCTGCACCAGCATGGCGCCAAGCGGGGCCAGAATCATCATCAGGATCCCGCCCAGAACACCAGGACCGCCGCCCTCGCGCGAGTCCCGACTGCCCCCGGAGAACAGCATGCCGAACTGCGCCAGCATCGAAATCGCGCCAGCGAAGGTGGCGGTGATGGTCATCAGGAGCGTGTCGCGGTTTTTGATATGAGCAAGCTCATGGGCAATCACACCCGCCAGTTCGTCGCGACTGAGCTGGCGCATCAGACCGGCAGTGACCGCAACTGCGGCATTCTCCGGGTTGCGGCCGGTGGCAAAAGCGTTGGGCTGCTCCTGATCCATGATGAACACCCGCGGCATCGGCAGACCGGCGCGTCCCGCCAGCTGGCCCACCAGGGCGACCAGGTCCGGGGCACTTGAGGCGTCGACCTGGCGGGCGCCATGCATGCGCAGCACCATCTGGTCGGAGCGCCAATAGGCGAAGAGATTGGTGGCCGCCGCGATCGCAAACGCGATCATGGCACCGGTGCGCCCGCCGATCAGATAGCCGACCACCATGAACAGCGCCACCAGTGCGGCGAGAAGGATTGCAGTGCGAGAATAGCTCATGGCCGTCTCCCTTTCCGCGTGCCACCCGCCGGGCGAGCCGTCCCGGCCGCGCGCGCGCGCGCCCCAAAGGTTAATCTGGGAATTCCCCCCGCCCCGGCGCAAGGCCGCGCCGGGGCCCATCACCGCCTTTGGCCGCCTTTGGCCGCCTGGAGTTGTTCACAGCCTCAAGAAAGGTTAGTGATCTCCCCCTGCGCCCCCCTCCAATCGGCGTGGGGAGAGACGCCCCCGACATCGGCTGGAATTTTATGCAAATCTGAGAGGCATGGATGACCGACAACACCATCAAGTATCAATTGGACGAGGAGCATATTCCGAAGGCCTGGTACAACATTCAAGCCGACATGCCGACCCCGACGCCCCCGGTCCTGCACCCCGGCACCAAACAGCCGATCGGCCCGGATGACCTCTCCCCGCTGTTTCCGATGTCGCTGATCATGCAGGAGGTCAGCACCGAGCGGGAGATCGAGATCCCGCAGCCGGTCCGCGAAATATACCGCATGTGGCGGCCGACACCTCTGATCCGCGCCCGCGCCCTGGAAAAGGCGCTGGGGACACCGGCCAAAATCTTCTACAAAAACGAGGGCGTCAGCCCGGCCGGTTCCCACAAGCCAAATACTGCGATTCCGCAGGCCTTTTACAACAAGGAAGCCGGGGTCAAACGCCTCACCACCGAGACCGGCGCCGGGCAGTGGGGCGCCTCGCTGGCGCTGGCCGGTGCCATGTTCGGCCTTGACGTCACGGTCTACCAGGTGCGGGTGTCCTTCGACCAGAAACCCTACCGCCGCGCCCTGATGGAAACCTACGGCGCCCGCTGCCTGCCCTCTCCCTCCGACACCACCGCATTCGGTCGCCACGTGCTCGCCACCCGGCCCGATCATCCCGGCTCGCTCGGCATCGCCATTTCCGAGGCGGTCGAGATCGCAGTCCAGGATCCCGAGACAAAATATGCCCTCGGCTCAGTGCTCAATCACGTCATGCTCCATCAGACCGTGATCGGGCAGGAAGCGATGGAGCAGCTCGTCATGGCCGATGCCTGGCCCGACGTCGTGATCGGCTGCGCCGGCGGCGGCTCGAATTTTGCCGGGATCAGTTTCCCCTTTATCGGCAAGGGGTTGCGGGGCGAAGCGAAGAAACCGCGGATCATCGCGGTGGAACCTGCGGCCTGCCCGACCTTGACCCGGGGTACCTATGCCTATGATTTCGGCGACACCGGCCATTTGACCCCCCTGGTCAAAATGTACACGCTGGGCTCCAATTTCACCCCGCCCGGCTTCCATTCCGGGGGCTTGCGCTACCACGGCATGTCGGCGCTGGTGTCCCATCTCAAGGAACTCGGCGAGATCGAGGCGGTGGCCTACCAGCAGCGCGCCTGTTTCGACGCCGCGGTGACCTTTGCCCGGGCAGAGGGCATCGTTCCCGCACCGGAATCGACCCACGCCATCAAGGCGGCGATCGAGGAAGCGCTGCGCTGCAAGCGCGAGGGCAAGGCTGAAACCATCCTGTTCAACCTCTCCGGCCATGGCCATTTCGATATGGGCGCCTATATCGACTATTTCTCCGGCAGGCTGGTGGATGCCAGCTACGACGAAGGCGAGCTGGCAGCCGCACTCGCCGATCTGCCGGCGGTCGGATAACGCCTGTTTCGTGAAAGATTTTCCGGCCCGAGCAAGGCGTTGATGCCCCTCGGGCCGCTCCTGTTATCGCCATCCCGCGGTCATCATCCTGTCGCCACAGTCCTGTCGGCACAGTCTCGTTGTCGCTTTCCTGCCGGAAGTCCCATGGCCCAGACCCGACTTGTTCTTCTCGCCGCCTCCCTTCTTGCCCTCCCGGTCGCCCTGGCGAGCCCCGCTCCTGCCCAGTCCGCCGCTCCTTCGGCTCCCCCTGCGGTGCCCAAAATCGTTACCGGACAATCCGGCACGGCATGCCGCAACGGCATGGGGTTTGACCGCTTTCTGAGCGGCGTGAAACAGCAGGCGATCGCCGCCGGGGTGTCGCAGCGCACGATTTCGGCAGCATCGCCCTACCTCGTCTATGACCAGGGCATCATCAACCGCGACCGCGGCCAGCGCGTCTTCGGCCAGCTGTTCACGGAATTTGCCGGCCGCATGGCCGCGGTCTCACGCATGCAGCAGGGCCAGGCCCGCATCCGCGCCAATGCTGCCGCCTTCGCCCGCGCCGAGAAGGAATACGGCGTGCCGCCAGAGGTGATTGCCGCCTTCTGGGGCCTGGAGAGCGACTTCGGGTCCAACATGGGCAGCCTTCCGACCCTGAAATCGCTGGTGTCGCTGGCCTATGACTGCCGCCGCTCGGAGATGTTCGTGGCCGAGACCATCGCCGCCCTCAAGGTCATCGACCGCGGCGATCTCCACCCCGACGAGATGATCGGCTCCTGGGCCGGCGAACTTGGACAGACGCAGTTTCTCCCCACCCACTATGTCACCTACGCCGTCGATTATGACGGCGACGGACGGCGCGACCTGCTCCAGAGCGCCCCCGACGTCATCGGCTCGACCGCCAACTATCTCGCCACCGGTCTGAAATGGCGCCGCGGCGAGCCCTGGCTGGAGGAGGTGGTGCTGCCGAAGAACTTCCCCTGGGAGCAGGCCGATCTCACCATCCGTCTGCCGCGCGCCCAGTGGGCCCAGCTCGGCGTCACCTATCCCAATGGACACCCTCTGCCCAAGGACCAGCTCCCCGGTTCGGTGCTGCTGCCGATGGGACGGATGGGGCCGGCCTTCATGGCCTATCCGAATTTCGCCGCCTATACCGAATGGAACAACTCGCTGATCTATTCGACCACGGCCGGCTATCTCGCCACCCGCATCAAGGGAGCGGCACCCATGCGCCGGACCGGGCCGGTGCCGCAACTGCCCTTCGAGGAGCTCAAGGAACTGCAGCAGCTGCTGGCGCGCGCCGGCTATGACGTGGGCAAGATCGACGGCGTCATGGGCCAGTTGAGCCGCACCGCAGTCAAAGCCATGCAGATCAAATACGGCCTGCCGGCGGACTCCTGGCCGACCGCCGAACTGCTCGCGCGCATGCGCGGCGGCCCGGCCCGCCTCCAGGCGCAGCCACAGCCGCAGCCGGGCGGGACGACGCCCCCGTCCCGGCCACGCCAGGACGGCAGGACACGGCCTTCGCCAGCGCAGGGTGGCATGCCGAGCTTCTAGGCCGCTTTGCGCTTTGCCGCCTTTCTCCTGCCACCTTTCTCTTGCCGGCAGCCTGTCCATGCCCCTTTGTCCATGATTCTTTGACCCCAACCGGAGATCGCGATTCCATGACCAGCAATTTGTTCGAACCCTATCAGCTCGGCCCCATCACCCTTGCCAACCGCCTCGCCATGGCGCCGCTGACCCGCAACCGGGCCGAGCCGGTGAGCCTCGTTCCCGGCGCGCTGGCCGCGGAATATTACGGCCAGCGCGCCTCCGCTGGTCTCATCATCACCGAGGCCAGCCAGATCTCGCAACAGGGTCAGGGCTATCAGGACACGCCCGGCATCTACACCAGAGAACAGATCGCCGCCTGGCGCGCGGTCACCGATCGCGTCCATCAAGGCGGCGGCCACATCTTCATGCAGTTGTGGCATGTCGGCCGCGTCTCGCACACTTCCCTGCAGCCCGGCGGCGGCGCACCGGTCGCCCCTTCCGCGATCCGCGCCAATACAAGAACCTTCGCCAATGGCAGCTTCGTCGAGACGTCGGAGCCGCGGGCACTTGAGCTTGCCGAACTTCCCGGGATCGTCGACGACTTCCGCCGCGCTGCGGCGAACGCGCGGGAAGCCGGCTTCGACGGCGTCGAGATCCACGCCGCCAATGGCTATCTGCTCGACCAGTTCCTGAAAGACGGAGCCAATGCGCGGGCCGACGCCTATGGCGGCTCGATCGAAAACCGCACCCGGCTGACGCAGGAGGTGGCAGCTGCCGTCGCCGCCGAGATCGGTCCGTCGCGCACCGGCATCCGCCTGTCGCCGGTCTCACCCGCCAACGACTCCTGCGACTCCAACCCCCAGCCGCTGTTCGACCACCTGGTCGATACAATCAACGCCATGAAGCTGGTCTATATCCACGTGGTCGAGGGTGCCACCGGTGCCGAGCGTGACAACCAGCCCTTCGACTATACCTCGCTCCGTCGCCGCTTCTCCGGCACCTATATCGCCAACAACGCCTATGACCTGGCCTTGGCCAACAGCGCGCTTGATCGTGGGGCGGCCGACCTGATCGCCTTCGGCAAGCTCTTCATCGCCAACCCCGACCTGGTCGCCCGGTTCCGGAGCGGCGCAGCCCTCAACCCCTGGGACATGGCAACCTTCTTCGGCGGCGGTGCCAAAGGATATACCGACTACCCGACGCTTGCCGCCTCCTGAGCCCCGACACCATGGTCTCCTCCGATGTGATCGCCGCCCATCCTTTCTTCGGGCCGGTCATATCGGGGGGCGATGCGCTGTGCCGCCATCCGGCCGTACCGGCGTCGACGATCGAGCACCGGGCTTCGTGACCCGCCTTGACGATGACGGCACAACCTCCCTTGATGATCCGGATGCCCGTTGCCCCGGACGGGCGCCGCGCCTCGCCGCATTCGAGACCCTGTTCCGCAAGCTCGATGCCTGTGGCGCCCGCGTCCTTGAACATTTTGCGGCCTGGCCGCCTTGCGCATCCGTGGACTGTCCTTGCCGACTTTCGACCGACCTCACCCGATTCGACATGGCCAGCCCTGTTGCCGGATGCCAGCCCCTCCGGATGCGTTCACAAATGCGTGAAGACCCTTTCGGAGGCCATCCTCAGCCACAAATCCTGTTCCGCCCGGCTGGCGGAATTCACCGGCACGTACTATCCTTCCTGCTCTCTCAAATCCTGATCCGGCCCCTGAGACAGCAAAGGTACAAAGATTATGACTTACACTTTGAGTCGCTGGAAACCCGGGGCAGGAAATTCGTTCTCTCTCGGAGACGGCGTCATCGCCTGTAGCGGATATATCGAACTCGAATCCCCAACGGGCGAAAAAGACACGCTGCACTATGACGGGGCGGGTCTCGGTCTGTCGACATCGCCGGTGCACATTTCCCAGCTTGGACAGCTGGCAATGAAGGCGGGCGACCAGGTAAACGCAGCGATTACCCAAGGCAACCTGGGCCCAGGTGTGGTCGTTGTGAACGACCGCCGTGTCAAAGGGGATTTGACCCGGCAGGATTTCGCAGGTGGCTTTGAGAATTTCGCCATTGTCGCGAACGCCGCCGCAGGAATGATGGCTGGGTTTTCCGGCACGGCGATATTGATCGGGATCGATTGGCTCACCGTGCTGCGCATCTCCCAATCTGAATTGCTCTCCGGTCCCTTTCCTCTCAACAGAATTCTGCTTCGCTCTCTCGGATTCAAGCGATCGATCTGGGATGCCGCAAAGGGCGCGATCCTGCTCGCCCAGGTCGGTTGGGCACTCGGGGCCAGTGTTGAAGGCATCCTGTGCCGAATCGAATGGAAAACCCGTGACACCAAAAAGGCGCAGTTCGAGGCCCTCAGCAGCGCAGACTATCTGTTCTGAGCGGGCGAAGAGTCGGAACCACGGCACATGGAACACCTCCGCGGTTTCCTGCGCGGATGCCCTGGCCGCTATCCAGGAAGGTTGCCGGCCGCCGTTGCGAACACTTCCCGATGGTGACCCACCAAATCCCACACACGAGCGCGCCGCCGGCCATCGATGGAACATGCAATAATCTACCCCCCTTTCAATCTGCAGGTTTACCGACAGGCATTTTTCTGCTCTCGCTGGACGGCCCCGGGCTGGCCCTTGACTGCCGTATCCTTCCGTCGCGCATCGACAACTACCTGCCTGCTGCAAATTTTCGTGCCAACTGTGATCTCCTTAACATTGAGGTCGAAAGCTGATCCCTCCGGAGAGCGCCACTTCCCTGGGCCTGCCGCTGCCGCGCCGAATTACAGACTTGCTTCCAGGTCGGCCAGCGTCACCACGAACAGCATCGGATCAAATGGAGATGGCTCAAAGCCGATCTGCTCATAAAATGCGTTCGCTTCCACCTTCCACCGAAAGCGCGTGAACAACCATTCCCCGAATTCCGATGGTGTCCGCGACCTGAATGACACGCTGATCGGCATCTTTCACCACAGCACGGCCGAGTCGAGTCCTTTGCCCTGCATGGATCGGTCCACCGCGAGGCGGCCAAGGACGACCACGGGGTTCGGATCCGGCATGTTGCGTCGGAAGTGGCCGGACGATGCGGCAATGGTTATCGAACTTGAAGCCAATGCATAATCCTAAATCTGGGAGTTGGATGCGGTACCTTGCCGGAAGTGATTGTTTCGGCGACGGATTTTGCACCCGCCCCGTTCACCCGATGGGTGACAATCCGAGAGTGGCTGAATCAGTCCCAAAGC
>WQYW01000074.1 GCA_009781045.1 Alphaproteobacteria bacterium
CGTCAACGGTTGGAGGGGAGCCCTGGTCGCGAAGCCCGAGGGGGGGCAGAGCACAGAGAGAGGCAAGGAACATTTCTGCGCGGTTCGATTCTGTTGCGGATCATTCGCATTTAGAATCGCTGGCCTGCCTCGCAATCGCGATCGCCCGGCACTCTGTCGGCGCTCATCGCTGGCTTTCTGAGAGCCGGTGACGTTCGCGCGGCAGTCCAGCCTCTGTTCGGCGAAAGGGCGCTCCAATTCGCGCCGCAATGCGGCGGGAACGCGCGAGGTGGAGAAACGATCAGGATGCTCCTTGACCGGGTGGAAGACAAGGTCCCGGAGCCAAGGAACATCAGCGCCCGCCCTTTTTGCCAGAAAATGAACCCGACCGACGCCAGGCTTCAAGGGCGCATTCAGCCCGAAGCGCTGTTCCACGGCCACCAGGCCCCTCACGACCAGGCCCCCCTCACGATCACACCACCTCAGCGCACGGCACGTTTCCTAGCCGCGCCCCCAAGCTCCGTTGCCACGCCGCATGCTGGACTGTGTTTGAGGCCATCGACGGCAACTGGAAGACGGAAGACGGGCCCCCCTTGTCGGCACCAGCCATGCCAAAGCGGCAAGAGCCTACCCTCCCCCACCGGCAGTCACATCCGCCCGCAGCGGCACCAGCACATGCGGCAGCGCCGTTTACGTGCCGCGCGGGCATCGCGAAAGCTGGTTTCCGGAGACCTTTAAAAAAAGCCCGGCGCAAGCGCCGGGCTTTTTGCTCTCGAACATCCGACCCAGGAAAGACCTCCCGGTCAGTACTGACTCGCCATCACCACTGACTCGCCATCACCGGGCCACCGATCCTGTAATTCATACGCAACAGCGCCATGTCGGTCTTGTTGACAAAAAGGTGGTTGTATTCAGCGCCAACCGACCAGTTCTGGGAAACAGCATATTCCGCACCAACACCGATCGTGCCACCCCAGCGGGCGGCCTTATTGTGAACCGACAAATAGTCTGAATTGAACTTCCTCGCTTTTTGGCAGCCGTAGGAATCATAAAAATACAGTAATGTATCCTGCGGCAGCACCTTGCCGTAACCGGGGCCGCTCATGGTATCCGTTACCACGGAAGAGCGGTCATGATCCACACGGCTGTTCACAACAGCGGCACCGCCCTTGATATAGACCAGGAGATTGTTGGCAGCATAACCAACCTGGCCCGTGACCATGGCAAAGGCATTTGTCTTTGCCGAGTAATTCTCTGTGCTATTCCGCAGTCCCTGGTAAGCCGCGATATCCCCAAGCGCCTTGTCCTCACTCGTCGTCTTCCGGAGTGACCATTTGTTACCGAAGTCGGCCCAGTTCCCCTGGGCTTCAAGGCCGAACACCAGGTTGGAGGCCTGCCAACGATAGCCGATCTGGCCGCCGATGGTGCCACCTTTCGCACTAAAACCATCGACCTGACTGGCTGCATAACCGCCGTTAAGCCCCAGATAGAGGCCGGTCCAGTCAAGGATCGAGGCAGGAATGCGCGCAACCTTATAGTAATACGGACGCGCAGGCATATCCGCCGCTTGTGCGGTGCACACGCCGGCAAGAGCCATCACCACAAACGCCAAACTCTTTTTCATCGTCGTCTCCAGGTACGCACAACGCGCAACATTTTCTCCTTTTTCTTTCTAGACTGAGAATACCCCGGAAACCAAGATCGTCTTTAATGAGCATGGAACTTTGGGTTCCCGCTGTGCCTGCGCGAACACATTTTGACCAAAGTTCTCTCGAAATATTTCTTAACTCAGCCCAGTCCGCCAGATGTTTCTGCACGATCGCCACATCCTTACGTTCCGACTGGGCCAGCCTGACATTTCAAGGCCTTTGCACAACTTCTACTTGTACTCCAGCACCCCGACTTGGTCATGAGTTGTCAGATACAACCAGCTAACGCAACTGGTGCGTGTCTTTTTGGAACTTCGTCTCATCTCCTGACCACAGACAACAACTTCTGATGGCGGGACTCCCGCCATCCTTGGGCGGCGCTTTTTCGGGCTCGCGGTTGCAGCGCTCAACCGCCTATCACAACCGGGGAGGGAGAATACGGCGCTCCGCCGGAGAGTTGGCCCCTTGCACTCGCCTCTGGCGATTCCTCCCTCTCGTCCCGAGCCCCTCCATTTGCCGAACCGGGTCCAACCGGACCCAGCGGGTGATTCCGATCGGCCCGGCTGTGGCACGCAGGACACAGCGGGGCGCGGCTTCCGGATGGCGCGTGCCGCACGGGCGCTGTCCGTCTGCCCTCGCCTGTCCGTCATCCGCCTCAAATCGGCAGTCTGTCGGGCCGGGTGGAAATCACTGCCGCAAACTCACAATGCGCTTTCAAAAATGTGCATTGCGGCTTGCGTGGCGCCACTTTGAGCGCAAATCATCTCTTGCTGGCTGCCGGCTGGAGCCGAGTGCCGCGCGGCAGCCAGATTCCCCGAGATCGAAACAGTGAGTGACCGGGCGATGTTTCACCTTCGGTAACGGAGGATTTGAGCCATTGCCCTCGCCAGGCTTTCCGCAACCAGCTCCCAAAGATACCACCCGCTCGCACCGGGCTTTGCGCACCCCACCGGCTGGCTCGCCTTGGCCGTTTGCCGCCGGCTCTCTGCGCCGCCGGATCCCGCCGCTCTGGCGACAGGACTTGCGAACCCAAAATCCAAAGGCCGTCGATCGTCGATCCTGCCGCAGGATACCAGCGAATCGCGAAAGGCCCGCCGCGAACACGGCCAGGAGCGCGGTTGCCAAGCCGCAGGCGCGAAAGTTTCCGGGCTTGCCGCTTTACGGGAAGGGGGAAGGAAGTGGCGCGTTGCGCCGCAGGCCATCGCCCGCTTCAAGACGAAGGTCCGCGACCTGACCGTCCGCACGCGCGGGAAGAGCATCGAGCAGATCACCCAGGAGCTGTCCGTCTACCTGATCGGATGGCACAGCCACTTTTTTGGCGTCTCGCAGACCCCTTCAGTGTTGCGCGGCCTTGACCAGTGGATCCGGCGACGGCTGCGCGCCATCGTCGGTGCGCAATGGAAGCGTGGACGGCCCCGCTTCGCTGAACCGCGACGCCGCGGCGTCGACCAGGATCTGGCGCCCCCTACCGCTGGCAGCCCACATGGGCCTTGGCGGCTCGCAATCAGTCGGGCGCTTAACTTAACATCGCTTTGTCAAACGCCTTCTTCGAGTCGATCGGCCTGGCCACCGTCACGCAGCCTGCATAATCTGTCGAACCGCCGGATACGGACCCGTATGTCCGGTGGTGTGGGAGGAGCGGTCTCGCGACAGCCCCCCCCCTATCCCGACTTCCGATCCAGGTTGTGAAAATGCTGCTTTTTCCGGACCGGATCAGTACCCCATCACCGGGCTCCCCCCGAGCCGGTAGTTCAAACGCAGCAGGGCCATGTCGACTTTGTTGACGAAAATGTCGTTGTACTCGGCACCGACGGACCAGTTCCGGGCAAGACCATATTCCACACCGACACCGAGCGTGCCACCCCAACGGACGTTCTTGTTATGAATCGATGCATTGTTTGAAGGGAACCGCCTTGCATAGAGGCAGCCGTCCTTCTCAAGATCAACCAGGGTTACATCCTGCTGCAGCACCTTGCCGGTCCGGGTGTCCGTCACCACGGAAGAGCGGTCATAATCCAGCCTGCTGTTCACAACAGCGGCACCACCCCTGATATAGACCAGAAGATTGTCAGCCGCATAGCCAACCTGACCCATGATCATACCAATGGCATTTGCCTTTGCGGAATAACTCTCCGACGTCTTCCGCAGTCCATACGTATTGATATTCCCGAGCGACTCGGTCTTCATCGCCCACTTTTCATTGAAGTCCACCCAGTTGCCCTGGGCTTCAATGCCGAACACCAGGTTGGAACTCTGCCAGCGATAACCGATCTGGCCACCGATGGTGCCACCCTTGACACCGACGCTCTCCAGCTGACCCGCACCGTAGCCGCCGTTGCCCGCCTCGGTCCTTCCGCCCTCGCGGCAATCGCGCATCCTTCATTCATCCGCCCTCCAAACGGCGGTCGGCCGGATCGCCCAGGGGGAAGGTTCAAGGGGAAGGTTCAAGAGAAAGATACAAGGGACGGTTCAAAAGAAAGCCTGAGGATTCAGAAAGGGAGAATGCATTCGCGATGTGCATGGGCGAATTCATCCATCTCGCCTGGGGCGCTTTGGGCAGCTTTCACCCTTGAGGGGAGGGGAGCAGCGTCAAATGTCAAATTCCCGGATCGAAACCGTGAGGGATCCGGCGATAGCGCAACTTCCGCCGCGCGGATTTGGATCCAGCCCGTGCGGGGCCACGCAAAACGGTTTCCCGCCCAGCGCGGTGGCACAGCCCGCCACCACCCGCGTTCCGCCTGAACTTTTTTACGTGCAACACAAAAGGGAGTCGCGCACAGACGGCGGGACGGCCCGGATAAGGCACTGGTATCCCCGGCAATTTGCCGTATTCTGCCGGCTCTCCGGTTTGCCGATTCGCTGAGAGACTGAAAATCTTGGAACTCCTGCTCAACGCCCCTGAATTCTCAGTCTCGGAGCTGTCGCTGGCGCTCAAGCGCACGGTCGAGGATGCCTATGGCCGGGTCCGGGTCCGCGGTGAGATCTCCGGCTTTCGCGGGGCCCATTCCTCCGGGCACTGTTATTTTGCCCTCAAGGACGACAGCGCCAAGATCGAGGCGGTGATCTGGAAGGCGACCCACGCCCGCATGCGCTTCAAACCCCAGGAAGGGCTTGAAGTCATCGCCACCGGAAAGCTCACCACCTATCCCGGGTCGTCGAAATATCAGATCGTCATCGACGCCCTCGAGCCCGCCGGCATCGGCGCACTGATGGCGCTGATGGAAGAGCGCAAACGCAAACTCGCCGCCGAAGGCCTGTTCGACGAGGGGCGCAAGCGCCCTTTGCCTTATCTGCCGGAGGTGATCGGTGTCGTCACCTCGCCGACCGGGGCGGTGATCCGCGATATCCTGCACCGCCTCCAGGACCGCTTTCCGCGCCGCGTGCTGCTGTGGCCGGTGCGCGTCCAGGGCGAGGGCTCGGCCCCGGAGATTGCCGCCGCCATCAGGGGCTTCAACACGCTCTCCGCCACCGGTCCCATTCCCCGCCCCGATCTGCTGATTGTGGCCCGCGGCGGCGGCTCGCTGGAGGATCTGTGGTCGTTCAACGAGGAAATCGTGGTTCGCGCCGCCAGCGCCAGCACGATCCCCCTGATCTCCGCGGTCGGCCATGAGACCGACGTGACGCTGATTGATTTCGCCGCCGACCGTCGTGCGCCGACACCGACAGCGGCGGCTGAAATGGCAGTGCCGGTGCGCGCCGACCTCCTGCTTGATGTCAGCGACCTCGGCCACCGTGCCCGCGTCTGCTGGCAGCGCTGTCAGGACATAAGGCGCAAGGAACTCAGCGCCACAATCCGCGCCCTGCCGGGCGCAGCGGATCTCTTGGCCCTCTCCCGCCAGCGCCTCGACCATGCCACTGCAGCCCTGCCTCGCGCCCTGAAAACCAATACCCACAGCCATTTCCGCCGCTTCGCTGGACTGAGTGGGCGCCTGACGCTGCGCGTATTGCACGGACAGATCACCCAGTCGGACCATCGCCTCAGGAACAGTGCCGAGCGGCTGTATCTGGCCATGCGGAGCGCACGCAACCGCCGCACCGAGCGTTTTGCCGCGTTGACGGCCCGCCTGCACAGCGCCAGGCTTGCCCGGATCCAGGCCCAGCGGGGCACCATCCTGCGTCAGCGCCAGCAGATCGAAGAGCTGAGCCTGCGCGGCCGCCGCGCGCTCTCGACCCTTCTGCGCAGACTTGAAGACCGCCTCGCCCACCGCGCCCAGCTGCTCGCCACCCTGTCCTATCGCGCTGTACTGGCGCGGGGCTTTGCCCTGGTGCGCAATGCCAGTGGTGCGCCCCTGCATTCGGCCACCGCAGTCGCTGCCGGCAGCCTGCTTGAGATCGAGTTCGCGGATGGGCGCGTCGGCGCCACCGCGCATGGCGGCCCCGGCGCGCCGCAGTCGCAGGCTGAGATGCCCTCCCCGGTGAAGCCAAAGCCGAAACGAGCCGCAAAGCGCGTCCTCAAGTCGGTCGACCAGGGTAGCCTGTTCTAAACGCCCGGCCCGTCGCCAGCCTCTCCAGCGCAGGCTGATCATGCATCATGCCAGATCCCCAAACCAAACCTGGGCAACCCGGGCGAATTCGCAATCCTGCGCCAATGCTTTTCCGCAATTGCAGATCAGCCAGATGGGGTCACACAGCCCCCCTGCAGAATCCGAACTCTGGTGTAAAAACAAAAGCTTGCAGCAATTCCGGCGTCCTCTTTCCGACCCTTCTCGCAACCAAGCCAGCACCTTTGGAAAACTTGCTGGCTTCCCCGGCATTCGCTATGATTCCAGCAACAAAATGCCAGTCCAGAAGGTGCCACAATGGCCGAGCCACAACTCTCCATCCGCAGCGCAAAAGCCAAAAACCTTGCCCAGGCGCTGGCCCGCCGCACAGGTCTATCCTTGAACCGCGTCGTCGAGCAGGCGCTTGCGCACTATGACAACGAACTGCGCGCAGTTCAGGCGATTGATGCCGCCTGGGATCTGGCCGCCGAAGGCCGCAAGGCCGTCGCGGCTGGCACAACTTCCGCGCACGACGACTTCTACGACGAGAGCGGCCTGCCACGATGATCGCGCTCGATACCTCCGTCATTCTCGCCATTGCTCTCGACGAACCGGAAGCCGACGACTTCAAGACTGCTGTCCGGAGCCAGCGGGTGCTGATCGGCTGGCCAACCCTGTTCGAGACACGGATCGTCCTCAGTTCAAAAGGATTCGGCAATGCCAACGATATCGTCGCCCGCATCGCCGAGGCACCCAACTTAACACTCCTGGACTTCGACCGCGAACATTATGCGGCAGCCGAAAACGCCTATCATCGCTTCGGCAAGGGCCGTCATCCTGCCGCGCTCAATATGGGCGATTGTTTTTCGTATGCTGTTGCCGTGGTCGCAAAGCTTCCCCTGCTCTTCAAAGGCAACGATTTTTGCCAAACGGACATTCGTTGCCACCCCCTTTCCACCACAAACCGCCTGCAATGAACAGCTTCCCGGAGTTCCTCCCCGCCACAACTGCGCATGCCAGCCCCGGCGGACATCAATCCCCTGCTGAGAAGCACACACTCCCTGGTGAAATCAAAGCCAAAACGTGCCGCAGAGCTTCCTTTTGAATGAAACCCGGTCGGCCACAGCAGCCTCTTTTGTGAAAACGTCGCCGATCGCCTGGGGCTCCATCGTTTGCTGGTGCAGAACGCATCTGGAGGCCTCCCCCAAAAGACCGCCATCCTGAAAAACCACGATGGAACGCGAAGGACCTACTCTCAACCAGGACCACACTGACCAGGATCAAACCGCCAGCCACCACGGCAAATGACGACGCTCCATAAAACCCCAGGAGTCGGTGGTGCCGAGCGCCGTGCTGGTGAGGCAATTCCACGCCGATGCGCCGGTCCTGCGAAACGGCCAGATAGCACGGCGATGAGATCAAACCAGGCTCGTTTCAAAAGGTTGAGGGGCATGGGACATCCCGGAGAGGTTGATGTGCGGCTGCGGTTGGGATCTCCAGCATATCCAGAAGGACCCGCCTGGCTGGCGTGCTGTTTCGGAAACAATCACCACGCAAGATCGCGCATCACCGCCTTCGGCGGTGCGTCGAACAGGGGCTTGAGCGCAGGATCGCGGGCATCAGGTCCGTCAAACTCTCCGGCATGGATGCCGCGGGTGATGAAGACACAATCGATGCCGTAACCCCTGGCCCCGGCAATATCGGTGCGCAGCGAATCGCCGATCGCCAGCGCCCGATTCAGGGCAATCGGCTGCCCCCGGCATTCCGCCGCCAGTTCCAGCGCACGCTGATAGATCGGGGCATAGGGCTTGCCGTAGTAAATGACCTCGCCACCGAGTTCGGAGTAGAGTTCGGCGATGGCACCGGCGCAATCGATCAGCTGGTCGCCGCGCTGCACCACGATGTCCGGATTGGCACAGACCATCGGCAAGGACCGCGCCCGTGCCTGCTCCATCATGGCGCGATAGTCTTCCGCAGTCTCGGTATCGTCGTCATAGAGGCCGGTACAGATCATGTAGTCGGCCTGTTCCAGGGCGACAAAGGGCGCATCGAGATCGCGATAGATCGAGGCATCGCGGTTGGGTCCAAGCCAGAACAGCGGACGTCCCGGGTGGGCGGCGACATAATTTCGGGTGAGATCGCCGGAACTGACGATGGCGTCATAACAGTCATCCCCGACCCCGAGATCGCGCACCTGCGCACGCACCGAATCGGCCAGTCGCGGCGCGTTGGTGATCAGGATCACAGTGCCACCCTCGCTGCGGTAGCAGCGCAGCGCATCACAGGCGGCAGGAAAGGATTCGACCCCGTTATGGATCACTCCCCAGATGTCGCTGAGCACGACATCGACGCTCGCGACGAGTTCACGCAAGTGCGTGACGAAATTGAGCCTGGTCATGATATCCCGCGCGCGCGTCCCGCGCACCTTCTGTCGACGGATTTGAAGGGCGCGGAAACGCCGCGCCCTTCTCTTGAAGTAACAACCGGCTCGTCCCCTGGTGTCCCGCACGAGGTGCGGAAAACGACCGGGCGGGGATGGAATTCCCGAGGCCGAAGGCTCAGGCCACCGCCGTGATGACCTTCGCCAGTCGGGCGACGATATCGCCGAGCTGGCTTTCGGTCACGATCAGCGGCGGGGTCAGGACCAGAGTGTCCCCAGCGACCCGCAGCATCATGTCGTGGTCAAAGAAGGCCCGGCACATCGCGTCATAGCCGCGCTGGCCTGCCGCATCCCTGCGCGGCGCCAGATCGAGGCCGCAGGTCAGGCCGACGGTGCGGATATCGAGCACATTGGGCAGGCCCCTGAGCGACATCACCGCGTCGGCAAATTTCGACTCCAGCGCCAAAGCGCGCTCGAACAGCTGCTCGTCGCGATAGATATCGAGAGTGGCCAGGCCCGCGGCGCAGGCCAGCGGATGGGCGGAATAGGTATAGCCATGGGCCAGTTCGATGCCGTGCTCGGGTCCGCTCATGAAGGCGTCATGGACGCTGTCCCGCACCACCACACCGCCCATCGGCACCGCGCCATTGGTTACACCCTTGGCGAAGGTGATGATGTCAGGCGTGACGCCATAGCGCAGCGCGGCAAAGGCATGACCGAGACGGCCGAAACCGGTGATGACCTCGTCGAAAATCAGCATTATGCCATGGGCCTGCGTGATCTCGCGCAGGCGCTGGAGATAGCCTTTCGGCGCCGGCAGCACCCCGGTCGATCCCGCCATCGGCTCCACAATCACCGCGGCGATGGTGTTGGCACCATGGAGATTGATGAGATTTTCCAGCTCGTCGGCGAAATGCGCCCCATATTCGGGCTCACCTCTGGTGAAGGCCTGGTGGGCACGGTCATAGGTCGCGGGCAGATGGTCAACCCCGGAGAGAAGCGTGCCGAACATTTTGCGGTTATTGACGATGCCGCCGACCGACGTGCCGCCGAAGCCGACGCCGTGATAGCCGCGCACCCGTCCGATCAGGCGGGTGCGCGAGCCCTGACCCCTGACCTGGTGCCAGGCCAGCGCGATCTTGAGCGCGGTGTCGGCGGCTTCCGAGCCGGAATTGCAGAAAAAGACGTGATCAAGATGATCGGGTGCCAGGCTCGCAATCCGGCTTGCCAGTTCAAAGGACTGCGGAACGCCGAACTGGAAGGGCGGGGCATAATCGAGGGTTTCCGCCGCGTGGGCAATTGCAGCCGCGATCTGCGGGCGGCCGTGGCCGGCATTGCTGCACCACATCCCCGAGGCGGTGTCGATGATGGCGCGGCCATCCACCGTGAAATAGTGCATGTCCTTCGCACCGGCGAGCAGCCGCGGGGCTTTCCTGAAGGCCCGGTTGGCGGTGAACGGCATCCAGTGTGCCGCCAGGTCATTGGGAAGGGCGACGTGGCTGTTGTCCGACATGAAGATCCTTCGAAGAAAAAGGGGGCTCTTGACTGCAATCCGCCAGTCGCGCCCGAGGCTGCTGCGCTTGAGGGCGCAACGGGAATGACAGCGGCTTAAAAAAATCAGGAGAGATCGTCGGCGGTGACCCAGAACACCTCGCCAATGGAGTCCTCGCTGTCGAGCCAGAGCAGCGACAGCGAGGGGAAAGCCTCCTCGATCCGCGCCCTGCCGCGCCCGACCTCACATAACAGACCGCCACCCGGCGCCAGATGGGCCGACGCTTCGGTGATGATCCGGCGTACCACATCAAGCCCGTCGGCGCCGCCATCAAGGGCGATCGCCGGTTCCGCCCGGCATTCCGGCGGCAGCGCCGCCATGCCGGCGGCATCGACATAAGGAGGGTTGGAAATGATGACGTCGTAGCGCGCGTCATCCGCGGTCGAAAGCGGCGCAAACAGATCGCCCTGGTGCAGCGTGATGCGGTCCTTGAGGCCATAGACGGCGACATTGCGCTGGGCGACTTCCAGCGCGCCGGGGGAAATATCGACCGCGTCGATCACCGCGTCGGGAAACTGGCGCGCCGCCAGGATCGCCAGGCAGCCTGAGCCGGTACACAGATCGAGCACGCGCCTGACCGAACGGGTCTCCATCAGGGCATAGTCCTCATCATCGAAGTGGCAGTCCAGGATCTCCCCGAGGAAGGAGCGCGGCACGATCACCCGGTCGTCGACATGGAACGGCAGACCGCGCATATAGACCTTGTTGACGAGATAGGCGGCGGGCTTGCGCGTGGTGACGCGCAGATCAATCAGCTGCAGCACACGCTCGGCTTCGCCTGCGGTGAGGCGCGCGGTGGCAAAGGTCGAGAACTGATCCGGATAAAGATGCAGCGCCTCGCAGACCAGAAAGGCGGCTTCCGCCACCGGATCGGTGGTGCCATGGGCAAAGACCAGCCGTGCCTCCACAAAGCGGCTCACCGCATAGCGCACGAAATCGAGCAGGGTGACCAGTTCGCCGGCTGCAACCTGCCGTGTCGGTGTTGAGGTATTTTCCATCACGATTTTTTCCACCGGGCGGCAGCCTGATCGTCACGCTCATGCGCCATGACCCAATCCGCTCCCCCTTGCGTTTCTGCCTTCTTCCATAATGGCGCGCTGGTCTTGAGATAGTCCATCACAAATTCAGCCGCCGCGAACGCCGCCCGGCGGTGCGCCGCCGCGGTGACCACGAGCACGATATTTTCACCCACGGGGATCCGCCCGACACGGTGGATGACGGTGACGCCATGGAGCGGCCAGCGCGCCAGCGCCTCCCCGACATGGCGCAGGATTTCCTCCTCAGCCATGCCGGGATAATGTTCCAGCGTCAGCGCCACCACGGCCGCGGCGGGGGCCTCGGCGTCATCGTCCGCCCGGCAGATGCCGGAAAAACTCACCACCGCACCGCAATCAGACCGCCCCGCGGTCAGCGCGGCGATCTCGGCGCCGACGTCGAAGTCTTCCCTCTGGATCCGGACCGTGACGAGGGGATGGGACGGGACCGCCACTAGCCACCCGTCATCGGAGGAAAGAAAGCGATCTCGCCTGCCGATGCAATCGCGGCGTCAAGCCGGACATGGGCATGATCGATGGCGGCGCGGATGAATTTCGGCCTGTCGAAGGCATGGGCATAATGCTCGCCCTGCCCGGACAGCCACGCGATCAGGTCCTCGACGGTATGCACAGAAGCTGGCGGATCAATATTCTCCTCGCTCTTGCCGATGCGCTCGCGCACCCAGGCAAAGTATTTTACCTTCATCCGTTTTCCTGTCCTTCCGGTTCCGTGCTGATGTGATGGATCCCGGCCTGGAAATAATCATAACCCGTATAGATCGTCAAAAGCGCCGATGCCCAGAGCAGGAAGGGACCGAGCAGGATGATGTCCGGCGCCACCTCCTCACCGGCCTTGCCCGCCAGGAGGACACCGATCGCCACCAGTTGCAGCGAGGTCTTCCATTTTGCCAGCTTGGTTACCGGCACGCTGACCCGGAGCGCCGCCAGATATTCCCGCAGCCCCGAAACCAGGATCTCGCGACACAGGATGACGATGGCGGCCCACAGCGTCCAGCCATGGATGCCGCCGTCGGACACCAGCATCAGCAGGCACGACGCCACCAGGAGCTTGTCGGCGATGGGATCAAGCATGCGGCCGAAGGCCGACTGCTGGTTCCAGATCCGGGCATAATAGCCGTCGAGATAATCGGTGACGGCGGCTGCGATAAAAACCGCCAGCGCCACCCAGCGCAGCCACAGCGGCCCCCCGAGAATCGACTGCGCATAGATGCAGGCAACCACCACCGGAATGGCGGCGATGCGGGCAAATGTCAGGATATTGGGAAGGGACATCAATATCCCGCAACCCTCTGGCTGTGATGGTGAGCCATTGTGGCCAGGATCCGGGGCTGCGGGCAAGGGGGGCTGCACCATATCACCGCTATTTCCCTGCTTTCACCCTGAATCCGGATGGAAATATTCGAAAATCCGTCGCGCGCTGTCGGCGCTGATCCCGGGCACCCGGGCCAGATCCGTGACCGAGGCCCGCTCGATCTCCTTCAATGTCCCGAAATGGTGCAGGAGGGCACGCTTGCGCGACGGACCGATGCCGGGAATCTCCTGCAATCCGGTCTCACGAAGATCCTTTTTGCGCAAAATGCGGTGGGAGCCAATGACGAAACGGTGGGCCTCGTCGCGCAGCCTCTGGATGAAATATAGTACCGGGTCGCGGGACTCGAGCCGGATCGGCTCACGCCCCGCCATGAACAGGGTCTCGCGACCGGCATCGCGATCGGGCCCCTTGGCAACGGCCAGCAGCATGACGCGCGTCACATCGAGTTCATCGAGCACCGCTTTGGCGGCGTTGAACTGGCCGCGACCGCCGTCGATAATCACGAGATCCGGCCAGCGCGGCAGATCCGCATCCTTTTCTCCGCCCTCGCCCTGCTGTTCGCCCGCTTTCGCCCCATCCAGCAGCCGTCGGAAACGCCGGCCCAACACCTCCCGCATCATCGCAAAGTCGTCCCCCGGTGTCAGGCCCTCCGATTTGATGTTGAATTTGCGGTATTGGGCCTTTTCAAAGCCGCTTGCGCCGGCAACGATCATGGCGCCCACTGCGGCACTGCCCTGAATATGGCTGTTGTCATAGACCTCGATGCGTCGGGGCGGCACCTCAAGCGCCAGCGTGGCGGCAAGAGCGGCCAGCAGCCGACTTTGGGTCGCGGTATCGGCAAGGCGGCGCCCCAGCGCCTCGCGCGCATTGGTCAGGGCGTGGGTCACCAGATCCTTCTTCTCGCCCCGTTTCGGCACCATCAGCTCAATACGGTGCCCGCTCTTCTGCGTCAGGGCCTGCGCAATCAGGTCACTGTCCTCGGGCGGATGCGACAGCAGAAGGAGCCCCGGCGGCGGCTTGTCCTGGTAAAACTGCGTCAGGAACGAGCCCAGCACCTCCTGCGGCGTGAAGCTTTTCTCGGCCCGGGGGAAATAGGCGCGGTTGCCCCAGTTCTGTCCGGTGCGGAAAAAGAACACCTCGACACAGGAGAAACCGCCCTCCTGGTGGATGGCAAAGACATCGGCCTCCTCCACGTTACGCGGGTTGATGCCCTGCTGCGACTGGATCGCCGACAATGCCGCAAGACGGTCGCGATAGAGCGCGGCGGTCTCAAATTCCAGTTCGGCTGCGGCCTTTTCCATTTCCGCAGCCAGTTGCTGTTTCACCGCATGGCTGCGGCCGGAGAGAAAGTCGATGGCCTCCTTCACCAGCGCCGCGTAGCCGGCAAAATCGCTGTCCCGGGCGCAGGGCCCGGCACAGCGCCGGATCTGGTGCAACAGGCAGGGGCGGCTGCGGCTGACAAAAAACGAATCGCTGCAGGAACGGATCAGGAAGGCACGCTGCAGCGCGGTGATGGTGCGATTGACCGCTCCAGCCGAGGCGAAAGGCCCGAAATAGCGGCCGGCGCGGGTCTGGGCACCGCGATGTTTGAGAATCTGCGGTGCCCAATGGTCGCCGGTGATCAGAATATAGGGAAAGGACTTGTCATCGCGCAGCTGCACATTGAAACGCGGTCGCAACTGCTTGATCAGATTGGCTTCGAGGAGCAGCGCCTCGGTCTCGGTGGTGGTTGAGACGATCTCCAGGGCAACCGTCGCCGCGATCATGCGCAAAATCCGCGCCGGATGCGGGGCATTGACGCGGGCATAGCTCGACAGGCGCTTGCGGACATTCTTGGCCTTGCCGACATAGAGCACGTCGCCAGCCCGGTTGAGCATCCGATAGACCCCGGGCGAGGTCGGCGCCAGCCGGAGCGCAGCCTCGATCGCCGCATGTCCCGATGACAATTCCGCCACCGCACCCGCTGCCCCCGCCAGAACATCGTCGCTGGCCGAGGTCGCCTCACCCGGCAAGGCGGCGTCTGCCGACAACGCCTCCCCCGACAAGGCAGCACCCTCCCCAGCCTCGCGCGCCGGGGCGTCGGGGTTTCCGTCTTCTGTGTCGCAGCGCTCCATGGCGGCCAATCTAGCTCACCTCCCCCCTTCTGTCGCAACGTTTTCGTAAGGCTTTGGCCACCGGAGCTATCGGTAACGCCTTCTTAACGCTGCCACTGAAACTTCATCCCTGAGGTAACAGGCTTTTAATCTAAAACTCTCGATATAGGTGACGCGAAGAATTTCTGTTTCCGTAACCATGTGGTTCGGCTCTCGCTGTGCAAAAATCCAGCAAACAGCCCGCGGTCGTATCTGCTGGAGGGTATGATGAAGCGATTGGTTCCTGCCGCGCTGGCGGTTCTCGCCACCACTCTGGCCATGCCTGCGCTTGCTGCCGATGTCGATGGCTATGCACAACGCACTCCCTATTACGCCCCGCCTCAGCCCTACTACGCAGTGGGCTGGGGCGGCCCCTATGTCGGTGTCAATCTCGGCTATCAGTGGGGCGCGGTCGGCGGCAGTGCGGCAGCGCCGAGCGGCGTGATCGGTGGCGCCCAGGCCGGCTTTAATCTCCAGAACGGGCCCCTGGTCTATGGCATTGAGGCCGATCTCCAGGGTTCCGGCGCCAGCGACAGCGCCGCTGCGGTCAAATTCTCCAATCCCTGGTTTGGCACGCTGCGCGGGCGCGCCGGCTACGCCTTTGACAGTTTCCTGGTCTACGGCACCGCCGGTCTGGCACTGGGGGAACTGCGCGCCGAGAGCTTCGGCTGGTCGGATTCCCACACTTCGGTGGGCTGGACCATCGGTCTCGGCGGCGAAGTCGGGCTGACCCCCAACTGGACGGCGAAGGTGGAATATCTCCATCTCGATCTGTCCTCGAACCGCTTCCGCACCGGCAATGCCAACGACTACAGCTCCAATGTGCTGCGCGCCGGCGTCAATTATCACTTCTGATCGCCGCCCCTGACGGGCAGCGATCCGATATCCCCCGGAATCGTCTTCCCGCTGCGGGTGGGGAGGATCCCTGGGACCCAAAGGAAAAGAAACGGGCTTCGACTTCTGACTCGCAAAAAGCCGGCCTCGGCCGGTTTCTTTTTGCTGTGATTAAAGATCCGGCTTTCAGCAGCGCGCCGGCTTGGGCGCTTCGAGATGAAAGCGTGCCGCACCACCCTGCCCCAGCGGTTTTTCAAGTTCCGGCAGGATCACCCTGAGTTCACTGCGCAGTGTGAAAGGCGGATTGACGATCAGAAGACCCGCCGAGGTCAGGCGGGAATCGCGGCTTTGCGGTGCCACACTGAATTCGAGCCGCAGGCAGTTGCTCTCCTTCCGGCCCGCGCCCGCCGCCTGCACCACCGCCTCTGCGAGGGCGTCGCTGGCGCGCCCGCTCTTGGCCGGATACCAGATCATGTAGACCCCGCCCGGCCATCTGGCGAAAGTCCGGGCAAACACCTCGGCGAGACGTTCAAACTCATTGCCGGCCTCAAAGGGCGGATCAATCAGCACCAGGCCACGCCGTTCCTGCGCCGGTACGAAGGCACCCAGCGCCACCCAACCGTCGAGATCGACCACCCGCGCCTGGGGGTCGCGATGGAGCGCCCGGATCAGCGCCCGCCGCGCCCCCGGCTCGAGCTCGCAGGCCACGAGGCGATCCTGCGGCCGTAACAGACGGCGCGCAATCAGCGGCGATCCCGGATAGATCTGGAGCTTCCCCGGCGGATTGAACTCCCTCACCACGTCGAGATAGGGCCGGACCAGTTCCAGAGCCGGTTCTGAGAAGCGCGCCTGCAGGATCCGCGCGATGCCGGAGAGCCACTCGCCGCCGCGCTCCGCCTCCTCTGCCTCAAGATCATAGAGACCGGCACCGGCATGGCTGTCGATGACGCGGAACGGCGCCGGCTTCTGCCGCAGATAGCAGAGGATGCGCGCCAGCACGATATGCTTGATGACATCGGCGAAATTGCCGGCGTGAAAGGCATGACGATAGTTCATTCACAGCCCCGCTGCAAAACGCGCCCATCCGCGACGCGGCACCCGGTTCTTTTACGCATGGTATGTTGAAAGCAGGCTTGCGCTCAGGATCGTCAGGAAGGTGCCGGGCCCGGGATTGCCGTTCAATACCGGTTCTTCCGGGCCGGCGGCAGGGGAGGCCATTCAGGACGGCCCGCTTCCGGTGCCGCCTTTCCGGCACCGGATAACACGGTGAGGGCGAAACACATCGTCCCTTGAACCGCCAGAAATCCCGGATCGCCTCTCTCAAGGATCCGTGAAAGGCGGTGCGCCCGTAAGATCAGCGCCAGTTACCGCCGCGCACCGGCGGCATCACCACGCGGTCGCGCCGGCAGCCGCGCCGCGCGACTTCTTCGCAGGCGCGGAAATGCAGGTCGCGTCCCAGGCAGACGCGGACCTCAGAGAGGCGGTTGCGGTTGCATGTTACCGCAATGGCATCCTCGCTCAGACCGGGATTGGCCTTGATGAAGGCATCCGTGATCTCTGCGGGCGCCACCCATTTCGCCTGCGTCAGTTCGCCATAAAGCGCGGGGATTTTCACCATGGCGTGGGCCTTGCGCAGCGTGTCGAAATAGTCCCGCTGCGACAGGCCCGAGCAGGTGCCATGCTTGTCCCATTCGTTGTAAATCAGCCCGGGTGCCGGCATCAGATCGAGCATCGAGGACATCAGATCGCGGCTCAGCCGCTGGTCCCGGACCTCGCAGAATTGCGGATAGCCCTTGTTATATTGCGGCCACAGCCCGTGGACCACGAAGGAATAGGGCCGGCCACCGCACTGCATGCGCGCGCGATCAAGACCGCCGCGTTCCGCCGCCGCCTCACAGAAAGACGGCGACCATGACAGGGACAGCACGTAGAAATCGAACTCCCCGGCACGGTTACGCCGGTAGTCCTGTGCACTCGCCACGGAGGGCGCCAGCGCCAGCATGGCGACCAGCAGCATGACGCAGCGCGGGAACGTCAGTCGGATTGGAAACATCAGTGGGCCCCGATCTTGCAACGACAGATTGCCCGCTCATCTATGCCTGCGCAGCGGGAATTGCACCTGTTGGATGCGCAAAACCCTCGAACGCGGCGTCGACGACATTGCCGACAGATCGCCTGCGATCTGTCTTGATCCTGAGGGCCCGGCCTCAAATCCGGGGCCTCCCCGGCCCCGGCCCGACGTGAACCTCCGCCAGGGGCAAAAATTCGTCACCGAAATGTCAGGCAGGCGGCTCCGAGAGCCGCCTGCCTGACATAACTCTTTGACAGATCGGAGCTTCCCAGGCCTCTTTACGGTCTGGCGGCGCGGCAGGCCGAGCCATTGGCCCAGTTGCGATCCAGTCCGACCACACACCACTCGACACCATCACCGGCACCGGCAAAGCCGCCGTCCTCGATGACCGAGAAATGCACGGTGCGCACCTTGCCATCATTGAGCATGGCCTCGGCGGAGCAGTAGCGGCGCGGAATATTTTCCGACTGCCAGGGCCGGAAGGCGACCTCGCGGACATCGGCGAAGCCGGTGATCCGCAGGGAGGAATTCCAGAAGGAGCTTTCCTTCTCCCAGAACTGGGTGGCCACCGTCGGCAGCGCCCGGTTGCAATCGGCAACATGGCCGCTGTAGCGCGGACCGAAGAGGCCGAAATTCAGCTCAAGCGGATTGGCCGCTTGCGCTCCGGTTGAGACGGCAGCAGCGCAGAGCGCCGCAAGACAAAACGACTTGACAAGGGAACCGTGAGCAAACATCGGCAATCCAGCAATAAAGGTCGGAGACGGCCTATTGTGGCTCTCGCGCCCTGACAAAGCAAGTGCCACCTGGCAACAGTCGGCAATGGTCGCAGGGAGTTTGCCTGGTCGGCGGCACATCCTCTGGTAGCGCTCCCAGCCTTGAAAGCTGCTGCCAAGCGATTGAAGACCATTGCCGATCTGGCCGCGCCCGGAAACCATCCCCCACTGCCAGACGGCACAGAAGGGAGACGCCGGGGAAGCTGAAAATTTCCACCCACGTTCCATTTCCAGAAGCGACTGACGGTGCCCCTTCTGGCGCTGGCGGGGCCTCAAGACCGAGTTTCGTAATGGAGATGATTCGTGGCCGACATCCGCCCCCCCCCGTTCGACGATGCGCAATTTTTCGCAGGATTTCGAGCCGATTGCACGCCGCCCCTTGGCCGATCCCAGCAGTTGCGAAAAATTGAAATCGCTCTCCCACCCCAGAAATCTCGCGATTGCGGCGCTTCGCGCGGGAGGGCCGCGCGGTCTGACCTGAAAACGGCAGTTCGAGACCGAATTTCACACATAACCTGCTGTCTCGACGCCGTATTTCTCCACCGCGTCGATCCCCCCGCAGGTGCTGCCTGGCAATTCGATCAAACAGTCGCAACGCATTGCAAATCCGAGGCTTTTGCCATCATCTCAGGCAGTCAGCTGCCGTTTTCAGGTTTAAAGACCTGCACGGGGAAAATCACATCCATGAAGAATATCGCCCGCGTTCTCTCCCTCGCCCTCCCGCTTCAGCCTCCCGGGGGCCGTTCCCGCCCGGAATCCCGATCCGCGACCATTGTATGAAGCTCGAAACTCCCTCGGGCCCGGCGGTTATCGCCAACACACGATCAGGGTCGCGGGCGACGCTGGCCGCGAGATCCATCGCCATCGGAAAGCCCCTGGTGGGATCAGGCCGCCGAGTCCACCCACATCCACTTTAAGGCCCGGCCACAGGCCAAGCCCGACATGGCCCTTTCATCAGTTGATAGCCGGTTGCAGCCTTGATCCGGGCTTTCAATACGGGCCCAAGCCAGCGCCCGGTCACGCCAGTGAGCTGGAGCACAAAGCAAGCCGCAACTCGCCCCGACCCGGCATTCCCGCCCGAGCCCGTCCGGCAACCCGCTCCTTAAGGCGCCAGAATGACGGGCTTTCTGGGGCAAACTCCAGCCAACGTCGCCCATCAACCCTCCCGTCCCTGCTCTCCACAATGGGATCGTCGCCACACCGCCACAAAGAAGTAAGCGCCAATATCCCCGCACATAGACCGGCATGCCGAAGATGAGGCAAGCGCCCGCGGCCGCGCGGCCTGGTCCAGCCGAACGGTGGGGTCGATGCCTCGCGGCAGCCATTGCCTGGCACCGTGGCAACAATTTGGGTCGGCGCTCTGGAAGCGTCAGCCGGTGTCCGGCGCAGGCGCTGGCTCCGATTTCCGGAAATTGAACGGCAGCAGGTCGCTGATGTCAGCGTCCGGTGGACGCTGGGGCAGTTCGGTGAAGACGTGGGTCAGCCAGGCCAACGGATCAACATCACAAGCCCTGCAGGTGAGCATCAGGCTGCAGATTACGGCGCTCGCCCCGGCTCAGGCAGGCGTGTCGCTGAAGAGCCAGTTCCTTCGTCCGGTGACAAATTTTCCGATATCCCGTTCCACCAAATTGTTATCGATCGGGGCCCGGCCGTCCTTGACATGGCGGGTCAGATATTCCCATTGATTTAAGGAATAGGAGATCGCCGTCCCGAGCTTGCTTTTCGGCAGAACAGTCGGGGCCCTTTCGTCGAGCCATTGCCTGAACGCCGCGAGCACCGGCACGCTGTGCTCCTCGCGCAGCCTCAGGGTACATTCGGCGAGCGTTTCTTTCTCACCCTGTTGCTGGCTTGGCAATTTCTCGATCTCGGACAATCGGTGAAAGAATTGGAGCGCCTGGGCGGGGAGTCTCGTCTTCTTCTTCGTCGCCTTGAGGGCGTCTCTAAATTTCCTTCTCGCATGCGCCATCCAACCAAGATGGATCGCGAAGATTTTCCAGGAAAAAGAAACGGCATATATAGAATTGGCTTGCGGACGCGTTCTGGAGATTTTTATATGATAGCTGGTCAACCAAGGATATCGAGGAGGAAATTGATACAAAAACCAAGACAGTCATCAGCGACTTGAGAAGGGGTGTGCTGAAAGGCACTCTGCGAAGATACACGTTTCGAAAAAAAGCGTGGTGGAAAATATGGAAGGCACCAAGAGTGGTCAACATTGTAGCTGGCGATCAAGCAGGACGTGATAAAACAGGAGGGAACAAAGTTGGACGCGATAAAATGACAGGTTCTTCGGCACCAATTGATCCGGCAACGGTTAGAGAAACCCTGAACGGCCTTCGCACGCACGATGAGCTACTGAATTACCTTCGTGGCGATGTGGAAAAGGCAGAGATCGATTCGAAGACCAAGGATAACATTGGAGCAGAACTCACTAATCTTAAGAATGCTGTTGACGCCAATTCGCCTGATGCTGACTTCATCAAGCGATTATTGGAGAAGCTTCCGCAACAACTCATGGAAGCCGGTATTAAACTTGACGCAGAAGTCGTGAAGGGCGGGATTGGCTTATAGCCCGCTGGTCAGGAACAAGAGATAATTGGCTGGTCCATCACGCCGTCCATCGCTCCGTCGCCGCGCTGTTGCCTACCTGCCAAAAACCAAAGACCGAGGCATTTCTTTGCATTTCCTTGGCATCGTATCAGTATACCACCAAGGGAACGGCGAATGAATGGTTTCCAGCCATTTCGTGATTTCTGGATCGTCGGCAATGGACAGTCTGAAAATACATACGGCGGAATATGTATTCTCAACGGTAGCAACATAATTATTTGCGTCAGACTTCCATGTTGTTGTTAATGAAGTATTGTGACTTACATTATTGGTCCAAATCTTGAACAAGAACCTATTGAGATCCAACGCCATTATCTGAGCGTCACTTAAGAAAAGAGAGGTTTTTTCCGATGCAAGCAATGCATCAAGGCTGGCAACGGATGGTGGCAGATCAGGCAGATCAGGGGGGGCAGTTGCGTTTTTGATTGTATCTTTGTTAATTGTAAGTGATGTGCGCACCAATTCATACTCGACTAACTTCAGCATCCGTATGAACTGCTCCTTATCTGCCTCTGCTGTTTGAATGCTGTTCTGAATGAACGCCAGACTGGTGCCGAGAAATGTTGCGAAAACTCCAATCAGAACAGGGACGCTTTCGCTCCAGAAGTTTTCTTTGTGGAACAGATACGTCATGTAGAACGGCGCAACGATAGATACAGGTGCAGTGAGTTTGATGTACCACGCCTGTGTTTTGAAGACGGGCACAGTCCAGGCCGCTGCCAGCAAGATACCAAGGGCGAGAACAGAAATTATCGTCCCTCGCCAAGGGAAACGGAAGCGCGGCACACTCATGTCAAAACCTTTCGAGAAATAACACGCACAACCACCCAGCGCATCGCCGGGTCTTCTTATCCTCGGTGATCCGCCTTTTTGCTGTCAATGACGAGGGTGCAACAGTCCAAACCTTTCGGCGGTGACTCCCACTCTCGCCACCGCATCGCCTGCCATGCTTTGCGCATGAACACACCCTGGCCCGCCGATCACGTCCAACGCCGCGCCACGCGGAGCCTGACGCCTTCGGCCCGCAACGCGCGGCAGCATTCCGATCACCAGATCGAGCAGATCGTCGCCTCGATCAGGACCTGGGGCTGGGCCATCCCGATCCTCATCGACGAACAGGGCGAGATCATCGCCGGCCACGGCCGCGTGCTGGCGGCCGATCGGCTGGGCATCCTGCAGGTCCCGGTGATGACGGCCAGGGGCTGGACGGACGCGCATAAGCGGGTCTATCTCATTGCCGGCAACAAGCTCACCGAGAACGCCTCCCGGGACTACGATCTGTTGCGCCAGGAGCTGGAGCAGCTCGCATCCTACGGCTTTGACGCCAGCCACGCCGGCTACGACGCCGACGAACTCGCTGCCCTGCTGGACGCCCGCCCGCACGGCCACACCGATCCGGACGAGGCGCCCGCCAAGCCGCAACAACCGACGACGCGGCAAGGCGATCTGTTCCTGCTGGGCCGCCACCGACTCATTTGCGGTGACGCCACGGACGCAAATACCGTTGCTCGTCTCTTTGCAAACGACGCGCCCAACCTGATGGTGACCGAAGTGCTTGATATTGTAGGTGAGCAGTACGGATGGGGCGACAGCGATTGCGGCGGAAGCAACGTACCGATCCTTCGGATCGGTATCACCGATTTTACGCGCGACGTCGAAACCCGTAACCCATGCGTCAGAGAACCACGAGCGAATGAGGGGAAGTGTGTAAGCTTGGACACGCTGACGCGTGCGGGACGTCAGGTTGCGCAACCCTTCTTCTTCAACCAGTGCAGTCCATCGAGCTTCGAGCGGGTCGTGCAGGACCATCTACCGTAAAAGATTGCGCAAATGATTGGAATAGAGGATGTTGGCATCAAGTAGTGCTGTGATCGGGGAAGGCATAATTTTCTTCGGGGTCTTCAGTATCAGCGGCCAAAGCCGCAGCGAAAGCACGGCGTCGATACTCGAATTGCCTTAGTAGTACGGCTACGTCACGAAGCCGAATGTGAATATCCCCCGCAAGTTCTCGGAAAAGGAAGCCTTCCGGCCTTCCTTCGGTGGTGAACCAAAGGGACTGAAATGCCGAGGAACTCTGCCGCTTGCTGCGGTGAAATTTCTGCGTCCGGCTTCATAACCAAGGCCTCGCCGCTCTCTGCGAATGCCGTCAAAATATCTCTGATTGCTGCAAAAACCGGGGCCGGCATCGTCCCCAAAATTGTCCTGCCACCGGTGTCGTTGACGAAAAGGCCGCTATCTCCAACCAGGGTGGCGCGCTCGAGAAGAGAGAGCGCACTATTGGCCTCTTCGCGCTCTGTGTCGTTGACCTGCAACCGTGTGATGGCGCGGAGCATGACAGGCCTCCATCCGTTCTGTTCGCTTAAGTGTGATACCGGAAAGGGATTTTCGCAAGGGACGTTCGGAAGGGGGCAGTTTGAGGCTGCGACGGTCGCCGCCCAATCACCACGACCGCCGCCAGCCACATTGTCATCACCCCGGCCCGCATTTCCGCCTCCGATGGATCGAACGGCTGGTTGGTCAGGTTGCGGGTTTACGTTCGAACCTGGCGCGCTGAGCTTCAATCCCGAGCGCGACATCTTTCATTTTCGTCAGCCGATAGCTGGTTGCTGCCTCCTCCCGGGCTTTCAGCACGGGCGCAAGCGCGCTGGAGGACACGCGACTTAGAGGCTCTAGGATTGAAAAAGCCGCGGCTGATGGCTCTTGAGCCGGCGACGTCGACCCTGACCGGAACCATCGCCCAGGTCCGCTCAGCGCGAAGCCCGGGTGCAACGTGTGCCAAATCCTCAAGGATGAGGGATCACAGCCTTCCCACGCGGAACGTCGCTCGCCCGCGACACGGCCCTGTTGGCCGACCAGCCCGCCTGACTGCAGACGGGGCGCCGCCTGCCACAGAAAAGTCACAATTAGAAATTACGCGATTACATTAAGTGATCGTTCTATTTCGATAATTTACCATCATGTGTCGGATAATCGCCGGGCTTTTGAGGCCGTCCTCCGTGACCTGGCAGATCCGCGTCTTTAATCCGGGCCGAAGCTGCCACACGATCGAACAGACTCTGCCATCTCTGCGGCAGACCTGTCGGCAACGCTTCGACCCTTCTGACTTCAAACCCCTCAGACGGGAGCGGATCGCGCGGCTCTCCGCCCGACAGAAGCATTCCCCCGCGCGGGAAACAGCAGCCGCAGAGCCGCTCCACTTTCGCCCCACCGCACGACGTCGAACGCCGGGCGCGATTTGCGGTTGCGAGGACTGCGCTCCCGATGCCGCCACTTCACCAGCGCAGAGGCAGAGCCTGGCCAGGGACAGGCGCGGTCTGCCCCGCCAGTCCCCTGCCGGTCCCCGTCATGTCAGAAAGCCACGTCCATGAAAATTCGTAATCGGTCAAAAACCCGTGGGAGGATCCGCTTGTCGCCACTCAGAATCATGAGCAGCAAGCGGTTTGGACACCGTGACCCCGACTTTCCGCTCGCAACGAGGCAATGTTCGCCAAAACC
>WQYW01000075.1 GCA_009781045.1 Alphaproteobacteria bacterium
CGCGCTTCCTTCAGACCCCACCTCGCGATGGTGCCCTTGCGCTTCGCTAACCCTTCGCCGTCATCAGGCTGGGTAAAGGACTCTAACCTCCAAGCTGTCGATCATGCTCGGCACACCAAAAAAAAACGGCGGATTTCTCCGCCGCTTTTTGTCGAATTCCAAGCCGGGTTTCCTGCCCCGGAAATCCGGGAGAGGAAAGCTGCGGCACCAGCTGCCTGGTGCCGCAGACCTGAGCATCAGAACCTGTAGGTGATACCAACACCGACCAGCCAGGGATCGATATGGGCGGTACCGACAACCGGGATGCCGCCAGGGCCATTGAGCATGGCACTGTATTCCGGACGGACCCAGAGGCGCTTCGCGTCGACGTTGAAGCCCCAGTGACGGTCGATCATGTAGTCGAAACCGATCTGCGCGGCGGCGCCGAAGCTGTCGCCGATGCCCAGACCCGTGGTCGAAATAGCGCCACCGGCATTGGCTGCCTTGGTGTTGAAGGCGGTGGTGTAGTTGACGCCAACACCGATATAGGGCTTGAAGGCGCCGAAATCGGTGAAGTGATACTGGATCATCAGGGTCGGCGGCAGCAGAGTGGTCTTGCCGATCGCGAGACCGTCGATCGCGCCAGTGC
This sequence comes from Alphaproteobacteria bacterium, assembly GCA_009781045.1. Lineage (GTDB taxonomy): Bacteria > Pseudomonadota > Alphaproteobacteria > Rhizobiales > Xanthobacteraceae > Bradyrhizobium. Next base: position 629 of record WQYW01000075.1, read on the forward strand.
CGGTAATCGAGTGGCGGGTGACGCCGAGGATCAGTTCCGCAGCCAGATTCTTGCTGAAGAAGTAGCTGATGTCGAGCTCAGGCACCACCTGATCGCTGAACGACAGGCTGGAGTTCGGCGAGGACAGAGCTGGCGCGCCGATGACATTGACGCTGCTGCCGTTGCTGTCAGGCAACACGGCGAGCGCACGCACACGGATCATCCACGGGCTCCAGGTGTCGACCACCGGTGCCGGCGCCTTGGTATAGACTCCGAGATCAGCGGCCTGCGCCGTGCCGGATACGCCACTCAGCGCGGCAGCGAGCACTGTAAGCGACACAGTGGTCAAGATTGTTCTTCGCATAAAGTTCCCCTTTGCCAAGGTAAATAAAGCGCTTCGTTGCGCGATGACCGCAACACAGCATAGGCGGGCGGCAATATAATTTGATCGGGATCAAAACGACGAATTAGCAACATAATTCAAAGATTCTGTTGCTCTAACACCACAGAAATTAACCGCCAGAGCGCCCCGAATAAACCAGGCTCAGTTAATGTTCCAGGAAAGGGCCGCAAGGAACTGAAATGAAAGCGAATCACCCCTTTCGGGGAGCCGATTCGAAGGCCTCGACCGATAACGAATCGCTTAACCGATTACCGCTGACCCGGGTTTTCCGTTGCAGCCCGGCACTATCTTTCGCGACAGAATTGACGCTCCGTAAGGGGGCATTCCGGGCCATTCCGGTAGCCCTGTCCTGGCTGGTGTCGCCGGTGGCCGGACGTTGCCAAAAATGGCCGAAAAGGCCCGGCAGCGCTGCCATGGTGAGTCAACCCTCTGTAATTATTGTAAAATCTGGAGAGAGGCGCGCACTTCCGCCGTGCTCGCAAACGTCTTGAGGGCGCGGCAGGCCCTTTTTCGAAAATGATCGCTGGGGGCGTTCCTGAGACGCCACAGGCTGTGCAGCTCGATTTCGAGGAAACACCGGCTTTGAACTTTGGCGCCGGCCACACAATCTGAAATCGTCCGATTGATTTTGAACCTGGCAGCGCGTTCCCGGCAAAGCCGTGCTTTCCGATTCTGCACCGTCAAAACGAGCCAGGCGACCTGCCGGCTCTATATGCAAAGTCCGGAGGTGATCCTGCCGTCGATAGTTTGCATTGGCACGCAGAAGAAGGCGCCGCCAGATCGATTCGCTTTTCGACAGCCCGATCCATCCTCTGGACGAAAGGACGATGCCGTTCTCCTGAGTCCGTGAGTGGGAGACTGAAACATCGCCGGGATTTCAGTTTCGCCTCCGGATTTTGCAGGCCGCTTCGTCCACCCGATCGCCCAATGGGGGACGATCCCCCAATTTGGCATCGAGCAATTGCAACGCCTTGTGAATCCGGGCTTTTCTCTGCCCGACGGAGACTGCCGGCGGCCGTTTTGAAGTTATCTGTTCGGGCCCTGCCGCGCCTTCTCTATCTTCGAAAAATGACCCGGATCCCTGATGTCGCGAAGCTTGCATATCGGCCGCGTGGTGCGATGCGCCGATGTCAGAACATTGCGACGTGAATCTCACCTGTGAGCTGCCGCCAATCATGACAGCGCACAAGCCGGGTTGCGCGAATCCGGTTCGGCCACGGCCCCGGAAATGACCGCAGGCTGCTCTCAACGACAGCAGGACGCAAGTCCTCACAGAATCAGGAAGGATGCCCCTCAAAAACGGGCGCAGACAACCCGACCGATTGAGAAAAATCACGGATTCGCTGGAATTGCAGGCCATCTCGCGCGATCTGTGGATTTGTCCCTGTCCCGTGCAGGACGTGATGGAAAGTGCAAAGAGAAGGTTGCCGGGGCCTGAAGTCGAAGCCATGACTTGAAACCAGGCGATGTCTCGTCTTCGACTCATCTGTTGAGAGAGATGATTCGGATCGTTCCGCCAGCTCCTTTGGCCGCGTCCCGGATCACGCTCTCAACAGTCCCGATAGGGAATCGCACAGATATCAGATCTCCAGGTGAGCGAGTGGAAGATGCGGTGATTCGCCACAAAACCGGCGTGCACAGCTCGACACGTCAATGGCGCCTGCGCCCGCCTGCGCCCGCCTGCCCCTCAAAGCCTGCAACAGGACAGCAGCGGGCATCCCGGGAGGCCCTTTTCACAGCTGGGAAGGGAGGAGACACGCTGTGCCTGTCCGCAAGGCCTCAAGGCATGGCCGGTCGACTGCGATCGCCCGGCCTTCCGGCTGCCACTTGCGTAGCGGTCACCGGCCAGCACACCACCTGGACTTCCGCCAGACCTATCTATCCCGGCCATCCCAGGCTGAGGCGTCGTCAGGGTTTGCGCCGACACCCGCACCCTGCAAAGGTGATAAAGCACGAGCGCGCCTCGACCGCTGCCACCACGCCCTCCTGTCCGCCGTCAGCGTATAGGACGCTTTCCGCCTTCTTCTGCCGCGCGCCCGCAATTTCTCTGATCTCGTTCTGCCACTGTCACCGCCGAAATGCGCAGCGCCCGCGCCCTCCTGCCAGGCTTCGATTGCCGCACGACAGGCGGGTCATCGGTGCTCGCGACATGGATGACGGCCTCGGGAAACGGCTGGCTCTTCCGTCAGCCTGCCGAAACCGGCCCTGCCGTGCGGCCTTGCGGGCACGAGACAGCGCCCACTCGACACGCAGCGACAGCCGAGCGCATCCGGGCCATATCGCAACAGGTCAACGCGGGACAAGGAACAAGGAACTGGTCCTTGGTGGTCCTCAGGACTTGCGAAAGACGCATTCTGACGCAGCGTTCCCCGCTTCCCTGTTCCCCGCCAGCCTCGCGACGGCGGCACCGCTTCACGGGTCCGACAGGAAAAGGCCGCGAAAGCTCTCTGCTGGAAGCGAAACGCGAAACGCCCCCTTTCGGGGGCGCTTCGAAGTCTCCACTGTGAGCCGGATCGGGCCTCGCCCGATTGCTACCGCACCGGGTGATTGAGCATATCTTCGGCGAGGTCGCGTTGCCTGCGATCGGCCCGGGAAGCGGCAGCGGCTCTCTGGACGTCGCGATCCTTGCGACAGGCCACATAGGCGGAAGAGCCCTGGGGATGACCCGCCGCCTGACAGAAGGCGTCGTCATTGTCCTCGCCCCGCGCCACAGGAACCTGGTTGCGCGACACGCAGCCGGAGAGCGCCAGCACCACCGCCGCCGCTGCCAGCAACCCTGCTATCAACCCGCTATGCCGCATGTCGGTCTCCGCATGTGCCCTTGAAGCCTTGACTATTCCGACCTGTCCTTGAGGGCATTGCCGATTTCATCAAGGGCATTGGGATCTTCGATGGTCGCCGGCATGGTCCAGTCATCCCCATCCGCGATTTTCTTCATGGTGCCACGAAGAATCTTGCCGGAGCGTGTCTTGGGCAGACGACCAACGGTGATCGCGAGCTTGAAGGCTGCAACGGGTCCGAGTTTCTCGCGGACCAGGGCGACGATCTCTTTCTCGATCTGCGACGGGCTGCGGGTGACACCGGCCTTGAGCACCAGGAAGCCGCAGGGCACTTCGCCCTTGATGGCGTCCTTGATGCCGAGCACGGCACATTCGGCAACATCCGGATGAGAAGCCAGGATCTCTTCCATACCGCCGGTGGAGAGGCGGTGGCCGGCGACGTTGATGATGTCGTCGGTGCGCCCCATCACGAAGATATAGCCGTCCTCGTCCTTGAAGCCGGCGTCCGAGGTTTTGTAATAGCCCGGGAAATCGGTCAGATAGGTCTCGATGAAGCGGTCATCCTGGGCCCACAGCGTGGGCAGGTTGCCCGGGGGCATCGGCAGCCGGATCACGATCGACCCCATGGTGTTGACCGGAACCAGCTTTGCCGCCTCATCGACCACGTCGACGATATAGCCGGGCATCGGCACACCGGTGGAACCATATTTCACCGGCAACACCCCGAGCCCCACCGGATTGCCGGCAATCGTCCAGCCGGTTTCGGTCTGCCACCAGTGATCGATCACCGGCAGTTTCAGCTGCTGCTCGGCCCATTCCACGGTCGGCGGATCGGCGCGCTCACCGGCCAGGAACAGCACGCGCATCGACGACAGATCATAATTCCCGATCAGCCTGCCTTCGGGATCATCCTTGCGGATGGCACGGAAGGCGGTCGGTGCCGTGAACAGCGCCACCGCCTTGTGGTCGGAGATCACGCGCCAGAACGCGCCGGCGTCCGGGGTGCCGACCGGCTTGCCCTCATACATGACCGTGGTCGCACCGTGAATCAGCGGCCCGTAGACGATGTAGCTGTGCCCGACCACCCAGCCGATATCGGAGGCGCACCACCACACCTCACCGGGCTGGACACTGTAGAAATTGGCCATGGTCCATTTCAGGGCCACGAGATGACCGCCATTGTCGCGCACCACGCCCTTGGGAATGCCTGTGGTGCCCGAGGTGTAGAGAATATAGAGCGGATCGGTGGCCTGCACCGGGACGCAGGGTGCCTTGTGGCCCTTTGCCAGAGCGGCGCTGCGCAATGCGGCCCAGTCGTGGTCCTGCCCCGGTTTCAGTTCACAGATGTGCTGCGGGCGCTGGAAGACAACCACAGCGTCGGGCTTGGAACTCGCCAGATAGATCGCTTCGTCGACCAGAGGCTTATATTGCACGATGCGGCCGGGCTCGATGCCGCAGCTGGCGCACAGAATCAGCTTGGGCTGCGCGTCGTCAATGCGCACCGCAAGTTCACGGGCGGCAAAGCCGCCGAACACCACGCCATGGACCGCACCGATGCGGGCGCAGGCCAGCATCGCGATCACAGCCTCCGGGATCATAGGCATATAGATGATGACCCGGTCGCCCTTGGTGACGCCGAAATCCTGGATGATCGCGGCCAGCGTCTCCACTTCCCGGAGCATTTCGGCATAGGTCAGCCGGGTGACGCTGCCGGTCAGCGGCGAGTCATGGATCAGCGCCAGCTGGTCGGCACGGCCTCCGGCGGCGTGACGATCGAGGGCATTATAACAGGTGTTGACCACCGCGCCGGCAAACCAGCGACCGTAGGGCCCCTGATCCGGATCGAAAATCTTCTTCGCGGGTTCGATCCAGTCGATTTCCTTTGCGGCCTCAGCCCAGAAACCTTCCGGGTCGGCCACGGCTTTCGCGTAGACCTCGTGATATCGGCTTTCGACTTTGTTCCCGTGGACGTTCATGATTTTCTCCGGCTCGAGAGCGTGTCTGGCATCGGGTCAATGCCTTATCCCCCACGTTGAGTGGCCGCGATTATTCGCGAATTTGTCGCGGTTTCAAGCCAAAAGCATCCTGCGTACAGAAACTATAGTCCCCCTCCTGCGGTGAGCTGGTGCAGGCGCGTCGCCATCGCCTTCTTCAGGTCATAGTCGCCCTGCCCCATCCGGGCGTCGCGCTCTGCAAGGAAACCATCCCGCTGGCGGCGCAGTTGCTCCGCCTGCCCTGGATCTCGCGCCCGCGCCAGCGCCACCGTGGTCGCGGCGGCAATCGCCCGATCCAGCCGGCCGAGTTCGGGATCGGCGCAGATCGCCTTTTCCGCCAGACGCTTGGCCTGTCTGCAGGCAAAGCTCGGGGTGCCGGGAAGCGCCATCTCAGCCCCGATCCGCTCCAGTTCGCGGGCCATCGCCCGGTTATTGGCCCTGGCCCTGTCGTGACCCGGATCAAGTCGGAGCGCAGCGGCAAAATCCTGCACCGCTCGCGGCCGCTCGCCTTTGGCCCGCCACAACTCTCCCCTGGCATTGAAGAGGTCGGCGCTGGCGCCATCGAGTTCGATGGCGCGACCATAGTCGGCGATCGCCGCATCGATTTTGTCATGCCGCGCCAGAAAGGCACCACGGGCCTTGAGGACCGTAAGCCGATCGACGCGCAGCGTGGCCTCATCCCGGAGCACAGACCCGCATCCGGCCTCGACCGCGGCGCCGTCATCGCCTGACAGCGCAGCCAGACAGGCCGTGATCCCGCTCCCCGGCTCCGCTTTCACGCCGGCGCTGCCCGCCTGCGCCAGGGCGGCTGCCGGCAGCACAACGCACAGGGCCAGCACCAGGCCCGCCATCTCCGTCGGCCGCAGCATCATGAAACACCTTTCTCAGGCATTTTTTCTCAGGCACTTCGGGCCAGCGCGCCATCGATCATGCTCACCGCATTGGCAACGCCATAGACCACGACGAAGGAGCCGAAACGAGGCCCTTTCTCCTGACCGAGCAGCACCTGGTAGAGCATGTTGAACCAGTCCAGCGTCACTCCGGGACGGCCGTCCTTGCCCTTTTTCACTGGATCGAGGAAGGGCTCGCGGCGTCCGATTTCGTAGACCACGGTCTGGACCTCCTCGGCCGTGGCATCCGGCGCCAGATTGGACAGGGCGTCACGCAGATCCTGGAGCGCCGCACGCTCCGAAACGCTCGGGGTGCGGAAGCGTTTGCGGGGGGCGACGAAGTCGCGATAGAAATTGATGGCATAGCCCACCATGGCATCCAGCCGCGGATGGCTGTGCGGCGTTACGCCGGGGCGGTAGCGGGCAATGAAGCCCCACAGCGTCTCGGCATTTTCCGCATTCGATGATGACACCAGCGTCAGCAGGAGCTGGAAGGTCACGGGCATGTCGACCGCGGCAGGCGCACCATTATGGATGTGCCACACCGGGTTGGCGAGCCGCTGCCTGGTGTCCTGCTTCGGATAGGCCTCCATGAACTGCTGATACTCATCGACATGGCGCGGGATGACATCGAAATAGAGCCGCTTGGCCGCCTTGGGCTCACGATACATGAACAGCGACAGCGATTCCGGCGGGGCATAGCGCAGCCATTCATCGATGGTGAGACCATTGCCCTTCGACTTCGAGATCTTCTGGCCTCGGTCATCGAGGAATAACTCGTAATTGAATCCCTCCGGTGCCTGGCCACCCAGTGCAGCGCAGATCTGGCGCGACAGCTTCACCGAATCGATCAGATCCTTGCCCGCCATTTCGTAGTCGACGCCGAGCGCGTACCAGCGCATCGCCCAGTCCGGCTTCCATTGCAGCTTGCAATGGCCGCCGGTCACCGGAACCGTGATCCGCTCGCCAGTTTCAGGATCGTCATAGGAGATGGTGCCGGCTCCCGCGTCATGGGCGACCACCGGCACATAGAGCACCTGCCCGGTGCGCGGACACAGAGGCAGGAAGGGCGAATAGCTCGCCGCCCGCTCCTGGCGCAGCGACGGCAGCATGATCGCCATCACTTTGTCGAGGCCGCGCAGCATGCGCAGCAGCGCGTCATCGAACCGCCCCGAGAGATAATATTCGCTCGAGGAGGCAAATTCATAGTCGAAGCCGAAACTGTCGAGGAAAGCTCTGAGCCGCGCGTTGTTATGCGCCCCGAAACTGTCATGGGTGCCGAACGGATCCGGCACTCGGGTCAGCGGCTTGCCGAGATTCTGTTCCAGCAGTTCCCTGTTGGGAACATTGTCCGGGACCTTGCGCAGGCCATCCATATCATCGGAGAAGGCCAGGAGCCGGGTCCGGACCTTGTCTTCGGTGAGCACACGGAAGGCATGACGCACCATCGCCGTGCGCGCCACCTCACCGAAAGTGCCGATATGGGGCAGTCCCGAGGGGCCGTAGCCGGTCTCGAACAGCACTTCCGGTTTCCGGTTCTTCTTCCACCGCGCCACCAGCGCCCGCGCCTGCTCAAACGGCCAGGCACTGGATTGTTCGGCAAATTGCAGCAGATCGCTCACGCTGGCAGGATCAAGGTCAGTCATCTCTCTCCAGGACTCCAAAGGTTCAAAAATGGCGTCTGCCGACACCGGACAGAGCGCCACCCCGCCTTTTAAAAAAAGGCGCCAGGCCAACAGCGCGGGCGCCTGAGAACGCGCCACCGCCACACGATCAGCGTCACGAAAACCTCTCGGGAAAAACCCGGTTTCCCTGACGTCCCCGCGAGGTGATTCGTCTTCCTTCCTCAGACTGGCCCCTAGAAGGGGCTCGCCGAGAAATAGCGCAGCCACAGATCGGTATAGTGGCCTTTCTCCCAGACCCGGAACAGGGCCCAGTTCAGGGCATGGCGCAACAGATCATTGCCCTTGTGGACCGCGATGCCGATGCCCTCGCCGAAGAAGCGGTTCTCCACGAAGGGCCCGCCGGAAAAGGCGCAGCAGTCGCCCGACCCGGTGCCGTTGATCCAGAATGCCAGCGAGATCGCATCCCCGAAGATCATATCGACCTCGCCGCTGCGCAGCGCTGCGCGCAGCGCCTCCTCATTGGCATAGCCATAGAGCGGGCTGGCGCCGAACATCGCCTTGAGATAGGCCTCATGGGCGGATCCGGCAATCACGCCGATATTCCTGCCCTCGAGATATTCAGGGCGCACCTCCGCCATCACCGCATCCTTGCGCGAAACAAAACGCGCCGGCACGCGATAATAAGGATCGGTGAAATCGACACGGGCACGAAGCTGCGCGCTCACCGCCATTGAGGCGATGACGGCATCGCCCCGGTTTGACGCCAGCGCATCCACCAGGGTTTCGAAACGGCGCATCTGGATGGTGCAGCTGACCTTGATCTCCTCACACAGCGCGCGCGCCAGATCGACATTGAAGCCCGCGGGCTTGCCGTCAGCCCCGGTATAGTTGAAGGGCGGATAGTCGGTTTCGGTCAGGAAGCGGATCACCGTCAGGCGCGACAGATCGGGCCGCTCCGGGCGCCGCCGCGGGTCCCAGAAGCCGGGCACGGCCTGCGGCGCCGCCTCGACCGACCGCGCCGGGGCGGCCTGGGTCTCGGCCGGCTTCACCGCTACGGGTGCAGCTGTCGCGGCTGGTTGCGCCGGGGCGGGAGCCGCCGCCGGTCGCGCCGGGGCGGGAGAAGGGGGCGCGGCCGGCCTTGCCGCCGCCGGAGGCTGAGGCTGAGGCTGCACCTGCGCCTGCGCTGCGGTCAGGACCGAGGCGGACAGACAGGCCACCACAGCCAGAAAGCCACGGCAGCGATGCGCGCGCCGGGATGGGCGCGGCCGTCCCCCATCACCCTGCACCACCGTGCCTGCCGACCACATGATCACGAAAATCCCCTTTCAGCCAAGTCCGCTCACGCCAAAGGCCTCTTCAGCCTGCGGTCGTGGTGACGAAAACACCTCTCGCCCCAGTGGCGCGCCCGGTGCCCCTCCAGCGATGCCAACGCCATTGATACCAAGGCCTTATAGCCGATCCTGGTGGGAACACGACCCCGAATCACCAATAAATGCGCTCCCGCGCACCAGGCCTCAGTCGGCGCCGAGACGGCGCTTGAGATCGGCGGCGGCCTCCACGGCGGAGCGCTTCATATTGAAGGCCGAGATGAATTTGCCATCGCGGCCGATCAGATAGACCATCGCCGAATGATCCACAGCATAGTCGCCGTCCTTCATCGGCACCTTCCGGGCATAGACCCGATAGGCGCTGATCACCTTCCGGGTCTCTGCCTCGTCCCCTCTCAGACCCTTCAGATGCGGGTTGAAGCTCGACAGATAGTCCTTCAGGACCGCAGCGGTATCGCGTTCCGGATCCACCGAGATGAACCAGGCGCGGATCTTGTCGACGTCGTCGCCCATGGCATCGAGGACATCCGAGATCTCGGCCAGCGCGGTGGGGCAGATGTCGGGACAATGGGTGTAACCGAAAAAGACCAGGTTCAGCCTGCCCTTGAGATCGGCCTCGGTGACCCTGTTGCCGTCCACGTCGACAAGCTGGAACGGGCCGCCGGGCGGTGCCACATGAACCACATTGCCTCCCCCCAGGGCCCAGAACAGAACCACTGCGCCGACGATGCAGGAAACGGCGATGGCCGTGATCCCCAGTGAACGGGCGCTCATTTTCATGTTCTTCCTCGCAAAATCCCTGGAAGGAACCCGGACCTGCCAAGGGTTAAGGGCACAGAGGCGCTCCCGCAACCGTCCCCACCATGAAAAATCCGAAAGCCTGAACTCCATGGAGGCCTGCTCAAGGGGCCGCATTTCCCCGCAGCCACCCCGTGTCCGCCGCCGTTCACTGAAGATCAAGGAGGGATGGCGCGCCAGGATCGGCTGACGCCACCATGGGCTCCGATCACCGCCCCCGCATCCAGCCTGGTCGGGCTGCCGCCTGGGCATCAAAATAACACGGCCGGTACATCGCCTGCAGCGGCTTGCCCCTGAGGAACAGCATGCGCGGAGTGAGCCCGCCATGACTGGCGATCCAGCGTCGCACCGGCGAAGGATACATCATGTACAGCATCCGGGTCGCCGCCGGATTGGTCACCAGCCGACCGTTTCTTCCCATATCCCACGCGGCATGAAAGGCCAGCGTGGCATGCGAGGTCACACAGATGCGATTGGAGGGGATGGTGCCGAGGACGATGGTGCAGGCCGAGGCGCAAAGGCCATCAATGACCACCATTTCTCCGGAAGAACGCAGATGTTGATATTTGTCAAAATAGGTTCCGATGCGGCCACCGCGGTCACCCGCGATCCTGACCACGGCATTGCCTGGCTCCACTCCCGAAACCAGGATGCCCGCGATCACGGGCATAACCAGCAATGCCGTCCGAAACCCCATAGTCCCTGCCCCGCTCTGCTTCCAGACCACGCGTCAAAGTACCGATGCCAGACGGCCAGCAAGGTCCGTCGAGATTCCGACTTTGTCCAGACACCATGGCAGGATCAAGACAAATTACCTTCACTGTTGCTGTCAGGATGCACCGGAGGTGAATCCCTGTGCCACCCTGACACAGATGCTAAACAATTGGTAAATTTGATCCATTCGACTCGAATCGGAGTTCTCCAACACCGGCGGCAAAACCGGCCAGGCCTGACGGCAGCACGAAAAAGATTAACCCGGGGATTCCGGGTCTGCGAACACAAATCGGTCACATTTTGCAGAGGCCACAGCACCCTGGCACCGTTTTGACCTTTGAACCCGAGGCCCGCCTGGCCCCCTTGCCCTGGCCCCCTTGCCGTGCCTGCCCTTGCCCTGCTCTTTGCCGTCAGCCTTTCAGACATTGTCCCCCGCAGCCGGACATGAGAGCGCCGCCATGATCCGGACGAACAAGGCGAAGACGCACACGATATCCTGTGGCGCCGATCCGGCCCACAGGGAGGCCGCGATCTTCCAGGGAACCCTTTTGTCGCCGCAATGCCGCATCGCGTGCGCCAACTGCCCCGGCACAGCATGGCTGGCGATGCAGCAGTTCATTTCGGACTCCATGGCCACAGGTGCCGGCTTTCACGAATGGATGCCGGATCCGACCTTCGAGGATCCATTCCACGCCCGCAAATTACGGCAGGCCGGCAACCCGCCGCAGGCAGCCTAGCGGAAATTGAAAGTGGAACCGGGAGTGCGGGTGAGCACGTTGTGATGCCCGCCTTGCACCAAGGCGAGGTGCTGGCCGCCTCAGAGAGTCTTGAAAGTGGTGAGGATATCAGTGTTCGACGTCGAGTTATCGAAGAAGGCGACAATGCGCCCGCGTGTCGTGTTCTCTCGCAACTCAATTTGATTGAGAGCATGATCATATCGCCATGCATAGTGCTTGCCTGTCGCCTTGCTATCGAACCATGACGTATTCTTGGGGTCACCGTTTCTAACCAACGGCTTGATGTTCTCACCAAATTGCTCGACAAAACCGCGTAGCGCAGGAATGACAGCTTCCACGTTTCTGGCATGATGAGCAGCGCGCCGCATCATACCGACAATGTATTGGTCCATTGTGTTGAAGTCACCAATTGCCATCTGAAATTCCTTCCTGTTCGCTATGGCATTGCACTAATGGGTGAGAGGCAGGCGCGTCAGCGAGCGGCCGCCCCTCTTGAGGCGCCTCACCCTGGCGGCTCTCGCAAGTAACCCGTCTATCTTGCTGTTGGCCTGCTCATGCTGAGTCCCCTAAATTGCTTGGTTATAGAAAATTGGCTCAAGAAAATCTGTGCGAGAAATAAACGCGCGGCGGATATAGACTTCGCCGTCGATCGGCGCAAGAGGGACCTTAGCAAGAATTTCACTCGGTGACGAATTGCCCGACTTGCAGTTCGCTTCATGGACAACGCAGGTGATGTCGCTGAACCGAGAGCGGGAGCGAGGCTGGCCCGCTCATGCAATGACCGTTGGACGGCGGTGCCCCGTCATCAAGCTAACGCTTGCTCCAAAGACAACCTCCAGAGCGCACAAACCGAAGCCCCACGGACCATGCAACCGGGGACCAAATCCCGCGCCTGATACAGCCGTGTCTGCTGGCACGCTCCACGTCCATTTTTCTCGCTGCCCGTCGCATCGAAGCACCGGGCGGCGGTTGGACCAAGATTGTACCCCGGCTGATAGGGCGACTAATATCGCGTTGAAATTACTCACGTTTTCACGTGAACTCAGATATCGTGCACGTGCCGGCCAGAAAGATGACCTGCTCACGCACAGACAGCAGGGCATAACCGCGCCAGAGCGGATCCGGGAAATTCATGGCGGGAGCCATTCGCAGCTTCGAAGGCCCCTTGGAATCCCCGATCCTGGAGGCTGATTGTGCCTGGCGCGGCAACGACGGTGCCGATTCCCGCGAAGGCTCACGCGGGCGTGGCATCCCGGCGGGCCCACAACAACAGCGATCCGTGGTAAGGGACGGCAGGAAATATGCTGCACCTGCCGGGAAGACACAAAAGCGCATGGCGGGAACTGGCAGGAGCGATAAAGGCTCTGCGAAAGCCCCATTGAAATCTGCAACCCTGGAGATTAATGCTGCCTCACCTCAATCGTCTTCCCGGCCACCGCAGTCCGTGGCGCGGCCCTGACAACGTTCTGTCAGGTCGATATCTTCCAGCTCGGGGAACGCCCACACCATCATGCCAACGTCACTTGTCCAGGTTCCCCGTTGCGCTCCGCACCCGCCCGCCATGCCGTTGATAAAGAGCCGGATATCCCTGGAGAGCAGGATCGGCCCGGCCCGTTGACGACACCATCATGACAAGAGATTCCGCATCCACCGTCGAACGCGTTCGTTCCGCGATCGAAAAATCCATCAAGGGCGGCGAGTTCCTCCCCGGACAACGCCTGGTTGAAGCCGACCTGACGGCGCGGCTCGGGGTAAGCCGCGGCCCGTTGCGCGAAGCCCTCAACCTCCTGTTGCGCGACGGCCTGATTTCGATTCAGCCCAACAAGGGAGCCACCGTGCGCCAGCTCGACCGCCAGGAGGTCAGCGAATATTTCCAGGTTCGCGCCGTCCTCGAAGGTCTTGCGGCGACCACCGTGGCCCGCAACGTCGACCAGGAAGCCGTGCGCCAGTCCATCGCCGGTCTTTTCCGCGAAGCTGATTCGTTCCTGCGCGGCGACAGCACCATCAGCTTTGAACAGCACGATGAAAAATTCCATTCATCGATCGTCACCCTGGCCAGGAATCCGTTTCTTGAAGAAAGCTGGCGCCGCTGCCTGCTGCCGATCTTTCGCGCCCGCTATTTTTCCGAGCTGCATCTGAGCGATGTCTCGGTCTCGGCAAAAGAACATATGGAGCTGCTGTCGACCATCCTCGAGGGCGATTCAGCCCGAGCCGAGGCCGCAGCCCGCGCTCATGTGACGCGGACCTTTGGCGTCACCCAGCGCCTCAGCGATGAGGAATTCGCCTGCGTCTTTCACTTTCGCTGACGAGGCGAAAGGGTCCCTCTTTTCGAAAACACCCCTTTCAGCCAGGAAACTTTCGCACGCGAGGTGGCGCAGCTTTCAAAAAATCACTCCCTGACGATGGCACACAGCCCTGTCCGCCCGGGCAAGGCCACATCCCCCCGCGCAAACCCGCAACCTTCGCTGCAGAGGCCCCCTCACCTCCACACCAGACCTTCACCGGTTGTCCCCGGCAATCGTCTGCCAAAGCGCGCCAGGCCGCTCTGCCATCATCGCCCACCTGGGGCCACAGTTTTGAACAAAGCTGCGTCCGAACGAAAGGCGCGCCGGCAACACGTGAGCGGATAAGGAAAAACGCCTCAGTCCGCGACCAAAGGCCTCGCATCATTTGGCTCGGGGTTTCTTTGCCGAACTCTTTTTCGACCATTTCTCTGCGAGCATCGCCACTCTCGCCTGCGGCAGCTCGAGGTCGAAAGCGAGCGGGTCAAAGTCCTCGCCAAGCCGATCAAGGCTCTCGGCATGAAGCTCATGCTCCGGATCTTTGAACGCCTCCACCAGGTCAGCAAAGCCCAAAGGACCGCCGACATCCTCGGGAGGACTTTCCCCGATGCCCGACACCAGACGGGGATAGAGAACGCCGGGTTGGGGATCGACCCCCCGTTCCAGCCGGACCGTATGCCACCAGGCATCACCGAAGTCGTAGAGGTAGTCAATCTGCCGGGTTTCGAATTCTTCGAACACTTTGATCAGCGTCATCTTCTTCGCATCAAGCTGATCATCCGGATAGGTGGGATCCGGATCCCCCCAGCCGGTGTCGTCGCAGCGGAACTCATAGAGATGCGTATCGGTCCATCCGAACGCAGCCTGCAGCGTTCGATGCAGGCGATCAAGCCGGATGTCGGCGGGAACTTCAATGCGGCGAATGACGTCGGGTTCGACGTCTTCAAGCGTGACCTTGATTCGGAATATGCCAACAGAACTCATGCAGGGAAATTAACCCGCCTCGGCTCCCCCGTCCACCGCGATCGACGCCGCGCGGCACATCCATAGACGTTTCTCAGCCCTTGCGACAACCACCGCCACGCGGGCCCTTCGATTGATGTCCTCCCAAGCGCCACAGCGGATCTGCACACCACCTCGCCCCCCTGCCCGGCCTCAGCAGTTACCGAAGAGCCAAAAAAGAGGCCTTTGCTGCGGCCGTCCATCCCGATTTGAGAATTGAGAGCTGCTCCACGCCGGCTGCAAGTCCCGTTCGGCGGCCGCACCACGGCAGGATTGCGGCCCACATCCCGACGGCCTCAAGGGCTCCCCGGGCGGACCGGCAACGCGTGTCGCATACCAGGAGGTCCTCAACCCTGCACAGGGAGCCACAGCCCCCTCCGCAACAGAGTGCGTAAAGGGTCGACAGCGAAGACAGGCCCACGCCCCTGAACCGCATTTTCGCATCCATGCGGGCGCGTTGAGCGGCCCTTACGCCATGTTTGTCCTACAATTCTTCGCAACTGCAACAATTGCCTGGGGTTCCTGTTGCAGTGCCGATGAAGCAGATAGCTGATTGATTCAGCGGTATTTTCAGAAATGGCATGAGATCCGGAGAAATCCTGGAGGGGCGCTTACATTAAATTTTCGACAAATGTATTTTCCATATTGACAGGCATTGTAGGACAATCTAGCCTTGATCCTAACAAGAAAGACCCGTGGCCGCGATTTTTCAGGGCCGCCACGGAACCGGCCAATTGCGGCAAGAAGGGAGAGACAAATGCCATCCTGTGAGGACGGGACTTGCGCAGGCAAAGCTGCCCGACAGAGCTTCGGTCCAGGCTTGCTGCACCTTCTCCATCCGCCCCGATGGCGCCTTGACACGCACGCCCACTCTGTTGCCGGGGTGCTGCGCGTCCTCTTCCCACACACATAACCGACCGCTGTAGCGCGCCTTCCGCGCCACAGCGACGACGACCGCCTGCAGACTGAACTGAAAGACAGGGAGGAAACGCTCAACGGGAAGGGATTGCGCCCACAGGCGGGTGTCGCCACTCCCCGAGGCATTGCGTTTCCGGACAGATTTTCCATGACGCCGGAGTGAACCGGCGCAGGCGGCGGCTTGCCGCGAACAGAAGTCGGGATGATTTGAATATGGTGGCCGCAGCAATCGACAGTTCAGGCGCTTCGAAGTCCTTCGACGTGGCCCATCTGCGCGAAGCCTTCCGCCGGGTTGCCGCCACGGTCCATGTGATCGGCGTAAAGCTCAGCGATGGCCGCTTCTTTGCCACCACTGCAACCGCCGTAACCTCGGTGGCCTTTGATCCGCCGACGCTTCTGGTCTGCCTCAACCGCTCCACCGTGATCGCCGAGGCGATCCTGCAGGCCGACATTTTCACCGTCTCCACCCTCACCGCATCGCAGAAACACATCGCCGCGGCCTGCGCCGGGCAGATGGAGCACGAAAAGCGGGAGGCCTATTTTACCCTTTCCCCGAGGCTGAATGCCCCATTGCTGATCGATGCCCAGGCAGCCTTCGTCTGCCGGCGCACCCAGTCGGCGACCTGCGGCACCCACAGCATCGTGTGGGGCGAGACGGTCGAGGCTTCCTCGAAGCCTGCGGTCGAGCCGTTGCTCTATCTCAACGGCCAATACGGGGCCTTCCAGCCCGCACCAACCTGACTGCTCAAAAAACAACCGGGAGGACTATTATGACGGCCACTACCGAGATTCCCAGCGACGACACCCTGATCGCGCGCGCCACCGCGATGATCCCGACCCTGCGCTCGCGCATCCACCAGTGCCAGGCCCTGGGGCGCGTTCCCGACGAGACCATCGCCGAATTCCAGGCCGCGGGGTTCTTCCGCACCCTCCAGCCCAAGGCTTACGGCGGCTATGAGAAGAGCCCGCTGACCTTCTACCGCATCCTCCAGGAAGTCTCCTCGGGCTGCCCCTCCAGCGGCTGGGCCCTGATGGTGCTCGGCGTCCACAACTGGGAAGTCGCCCTGCTCGACGCCAGGGCTGCCGCCGACATCTGGTCCAAAAACGATACCGCACGCATCTCCTCCTCCTACGCGCCCTTCGGTACCGCCACCAAGGTCGAGGGCGGCTACCAGATCAAGGGACGCTGGCGCTTCTCAAGTGCCTGCGATCACGCCACCTGGGTGTTTCTCGGTGCCCTGGTGCCGACCGGCGCGGGAACCCCGCCGGAACTTCGCGTCTTTCTGCTCCCCCGTGGTGACTACCAAGTCATCGACGGCACCTGGGATGTCTGCGCCCTCGAGGGCACCGGCTCCAAGGACATCGACGTCAAGGGCTGTTTCGTGCCCGACTACCGCACCCACTCGCTGACCGACCACTTCCTGGCGCTTGGCAGCGATGCCGGCCTCAAGACCTTCACCAGCCCCTATTACCGACTGTCTTTCGGTGTTGCCTTCCATAACGGCGTCGCCTCCGTCATCGCCGGCATGGCCAAGGGCATGGTCGAGGTTTTCCGCGACCAGATGCAGGCGCGCCGCGACAGCTTCTCGCAACAGACCCTGAGCGCCAATCCCGCGGTGCAGCGTCGGGTATGGCTCGCCGATTCCAAGGTCCGCCAGGCCCGCGCCCTGATCCGCGACGTCGTCGAAGGCTGTGCCGCCTATCTTGCCAAAGGTGAACTGGTGCCGCTCGACAAGCGCGCCCAGTATGTTGCCGACGCGGCAACGGTGGGCGAACTCGCCACCGACGTCGCGCTGCTGATGCTGCGTGGTGCCGGCGGCAAGGCGATCTACAACGACAACCTGCTCAATGTCTATTTCCGCAACATCATGTTCGGATGCAACCACGTCTGCATGGACCTCCACAAACACTCCGTCAATGCCGGCGGCACCCTCCTCGGTCTGCCCAACCAGCAGCCCCTCAGCTGAGACCTTTGAGCCAATGCAGCGACAGGAGTGCACATCATGAGCGTCAGTCAACTCGGCTATATCTATATCGAAGCCAGCGACCTCAACGCCTGGGAAAGCTTCGGTGAGAATATTCTCGGGCTTCAGCTCGCCCGCAAGGATGCCAACCAGCTGGTCTTCCGCATGGATGACTACCAGCAGCGCGTCATCCTCGTGAAGGGGCCCGCCGACGACCTCGCGGTCACCGGATGGCAGACCGACTCCGAGCCCGCTTTGCTCGACGTCGTCGCCCGCCTCAAGGCCGCCGGCGTTGCCGTCACGGAAGGATCGGCGGAACTGGCACGCGAGCGGCGCGTCGAGCGCCTGTTCTGCTGCACCGATCCCAACGACAACCGGGTCGAAATCTATTTCGGCCCGGCGGTGACCAGCGCGCCGTTCCAGTCCAAGGTGCTGCGCTCCTCCTTCGTCACCGGAACCCAGGGGCTCGGCCACTATTTCCTGGTGTCGAAATCCGACCGCAAGAAGACGGTCGACTTCTACGTCAACCTGCTCGGATTCAAGGTCAGCGACTATATCCGCCAGGAGATCGCACCCGGCGTGGTGGCCGACGCCGCCTTCCTGCACTGCAATCCCCGGCACCACACCCTGGCTACAGCCCTGTTCCCGGTGAACAAAAAGATCCACCACCTCATGTTCCAGGTTGGCGAAATCTGGGATGTGGGTGCCGCTCACGACCGCGTCAGCGACGCCGGTCTTGAGCTTGAGATGACGCTCGGCTCGCACCCCAATGACCAGATGCTGTCTTTCTACGTGCGCACCCCGAGCGGTTTCTCAATCGAATACGGCGCCGGCGGCGTCGTCATTGATGACGCCACCTGGATGGTCCGCAGCTACGACAAGCTCGACGACTGGGGACACCGCCCGCCAGCGCGCTGAGATCTCACGAGACCATGCATCAATTGAAATGAACGCGCGGAGGCCTTCGGGCCTCCGCCTGCCCGATGGAGAATTTTCGATGACGTTGTGGACGGATTTCTTTGGTTCCGAGGTGCGTTACGTATCGACACCCAGCTTTGGTCGCACCCGGATCGCGCAAGCCGGGGCAAAGAATGGTGAAGCGCTGTTTCTCATGCACGGCATCGGCGGTCATATCGAAGCCTACGCCAAAAACGTGGTCGCTCTCTCCGACCAGTACCATGTGATTGCCTTCGATTTCGTCGGCCATGGTCTTTCCGAAAAGAAGCTTGATCTCGAATATACGCCCGAGGCCTATGCCGAACAGCTGCGCGAGCTGATGGACGCCTTCGGTATCGAGAAGGCCCATATCTCGGGTGAATCGCTGGGCGGCTGGACCGCCGGCAAATTCGCCGCGCGCTATCCCGAACGGGTCAGGCGGCTCGTGCTCAACACCTCGGCCGGGCTTCCCATCGTCTCCGAGAAAGGCAGACAGGATCTCGCCAATCTCGCCGAACTCTCAAAAAAGAGCGCCGGACAGCTCCCGACCTATGACTCGGTGCTCGCCCGCATGAAATGGCTGATGCACCCCAACAACTGGGGCCTGCTCGACGAAGAACTGGTGGGCTCGCGCCTGCGCATCTATTCGGACCCGGAAGCGCTCAAATCCGCCCCCCTGGTGCAGAAGCAGCTTTCCCGCAACGCCGCCTCCGACCTCGTCCCCTTCGAGCAGCTTTCGATGGATACGCTGTTTCTGTGGACCCGTGACAATCCGGTGCATGACGTGCCCGCCGCCGAGGCGGCCTGTGCCCGCACCCCGCGTGGCAGCCTCTACATCATGAAGTCGGACGGAGCGCACTGGCCGCAATATGAGGCACCCGAAGAGTTCAACGCCGTGATGCGGAGCTTCCTGGCAACCGGAAAGCCCGCCTGACCTCGCGGGGAGCAGGATGCGCCGTGGTCGGCGGCCGTGCACCTTGTCCCGCGTGAGGCAGGCCCGCGATCACACCCCGCCACTGCGCCGCCGGACGTGGCGGGGAGCGCCGGATGCCGCTACAACCCATCCGATCCGAAAATGCGAAAGGCGCCATCCAGCGGCGCTGGCGGCAACAGGCGGATCGGTCGGAGCCATGGCGAGGTGACATCCCTTTGAACGCCCCCCCCGTGGAACCGTCCTGTTGCAGCCGTCTTTCGGAAACCGCAGTGCCGGCCGTTACCTGCGCCAACGTGGTGGCAGAAGGTTTTCAGGGGCAACCTGCCTGTCCGATAATGAGGAGAAAGGCCAGTGAGCGTCGAGACCGTCGCAGACCGGATTTTCACGGCCTGTCAGAACAGGACCCCCTGCCCGCCGATCCGCGACCTGCTGACAGCAGGCGGGATCGACCAGGCCTATGCCGCCCAGGAGATCAACACCAGGCGCTGGCTTGACAAGGGCCGAAGGCTGGTCGGCCGCAAGATCGGCCTGACCTCGGTTGCGGTCCAGCACCAGCTCGGCGTTGATCAGCCCGATTACGGCATGCTGTTCGACGACATGTATGTGCCCGACGGCTGGGACATTGAGCGCGACCGCCTGATCCAGCCCAGGGTCGAGGCTGAGATCGCCTTTGTCCTCGGCCGCGATCTCGACCACCCGCATATCACCGTCACCGATGTGATCCGCGCCACCGAATTCGTGCTGCCGGCCATTGAGGTGGTCGATTCCCGGATCCGGGACTGGAAGATCAACATCCTCGACACCATCGCCGACAATGCCTCCTCCGGTCTCTATGTCCTCGGCGGCATGCCGCGCAGGCTTGATGGTCTCGACCTGCGCGCAGCCGAGATGACCATGGACAGCGCCGGAACCGAGGTTTCCTCGGGCAATGGTGCCGCCTGTCTCGGCGATCCCATCTCCGCGGTGTGGTGGCTGGCACGCACCATGGCCCGGGTCGGTCGGCCCCTGATGGCCGGCGACACCGTATTGTCGGGCGCACTGGGGCCGATGGCCCCGGTCAAATGGGGTGAAGTGATCGAGGCGCGGATTACCGGCGTCGGATCCGTGCGTGCGGCTTTTGCCAGGGAGAAAAACTGATGTCCAAGATTTCCTGCGCCATTATCGGTTCCGGCAATATCGGTACCGATCTTATGATCAAGGTCCTGCGCAATTCGAAATCTCTCGAAATGGGTGCCATGGTCGGGATTGACCCCGCCTCCGACGGTCTCGCCCGCGCCGCCAGGCTCGGTGTGGCCACCACCTCCGAGGGCATCGACGGGCTGACCCGGCTGCCCAATTTCGGCAGCATCGGCGTCGTCTTCGACGCCACCTCGGCCAAGGCCCATATCCACACCAGTGCCATCCTGCAGAAAGCCGGCAAGAAGGTCATCGACCTGACGCCGGCCGCAATCGGCCCCTTCACGATTCCGGTCATCAACGGCGAGGCCAATCTCGACGAGCCCAACGTCAATATGGTGACCTGCGGCGGTCAGGCCACCATCCCCATCGTCTATGCGGTGCGACGGGCCTCAAAACGCGTGGTCTGGGGTGAGATTGTGGCCTCGATCTCCTCGAGATCGGCCGGACCGGGCACCCGCGCCAATATCGACGAGTTCACGGAGACCACGTCAAACGCCATCGTCCGGCTTGGCGGTGCCGAACGCGGCAAGGCCATCATCATCCTCAATCCCGCCGAGCCGCCGCTGATCATGCGCGACACCGTCTTCACCCTGTCGCAGGGCGGCAGCCAGGAAGACATCGAAAAGTCGATCCGCGACATCGTCGCCGACGTCCAGAAATACGTCGCGGGCTATCGGCTTAAACAGGCGATACAGTTCGAGCATATCGGCGACAACGCACCGTTGCGCATTCCCGGTATCGGACCTGTGACCGGCCTCAAGACCACCGTGCTCCTCGAAGTCGAGGGTGCCGCCCATTACCTCCCCGCCTATGCCGGCAATCTCGACATCATGACCTCGGCAGCACTGGTCACCGCCGATCGCTGGGCCGCAAGGCAACTCGCCAAGGAGGCCGCATAATGGCACGCCGTGACAGGAACAAGCTCTATATCCAGGATGTGACTTTACGCGACGGCATGCACTCGATCCGCCACCAGTACAGCCTGGAAGCGGTCCGCAGCATCGCACGCGCCCTCGACCAGGCCCATGTCGACGCCATCGAAATCTGCCACGGCGACGGCATTTCGGGTGCCACCTTCAATTACGGCTTCGGTGCCCATGACGACGCCGAGTGGATTGCCGCCGTGGCGGAGGAGTGCCGCCAGGCGGTGGTGACCGTCCTCCTGATCCCCGGCATCGGCACCGTCCACGACCTCAAGGAGATGCACCGGGCCGGCGCCCGCAGCGTCCGTGTCGCCACCCACTGCACGGAGGCCGACGTCTCCAGGCAGCATATCGAAGCGGCTCGGAAGCTTGGCATGGACACGGTCGGTTTCCTGATGATGGCCCATATGGCGCCGGTCGAGAAACTGGTGGAGCAGGCACTGCTGATGGAGAGCTATGGCGCCGAATGCGTCTATGTCACCGATTCCGCCGGAGCCCTCCTGCCCTCGCAATATGGCGAGCGGGTCAGGGCCTTCCGCTCGGCCCTGAGACCGGAGACCGAAGTCGGCGTTCACACCCATCATAATCTGACCCTTGGCGTCGCCAATGCCGTCGCCGGCATCGAGGCCGGCGCGGTGCGGGTCGATGCCTCTCTTGCCGGCATGGGTGCCGGTGCCGGCAATGCCCCGCTTGAGGCCCTGGTCGCTGTGCTTGACAAAATGGGGATCGCAACCGGCTGCGATCTCCATCTCCTGATGGACGCCGCTGATGATCTGGTCCGTCCGCTGCAGGATCGCCCCGTTCGCGTCGACCGCGAGAGCCTGTCGCTCGGCCATGCCGGGGTCTATTCGAGCTTCCTGCGCCACGCCGAGAACGCCTCCAAACTCTACGGCGTCGACGCCCGCGACATCCTCACCGAACTCGGCCGCCGCCGCATGGTCGGCGGGCAGGAAGACATGATCGTCGATGTCGCGCTCGACATCCTGTCGCAGCGGAGCGCTGCCGCCGCGCGCTGATCCCTACGACCACCCTTCGCCGCGATCCGCGATGAATGGTGGTCCGCCCCCTCTCCCTCCCCTCGCAAGAGACCTCACCACCCGCGCCCCGACAAGAATCCGCGACACCGCAGTCGTGTTCTCACGAACCGAAGATAGAAGATAAAGCTTCTCGAACATGGCTCGCATGCCATCTATCAATTCGCATTTGCGGCAAGGAATGACGATGGCAAACCTCTCTGGTCTGAACACAAATCTGGTCTGACCGGGACATTTCGTTAAATGACTTTCAATCGTATCCTTCTTTTTGAAGTATCATAGCAAACGGGAGGCCGAAAATTCCAAGTCGCACGCGCACTGCATCCGCGCACATCAACCTTCCACTCATTCACAAGATCAGTCAATAGAGATTCTGCTCTCCGACACGGACGCTTTCCCGGAAGGCCGGCGGCGTGGGCTGGTTCAGAATCTTCATGCCTCCGCCTGGACCGCAAGTGACCTCAATACGATAGAGACCTGGACCCGTCTCTCCCTCCCCCCCAGGCTCAAGAGGCAAAAAAGAGGTGCCCCCCACTTCAGTGATACACTCCGCGTAAGGGCCAATCGCTGAGGCTCCCAAATTTGAGGCGGGATGCCTCAAAAAACTCCGACGCCACACTTTGAATTGCCCCCCCCAAACACCCCCAAACAGCCACAATTTGGACGGAAAGTCCTGCGATCCCTAAACAGGGCGAAGCCGCTTCGGTTCGTTCCATCGCCCAGAAATTCAAATGCCGCAGGACTTGCCACCGATCACAGATACGAAGGGGGCAATCCGGGGTGGACTGGTCTTATCCAGGCCGTGCAGACTATCCGAGGAGATGAAGAATGAGGACGGTTGTTCGAATTCTGGCAATAATCTCTTTCGTCTGCAGTCCGACATTTTGCTGGGCGGAGAACCTTGTCTGGTGCGCTCCTGACGTTGTGACGCTGACATTCAACGAGCACCAAAATGGAAACGTGAAGGATGTCATAAAAATCGAAGTGATGTCGAACAATCCGACTTGTATCAGAAATCCTGAAACAAAGGGGTTTGGATTTCGTTTTGACCGAACGATGCGGATTGAGTAATCGGTCAAAAACCCGTGGGAGGATCCGCTTGTCGCCACTCAGAATCATGAGCAGCAAGCGGTTTGGACACCGTGACCCCGACTTTCCGCTCGCAACGAGGCAATGTTCGCCAAAACC
>WQYW01000076.1 GCA_009781045.1 Alphaproteobacteria bacterium
GACGCTCGCTGTCAGGATGCACCGATGCGAATGCGGCTGTGTCATTGATCGCGATGTTGCTGCAGCTCGGCACACGTCCTCTTCAGAGCAGAATTCCAGCCGGGGCACGGCTGTCAGACGCCAGCGGATTGCCGCATAGCTTGTCTGAGAATCCGTCGTGTTTACGCGACGGAGTTGTCACCTGGTTCATCAATCGGAACCTCGCCCGCGGTTTCCGACAGAATGCGCAGCACGCCGGTCAGCGGCGTGATCCCCCGGTCGGGACGGTGGAGAAGTTCGTATTCCAGTTCCCTGAAGGCCTTATCAAGCAGGAAGAAGCGCAGCAGATGGCGGCGCATGCGCGCGTCGCGGGGCCACAACCGCAGGTCGGTCATGGTGGTGCGATAGCTGGCCAGGAAGTTTTCCGTGGCGCGGTGGCGCCAGTCGTCGAACTCGGCCCTGAGTCGTCCGTGCTCGTCGCCTGTCTGTCTTATGGCCCGGCGCTGCGCGGCGCTCACCGCGGCGTCGATCGAGTGGACCATGGCGGCGACATCAAAGGCGGCGGGCAGCTTGCGACAGCGCTGTTCCAGCGGGATGGCAGGATCGCCATTGAAATCAAGGATCGAAATGTCGTCTTTGACAATCAGGATGCGCTGGAGGCGGAAATCACCATGGCAGCGGATGTTGAGGCCGCCGAGGTTGGAAGGCAGCAGGGCTTTGAGGCGTGCGGGCAAGGTGGTGCACTGGCTCACCATCTGGTCGATGACGGCGCGATCGGATTCGCGCAAGACCGCAGTTGATGCGCCGCCAGAGGCTTCCCCGATCGCGTGGCGGCCGTGAAGCAGGGCCGGGATGCGCGTCAGGCGCGCCTCCAGATCGGCGATGAAGCTGTCGGTGGTGGTGGGTTCCGGGGCCAGGCGAGGCTCCTGTGCCTGCGCCAGCGCCATATGCAGTTCGGCAAGGCGGCGGCCGGCCTGTGCAAGATGGTGCAGATAGGGCGCGGTTTCGTCCTGTGCGGGTTCGGCTCCGGCCAACAGGCGCCTTTCGTCGATATGGCGGTCGAGACAGGCGGAAATCTGCGCCCAGCCATCGCCCTGGTTCTCGACATAGGCATGGACTACCGCAATGGCGGCGCGCTGTTCGTTGTCGTCGACCAGTTCGACGCTGCCGAGCAGGGCCGGTGTGTTGGCAAAACGCGTCACCTCGGTCAGATAGCGCCCGATCTCGATCTCGGGATTGGCACCGGTTTCGAGACAGCGATAGATCCGGGTGACATAGTGGCTGTCGACCAGGCCGACGCTGTTTGTGCGCTCAATGGTGCGGATTTGCTGCGGCTCCCTGACCTGGTAGTTGGAGAAGGAGGAGGTGGGCAGAAATTCGAGTCGCAGCTGGTTTTCCCGGACCACCAGGGAGCGGCTGAGATTGCGCATCAGGAGAGCGGTGAAGATGGTGCCGGTGGCGGGATCGAGAAGCGTGCCCTCGCGTGCCCCCTGGCGCACCGCGGCGAAAGCCCTGGGATTGAAACGTTCGCGGTCGAAGCGCACCCATTCGATCTGGAGCGGCAGGATATGGCGCGAGGTGACGCCGTTGATGCAGCTGTCAAAAAACGCGATCCACGGCCGGTTGTCGCCGATGTCGCAGAACGGTACCGCCGAGACCACTGTGGGTGTGATGTCGCGGGCGTCGGCAAGGGGATACCATGGGGCGCGGGCCAGAAAGCCGGGCAGGACGTCCCGCTCGAACACGCTGCGCTGGCGCGCCAGCGACACCCAGGTGGAGTTGATGGGAACTACCAGAGTATCGAATTCCGCCAGTTCCGGGGCTGGTTTCAGCCTGGAGTCGTCGCGCTCCTCAAGCTGGAACCAGTAGAAGCCGTAAGGGCCGAGCGTGATCATATAAGGCCGCTCGGTGATGGCCGGAAAACAGGTGCGGCCGAGCATCTCGAGCGGAATGCGGCCCTTCCACGGCGCCAGGTCGAGTTCGGTGGCCTGGGCCGCCCGTGACAGGTTGGCAACGCAAAGGATGACTTCGCCTTCATGGTGGCGGATATAGGCGAGCACGGCGCGGTTGGCGGGGCGAATGAAGGTGAGGCTGCCGCGGCCGAAGGCCTGCGTCGATTTGCGCACCGCAATCAGGCGCTTGGTGGCGCTCAAAAGCGACGACAGGCTGCGCGACTGGGCTTCGACATTGACCGCCTCATAGCCATAGACCGGATCCATGATCACCGGGGCGTAGAGGCGGGCGGGGTCGCAGCGTGAGAAGCCGCCGTTGCGGTCCGGGCTCCACTGCATCGGCGTGCGCACGCCGTTGCGGTCTCCGAGATAGATGTTGTCGCCCATGCCGATCTCGTCGCCATAATAGATGATCGGCGTGCCGGGCAGCGAGAACAGAAGCGAATTCATCAGTTCGATCTTGCGCCGGTCGTTGTTCATCAGCGGCGCCAGGCGGCGGCGGATGCCGAGATTGATGCGCGCGCGCGGGTCATTGGCGTAGGTCGACCACAGATAGTCGCGCTCGACGTCGGTCACCATTTCCAGCGTCAGTTCATCATGGTTGCGCAGGAACAGGGCCCATTGACAGGTGGCGGGAATGTCCGGGGTCTGGCGCATGATGTTGGTGATCGGGAAGCGGTCCTCCTGGGCGATCGCCATGTAGATCCGCGGCATCAGGGGGAAATGATAGGCCATGTGGCATTCGTCGCCACGCCCGAAATATTCCTGCACATCCTCCGGCCACTGGTTGGCCTCGGCGAGCAGGACCTTGCCGCTGGAATAGGCGTCGAGTTCCTGGCGCAGGCGGCGGATGATGGCGTGGGTCTCGGGCAGGTTCTCGTTCGAGGTGCCTTCGCGCTCGCACAGATAGGGAATGGCGTCGAGCCGGAAGCCGTCGACACCGGCGTCGAGCCAGCGTTTCATCACCTGGATGATGGCGCTGACCACCCGCGGGTTGTCGAAATTGAGGTCGGGCTGGTGCGAAAAGAAACGGTGCCAGTAGAAGGAGCCGGCCTTGGGATCCCAGGTCCAGTTCGATTTCTCAGTGTCGGTGAAGATGATGCGGGTGCCCTGATATTTCTGGTCGCTGTCGCTCCAGACATACCAGTCGCGGGCGCTGGATCCGGGAGGGCTGCGGTGGGCGCGCTTGAACCATTTATGCTGGTCCGAGGTGTGGTTGATCACCAGTTCGGTGATCACCTGCAGCCCGCGACGGTGCGCCTCCTGGATAAAGCGCTTGAAATCCTTCATGGTTCCGAAGTCTGGATTGATCGCGCCATAATCGGAGATGTCGTAGCCGTCATCGCGGCCGGGCGAGGGATAGAAGGGCAGGAGCCACAGCGCGGTGACGCCGAGGTCCTGGAGATAGGAGAGCTTCCCGGTCAGGCCGGCGAAATCGCCGATGCCGTCATCGCCGGAGTCGGCAAAGGCCTTGACGTGCAGCTGGTAGATGATGGCGTCCTTGTACCAGAGTTCATCCACGGTCTGGCCGCTGCCGTTGCCATTGGCGATGGTTTTGACGGTCGCAGGCGAGGATGGGGGGGTCACAGGTTGTGCCATTGACAAAACAGGTTCCACTTTGTTGCCGGCCTGGAGGGCACAGACCAATAGGCAAAACACCGTGGCGGTGCCATTGTCCCGAGGGCTTCAGGGGGGCGGACGCCGTAATCTTTCCGTATGCAATCTCGAAGGGCGCCGGACGGATTCGGCTCCGGTTCTCTTCCAGCCCAGGCACATCGGGGCTTGTCGGATGCGAAAAGGGTCGGATCCGATAAAGCTCCGATCGGGAACCTTGGCTCCTGGCAGTTTCTATCCACGTTCCATTTTCTGGAAGCGACTGACTGTGCCTCTTTTGACGCTGTCGAGGCCCAGCCGCGTTTTGTGATGCAGGTGATTCGTGGCAAATGGGTGACGAGCTCGGTTGGATCAAGGCAGTTTTTCCCGGATTTCGAGCCGCGCCTTGCCCGACCTGGGTCGTTACGAATCCTGGAACATGGCAGTAACTCTGTGAAAACCGTCGCACCGAAGACAGACTTTGGACACAGATGAGCGCCGATTGTGGCGCAACCCTGGCGCGTTGTCGTCTCTCCCGCCGTCTCCCTCCCTCCATCCCCCCTCGGGCTCCCCGGGGTTGACTTGAGCGCACCAGGAATGGTTTTTCCCAATGCTGCCGGTCCGACCTGTTTTCGTCACGAATCGGCGTCATCGTTGAAAGGTGTTGTGCGGATTGCCGCTGGCGAAGGTCGAGCCACGGCAACATGGGTCGAAACCGGCACAACGCATCATGCGGCGCGGATCCGGACCCGTCGGGTCGGGAGGCGCGATTTTCCTGACTGTTGCCATCGAAACCGATGCCGGTTCCGCCCGGAACCGCAAATAGCAAGGCTTGCCGCAGCATGGATCGGATTGCTCTCGCCAGGACACGGGGAATTATCCCCGAATATTTTGACGCATTGGGAAAGCACCGGGTGAGCCCGCCGGAGGCGCTTGAGGCGATCCTGGCGGCGTTGCCGCACGCCGCCAGCCCCACCCTGACCGGTGGTGCGGTGGTGATTCGTGGCAGCCACGAGGCGCTCACCGAAGTGAAGGGCGCGGTGGCACCGCTCACCTGGAAGATCGTGGCGGATGGCCGCACGGTGGCTCTGGGCGAGAGCGCCGACAATGTGATTCGCTTCCCCGGCGACCTCTCCCGGGGCTGTTATCGCCTTGAGATCCGTGATGGCAGCGCAAGGCGCGAGGATGTGCCGCTGGTGGTGACGGCCGAGCGCGCCTTCGGCGGCAACCTGGAGCGCGGCTTTCTGGTTGCGGCACAGCTTTACGGGATCCGCTCCAGCCGCAACTGGGGCATCGGGGATTTTTCCGATCTCTGTGATCTCATCGATCAGGCCGCCGCATTCGGAGCCGATGGTGTCGGTCTCAATCCGCTGCATGTGCTGTTTGACGATCGGCCCGGCGATTGCAGCCCCTATTCGCCCAACAGCAGGCTGTTTCTCAACCCGCTCTATATCAATGTCGAAAATGTCGAGGAATACCGCCCCGAACTGGTGGCGGATGCGGCCGAAACCGCGGCGCGACTGCGCCAGGGGGACCGGGTTCCCTACGCGGAAGTCGCCGAGCTGAAATGGCGGGCTTTGCGTGCGGTCCATAGCGCCTTCCGCGCCCATGCCAGTCCAGCGCGGCGGCTTGAATTCGAGCGCTTCCAGCGCCGCTCGGGCCCCTTGCTGGCGCGGTTTGCCTGTTTTGAGGTGCTGCGTCATCGTTTCCGCACCCCGTGGTGGGAATGGCCGCAGCAATGGCAGCAGATGGATGCACGGCACCTGCGGAAACTGCGCCATGGTCCGGCGCGCCACGAGGTCGAGTTCGTCGAATTCGTGCAGTGGATCGCCGATCAGCAGCTGTCGGCGGCGAGGGCGCGCGCGCAGGCGCACGGGATGCGGATCGGGCTCTATCTCGATGTCGCCGTCGGCGTCTGCGGCGACGGATTCGATGCCTGGAACGAGCAGGTGGCGATTTCCCGCACGCTGTCGGTGGGGGCGCCTCCGGATGTGCTCAATACTGTGGGGCAGGACTGGGGGCTCGCCGGGTTCAACGCTCCCGGACTTGAGGCGCGCTCTTTTGTTCCCTTCGCCGAGATGCTGGGTGCGGCGATGCGCTATGCCGGTGCGATCCGGCTTGATCATGTGCTCGGGCTGATGCGCCTGTTTCTGGTGCCGCAGGGCTTTGCTCCGGACCAGGGCGCCTATGTCAAAATGCCGCTGGAGGCGCTGCTGGCAATTGTGGCCCGGGAAAGCACCGCCCATCGCTGCATCGTCATCGGCGAGGATCTCGGCACCGTGCCGGAGGGTTTTCGCGACATCCTGCGCGACTGGGGCATCTGGTCCTATCTGGTGATGATGTTCGAGCGCGACGAGGACGGGCGGTTCCGCGACATCGCGCGCTACGCCACCGAGGCGCTGGTGACGCTTAACACCCATGATCTTGCCACCTATGCCGGCTGGCGCTCCTTCAGCGACATGAAAATGAAGCGGTCGCTGGGCCTTGATCCCGGCGAGAGCGACCAGGAGCGCTGGGATGCGCTGGGCGGGCTGGATGACCTCCTTGGTCGCAACGCACTGGCGAAGAACGACCTGTTCTCGGTACTCACGCTTCTCGCGCGGGCGCCGTCGCGGCTTCTTGTGGTGTCGCTGGAGGACCTCCTCGGCGTGATCGATCAGCCCAATGTCCCCGGAACCGTCGACCAGCATCCGAACTGGCGCCAGCGGCTGCCGGTCGCGCTTGCCGACATGAGCGCAAATTTCGATGTCGCAGCGCTGAAGGCGGCGACATCCGCGCGCCAACGCGGCACCTGAGCCCTCGGGCGTTTTCGCGGTGCGGGGTTTCGAACGGGAGGCGGCACGCGCCTTTACGCTAAAACAGGCGGGCGCAAGCGGCCTGCCGCGCTCCCCCGCGCGGTGCGCAGGGCTTGTCCCGGTGTCGCCTTGAACCCTGAACGCATGTGCCTGTGTCCGCTTCCGGCCTCTCGGTCGATCGCATTCTCCATCTCACGCAAGGGGGCACAATGCAGGGCCTTTGCTGATCCGGGAGACCCGGGAAGTGCATTCCGGGGCGGTGGTGGATGTGCAAAAGGGACGCCCGCAAAAGTGATGCCGGGCGTCAGGCCTTTCGCGCAAACCGATCTGGAGCGCCGGGGGAATCGGGCAGTTTGCGGATTGAACGCCGCCAAGGGCAGAATGTCACTTCGGGTTGCCGGCGTTCCTGCAACGGAATCTCGGGGAGGGTGCGGCTCCCAAAGCCTCCGTGTATCCAGCCATGCAATCCGACTCGTGCCTGAGTGTCACCCGATCCACGAAATCGTGCCTTCCCATTCTACGGGAGGTGCGGATCGGAGGGCGCATCTCCCTGGCCGCTCGCAGCTTCTTCAAACGAGCGCCCACGCCTCACCTGTTCAAGACGTTGGTAGAGCGATTTCTCCCCGACGCGCGCAAGCCATGATGCCACTACATATTTGGCACGAGCATAGTTGGACACCACACTCTCTTAGTTGCCGGAAAAGAATTTGGAGAACGTGGTCAACGCTCGAACATCTCCCGCATTCGGAATCTTTTCCGCAGGAAGATCATAGCGACTTCGGTAGTCAACCTGCATGGCAACTCCCTCATCAAACCATGTCGGAATCTGCAGCCATCGCGCCAACCATCCGACCCGAAGGAAAAGCTCTGCATGCGCCATTTCGTGAGCCACCACATCGACGTTCTGCCCGTTCGGCCCAATCATGACGCACGCTCTTCCGCCCACGAACTGCGTGTTGCCATATGAATTGATCTGGCGAAAGGGCCCGAGGAAGCCCTTGGAACTACTGAAGAAGACGAGAACCGGTTTTGCCATAACAGGTCCGAACTTCGACTCGATTCTCGCTCGTGCATCAACAGCAAGTTGAGTGAAACGCAGCTGATCCTCCGGGACGGAACTATCGGTAAGTGTTCCGTCGGGGAGCTGGTGCAATCCCATCGCTCCGACAAGAAGGCAGGACGTCGGCCCCGGAAACGCAACAACACTGCCGGAGCTGGCAAGAAGGCAGAGAAAGAGAACAAGTCCTGCAAGTCGGCCTCGCGACATCGGCGCTCCTGTCGTTGGACAAACGGATTAGGATACGACCTGACGTCGGCAGATTGCAGATTGCGGTTCAGGCAATAAGCACGGTCAAGGCTTCCCCGGAAATAGGGCTCATTACAGCCCGTGTCAACGGCGACAGCAGTTGCAGACGAGAATGCCGCGCAGAAGAATCGCGCCGCACGGACTTTCCATGCCTTCCTCTCCGGTCCGCGCACCCCCTCGGAGAGACGATGGAAGGAACCCGCACCAGCAGATCGACATCAACGGCTTACGTCAATCAGGACACGCCGACCATTCTTCGCCTCAAGAACCATGCGGCTGCCCGACGCCGTCGAAGCAATGCGGGGTGCGACCGCGTCAAGTGGTGGCGTCCGCGACCCGATCCGCAACGAAGCCGTCCGTGGCCAGCGCGGCGAACTGCCCGTCGCGGCATTGTTTTGCGCCAATAGCCGTTGGCCGGAGATGCCCTGCGGGCGCTCGCTCGCTTCCCCGAGCCGCAGCCGGGAGAGGCTTTCCCCGACGATCCGAAGCTTCCTGCGCTCGGACCAGGATTGTCGCAGCCGGGGCTGCCGATAGAGCCGTGTTTCAATCCGATATTGGTTGTGCTGCGTTCCGGCGGCGGGCTCGTCCGCCCTTCTGCGGCTGGGGCGGCTGGGGGGACGTGCGATGATCGCCCTGGATAGAACGGAATATTCCTGTTCCAGGAAGATCCACTGCACCAATTGCCGGAAGCGCGAGCGGCCGAAGAGCATACCGTCAAGGTAGCCTGCGACCCCTGCGACAGGGCGGAACCAATTGGTGCCAGGAACAGGAAATACACATGCTTTACGTCCGCCGCGATAACCTCGTCACCCTCTTCTGCAAGCCGCCGGCAGACAATGACCGCGATGTAACGACGGTCCTTTTGAAGCGGGTTGGTAACGGGGAGCGTATACGAAAAGCTCCGAACTCACAATTCGTGCGTCCGGATTCGATCCCCTGAAGCTGCGCGACATGTGCCCGACAGAGGACACTCGCAGCACAGGATTGCTGTCGGAGGATACCGGATGCGAGGATGCGCCGCAGGCTTGCCGGAAGGTGCCGGATTTCCGCGCCTGAGCTTCTCGGGAAAGTCTGCGTGTCGGCTGCCGGGGCGTGTCAGCGGCAGATTCTGCGGAGGGTGCAGTTGGGCGTATGGTCGCACCCGTTGCCTGCGCTTTTTTGAAATGGCTGCGGCGATTGGCACCCTTTCGAGCGGTCGGTAGCGGCGGCAAGCCGGATCGGCGGATGTCACGGGCCGGTCTGAGACCTGCATGCGAGGGCGCAAAGCCCACCGCGGGGGGCGGCCGTTGTTGTCATCGAAGAACAAAAGGGGGCTCAAGACGCTGCCGCGTTGCAACGAAGCAGCCGCGTCTTTGAGTGGCAGACGGAGATTTGAGCCAGGCGTGCGGCGGAGAGAGGGTGTGGTGAGAGAGAGGGCCACAGGCTCGCGCTTTGCGATCATGCGCAAGTGGATTTTCCTTCTCTTTCCGCGAGGGTTGCGGGAGAGGTCCTTCCTGGCGGAATTGTGGTTGCGTTCCATTTCGTGCACCTCGAGGGCCCGCGCCCCGGGGACGGAGCCCCGGAAGGCGACAACGGCAGGACGTGTGCGCAAGGGGAGGGCGTCAAAACTTCCTTAAACGGCCTCCTGCTACCAGCGCTTGCCCGGCAAGTTCGGAAACTGAGGCACAGGAGGAACGATCGTGGCAGTCATGCTGTGGGTGCTCCCGGTCCTTGCCGCAGTTCTGTCGGCTGCGGGCTGGTACGGGTACAATGTCTGCAGAAATACGGTGAATCATCTGGTGGCCCTCGACCGGCGCTGTGAAACCGCCTTTGCCGATATGGACTTCCACCAGAAGCATCGCCGCAATATAATTCCGGGCCTGGCGGCGATGGCAGATGACCTGGCCGAGCCGCAACGGGATCTCATCACCCGGATCCGCGATACCAATGCGAAAGCGCTCAACGCCACCACGACTGCGATGCGGTTGCGGGCCGAGGGCCATCTGACGGCGCAGATCGCAGAACTGCTGGTGGCTGACGACCGATCTGCCGGGCTGGGCGCGATACCGGAAATTGCGGAATTGCGTCGGCAACTGGTTGAGTGCGAAAACCGCATCACTGCGGCACGCCGTTTTTACAATCTCGCGATCGAAGAATACAACGCCGCGATGCGGCAATTCCCAGGATGCTATCTC
Organism: Alphaproteobacteria bacterium; assembly: GCA_009781045.1. GTDB lineage: Bacteria > Pseudomonadota > Alphaproteobacteria > Rhizobiales > Xanthobacteraceae > Bradyrhizobium. Next base: position 9,800 of record WQYW01000076.1, read on the forward strand.
GCGGAAAGGATGAGGATGATCACTCGTCATCCCTGTGGCGCGGCTGCCGGGCGCGTGAGTGCGCTGTAATTGCGTGCGTTTCCATGGGCGGCACTCGCGCTGGAGCGCTTCCTGTCCAGGTTTGAACATGTCGACAACGGCATCGATGGCGGGCAGCTTTGCCTGTTGCTGCAGGACGCCCCTTGAATTTGACGGGAGCGGCGGCGGCTGTCTTGCGCGGTTCAACGTCGGCAAGGAACGGCGCGATCCAGTCGTCCTGGTCGTTTTTGGGGATGCGGCGCGGGGGTGGCGCCGCAGCGGTCACTGCCTCTCGGCGGAGCGCAGCAGGGAGCGCAGTGGAGGCCTTTTGGGGTGTGGCCTTTGAGATGCCGGGAGAACTGCGACGCGGGCTGTCGGATCAGACCGCGTCGCTCATGGTCACTGCTTGACCAGCTCGACACGGCGATTCAATGCCCGTCCCTCTTCGGTGTCGTTGGTTGCTACCGGCTGAGAGGAGCCGGCGCCATGCGCCAGGAGGCGATCGGAAGCGATGCCGGCCTGCACCAGGGAGCGGATCACGGCATCGGCGCGGCGGCTCGACAGATCGAGATTATGAGGCTCCAGGCCTTGCGAGTCGGTATGGCCGACGACAATCAGATGCAGTTGCGGGTGGGCAGCCAGCACCTTGACCATTTCCTGGATCGTGGCACGCGAGTCGGGATTGATGCTGTCGCGGTCGACGTCGAAATGGATGCCGTAGAGTGCGATCCTGCCCGAGGTGTCGAGGTCCTTGCTGATTTCGGCAGCGGAAACGGTTTCGGACCAGCCCCGGTGTTCCGGGACGGTTGCTGCCGTATCTTTCGTCGTGTCGGCCGTTGTCAGCCGGTCTTTGATTTTCCCCACGGTTACGACGTCGAGCGCGACAATGGTCTCGTCCCTGGCTCCGTTGCCGATCCAGAAGGTGACATAGGTCTTGCCGTCGGCATCTTCCTTGACTGCGCTGGAATAGCCCTCCTGGGTCAGGCCCAAGGGGATATGGCCCTCCCAGATCATATGGAGCCAGGTCACGTCGCTATCGCGGGTCTGGTAGAGAAACCGGAAACCGAGGGAGGTGAGGTCGTTCCTGTAGTCATGGATGACTTCATCGGAAGATATTCCAGGACTCTTTATGACATAGAGCCGGCGCTGCAGACGGCCCTCGACCGGCTCTGTGCTCTGCCCCTCCGGGTGCCGTCCCTCCCACCCGGCGCTTTTGCCGGTGACGACGACGTATTCCGCGAAATTGCGGGTCAGGCAGTAATCCATCGCGCTGCCGTCGAAATGCTTGAGGCCTGCGATTTCTGTGCAGGCGGTGTCGGCGGCGGCCCTGGCTTTCGGCACAGTGACGGCCGTGATCCGGTTTTTCGGCTTGCCGACGGTGACGACATCAAGCGCGACAATGGTCTCGTTCGGATCGCCATTGCCGATCCAGAAGGCGACATAGGTCTTGCCGTCGGTATCCTCCTTGACGGCGCTGGAATAGCCCTCCTGGGTCAGGCCGAGGCGGATCTGTCCGTCCCAGATCATGTGGAGCCAGGTGACGTCGTCATTTCGGGTCTGGTAGAGAAACCGGAAGCCGTTGGCGGTGAGCGTTTTATTGTAGTTATGGATCACTTCATCGGAAGAAATTCCGGGACTTCGGATGACATAGAGAATGCGTTCGAGTTTGCCCTCGACCGCCACGGTGCTCTCTCCGGTGGCACGCCGTCCGTCCCACTGTGCATTTTTGCCGGTGACAACGACATATTCGGCAAAGTTGCGGGTCAGACAATTGTCGAACTGGGCACCCTCGAGAGGGGAGAGGCCGGTCATGTCCTTGCAGCCGGTATCGGCGGCATGGGCCTTTGGAGCCACGATCAGGACGGCAAGCGTCAGCATCGCGGCTGTGAAGAGGGGCGTCAATCGCATGGAGGTTCTTCCTGACATGGCTGGTGGTGCAGGGTGAGAAAACGGGCAGTGGGGTGATGGCGTTATAGCGGTATCCGGTTGTGTCGCTTCAGGGAGGGCGTCCTCTCGCGCTGGAAAAATGGAGTGGTCGCACGCTGACGGTGTGCGGTCGGAACGACGGGATGGGCCTGGACAATGTCCTGACCGGGCGGGAAGCCTTGCCGCGAGGAGAGATAGCATGGTGGATGGCGCATTGCATTCCCCGCAAATGAGGGAGAAGGATGCGCTGTCGAGGCGAAACTCCGTTGACGGTTTGCGGAACCGGCGGCACGCGAGGGCGTTTGCGTTGTGCAGGGGGCAGGGGGGGGGACCTTGGGGTGCGGGAAATGCCGCCGGAACGGTTTCGCACATCAGGTCCGAAAATGTCGGGTGCGGTAGGATAGTAGGGAGGAATGGGGCTGCCCGGCCCTGCGGAAGAGATGGGAGCCGTGGTTCGATGGGAGTGAAGCGATATGGAGGCCGAAAGGGGCCCGGACCTTCACGTCAATGCAGAGCGTTGAAATGCGTTGCAGGCTGACGACGGGCCGGGACTGCGGCAATGGGGCAGCGCATCAAATCGCGGCTGTTTGTCAGCAGGCCCGATTGCGTGAAGCGTGAAGAGGCCGTTGCCAGGACGCCGTATTAGGGGAGAGCGGGCATTCAAAGGCTCTGCATTCGAAGAGTCGTAACTGCCCAGGTCGGACAAGAGGCACCTTGCAGCCAACTCGAAATCCGAAAAAAATTGCAACGCGGCACCAGGCGGCCATCCATTTGCCACCAACCATCTCCATCTGGAAAGGCGGCTGGGTACCGACAACGACAGGAAGGGGCATAGTCAGTCGTTCCAGCAATGGAACGGGGGTAGAAACTGCCAGCGGTGTTGCCGGTTCTCTCGGGGGAGGGGATCCTGTCTGCAGGATCCCCTCGGGCCGATGTGTTCAACCTGTGCGGTTCCGCTCGCGCGCAGGACCGAGATGTCCGCGCCATTATAGCGTCCCGGTGATTGAGGGCCCACCGGAATTGTTACGACTTCCCGGTGATAGCACGGTGGAGTGTCGCAAGGGCGGTTGTGAGATCGCCCCTGAGATGGACGCGCAGTGCACGGCGTCTGCGTTCACTGAGGACGTCGAAATCGCCCCGTGCCTGGGCCGCCTTGATGATGCCGAAACTGGCCTTCGCACCAGGCACCGCGAGATCCTCCTGTTCCTCCGCCGTGATCTGGAGGAAGACGCCGGAGTTGGGGCCGCCTTTATAGGCCTGCCCGGTGGAGTGCAGGAAGCGGGGTCCGAACTGGGCGCAGGTGGCAAGGCCGCTGTGGTCGCGCAAGTCGAGCCGGATCTTCTGCAGGGCACCGATTGTGGCGTCGTTGCGGATGATATAGGCGAGCAGTGCGATATAGTCGCCGCTCTGGCAGCGCCGGAAATGTGCTGAGAGCCACGAGGCCAGATCGGTGCCGGCACCGTTGTCGCGCAAAGCGGCCGCATTGGCGGCGTCGCAATAGAGCGCGATGTCGCCATCGACCAGGACCGGCTGTTCCGGCGGCAGCGCTCCGGTCTTTTCGAAGGCAGCGGTCAGTTCGCGGGTCCTGATCTTGGCGGACTCGACATCGGGCTGGTCGAAGGGGTTGATGCCGAGCACAGCACCGGCGACTGCGGTGGCCAGTTCGAAGCGGAAGAATTCCTGGCCGAGCTGATCGACCGAGGTCATGATGATGCGGACCACAGGATGGCCCGCGGCCTCAATTGCAGCGAGGGCTTCTTCAAGCGCAGGGTCGGCTTCGTCCCTGGTGCGCATCTGGATGAAGAAGCGGTCGGCCCCGTAGACCCGAGGGGCGCCGATATCCTCGCCATCGATCGGAATCAGGCCTTTGCCCTCCTTGCCGGTCGATTCGGCGATCAGCTGTTCGGCCCAGGCACCGAAATCGGAGATTTTCGGCGAGCATAACAGCGTCACCTTGTCCCGTCCGGCAAGCCCGGCAAGACCCATGGCAAGTCCAAGCTGCACTGCGGGGTTTTGTTCGGGAGGCACGTCGGCGGCACAGCTGCGCATCATGGTCATGGTGTGGCCGACAAAATCGCCGATATCGACGCCGCTGGCTGCTGCCGGCACCAGACCGAAAGGCGACAGCACCGAATAGCGCCCGCCGATCGCCGGTTCGCCATGGAAGATGCGGCCAAAACCGAGTTTTCCGGCTACGGCCTCCAGCGAGGAGCCGGGGTCGGTGATGGCGATGAAATGCAGCCCCGCCTGACGTGGCCCGAGCACGGCGCTGACGCGGTCAAGGAAATAGTCCTTCATCGCGTTGGGTTCGGTGGTGCCGCCCGATTTGCTGGAGACGATGAACAGCGTGGTGGCGAGGGTGATCCTGCTCTCCATCGCCCGCACCTGCGCCGGATCGGTGGAGTCGAGGACATGGAGTCGGGGAAAGCCGGGCTTCGGCGGATAGGTCATGGCGATCACTTCAGGCCCCAGGCTTGAGCCGCCCATGCCGAGGACAACAACGTCCGAGAAACCGCCCCCCCGAATCTCGCGGGCGGTGCTGGCATAGGCGGCGATGTCGGCGCGCGTGACACAGTCGAGCCAGCCCAGCCAGCGGTCCTCGTCAGCGCCGCTCCATACCCGGCTGTCGCGCCTATAGATGGCGCTGAGGCGGCCCCTGGCGCGCCACTCCTCGGTTTCCCGGGCAAGGTCGGCGGCAAGCCCGGGTGGCAGCGCCACCTGCTGCTGATTGATGGCACCGCCGAGCAGGAAGCTGCGTCTGGCCGCGACCGCGCCAAGCAGGCGGTCGGCGGCGTCGGCAAACAGCTGCACACCGTCTTTGAGCAGACCGGCGGTGATCGCCTCCAGAGAGATTCCCGCTCTGGCGATGTTCTCCAGGGTATTGCGGGCACCGTCGAGATCGTCCTCGAGACTTGCACGCAGCCTGCCGTGATCGCGGAAGGCATCCATCGTCGCCGGCGGGATGGTGTTGATGGTATTGGCACCGATCAGTTCCTCGACATAGAGGACGTCGCTGTAGTTTTTATTCTTGGTGCCGGTGGAGGCCCACAGCATGCGCTGCGGCCGCGCCCCCCTGGCCTGCAGTTTCTCCCAGCGGGGACCCGAAAACAGCTCCTTATAGTCCTGATAGGCGAGGCGGGCATTGGCGATCGCCGCCTTGCCCTTCAGCGCAGCGAGATGCCCTCGGGTGGCGGCGTCGCCGGAGCGGGCGATGGCGGCATCGAGCTGGTCATCTACCGCGCTGTCGATGCGGCTGACAAAGAAGCTTGCCACGCTGGCGACACGTGACGGATCGCCGCCGCCGGCAACATATTGCTCCAGGCCAGCGATATAGGCATCGGCCACCTCGCGGTAGACGCTGCGCGAGAACAGCAGGGTGACGTTGATATTGACGCCCTCGCTGATCAGCTGGGTGATCGCAGGCACGCCGGCTGCGGTGGCCGGGATCTTGATCATCAGGTTGCAGCGCTGGACGCTGGTCCACAGCCGCCGCGCTTCAAGCAGGGTGGCGGCGCTGTCCTCGGCGAGATAGGGCGAGACTTCGAGGCTGACGAAGCCGTCCTGGCCGTCGCAGGCGTCATAGAGCGGGCGCAGCACCTCTGCGGCCTTCTGGATGTCTTCGACCGCGAGGCTCTCGTAGAGTTCGCTCACTCCCTGGTCGGCCCGAACCAGTGCGGTGGCGATGGCGGGGTCATAGTCGTCGGAAGCGGCAATGGCCTTTTCGAAAATCGCCGGGTTGGAAGTCACACCTCTGATGCCGTCGCTCTCGATCCGTTTTTTCAGGTCACCTCCGGCAACAAAGCTGCGGGCGAGATAATCGAGCCACACCGCCTGTCCGTGCTGTTCCAGTTGTTTGACAGGATTCATCGTGGGTTCCCCTCTGATCGCAGGCCCGCCTCACGGGCGATTCAAAAGCGAATATTAGCACGCCCGGCCGGGCGAACCAATCGGCGCCTGCGACATGGCCTGCCGTCATTGTGGCTGCGGAAAGGAGGCCGGTTGCGCGAACTCACGCCTGCCGGCGTGACGCCTCAAGGCCAGGAAAGTTCCGGCGGTGAAAATTCCAGTACAGATGTCGCGCCCCGGCGACACGCGCTCGGTGTGGCGTGTCGGCCAGACAGCGGAAGACGCCGCAATTCCCGCCCCTTCCGCCATGCCATGGGCGGCACAATCATGGGTGGAACAATCGCATCCGATTGCACAATGTGGCGCAGGATGGCAACCCGGGGAATGACGCGGGTGGAGGAATTGCGATTGCAGCAAGGAGTGTGAGCCGGCAGCCGGTGCTGCATCGGGTTCGCACGCCTGTGAGGCCGGGCTGAACCGGATGGAGCTTCAATTGCATCCTCAACCTCTCGCAGCAGGGTGGCCGCTCGCCGATCGGCAGGGTACGATTTGCGGCGGCGATTTCTGAAAGGAGCGGGGTTTTGTCGTGGCCGGCTGTGTGGCTTGAGGTGCTGGAGCCTTTGGCGCTGCGCCTTTTCGTGGCGGACAGCCACGAAACAGTGGGGAATGTGCGCTGCGGAAAGAAGGAACCAGCCCGGGGGCCGCGCAGGACATGCCATCCCTTCAGGAAAATGAAAAACTTCCTTCAACAATGAAAGGCGGCGGCTACAGTGCCATTGCCTGGAAAGCGCAGCTAGAGGCGCGGGAGCCAGCAGGCGCTATCGGGGGGGATAAGCCGCCTCGACCACGAGCCATGGCTTTGCTCACGAGCCCGTAAGGTGAGCATGTGGTGCCTGCCGCCTGGCGTCACCCTGGCGATGAAACCGACCCGGAGCGGCGGGGCGCTCTGCTTCCGGGGCCATGTAAGCCGCAGGTGGCAGCGGTGACGGGCCGAAAGAACCGTCACCCACCCCGGAGATATGGCAGGTTCCGGACCCTTCTCAAGGTCTTTGGTTTCTGCCCGTTAAAGAAGCGACTGACATTGTCGAGGCCCCGGCGCTCGTTTCAGGATGGAGACGTTTCGTGGCAGATGGGGACCATCCCGGCTGGACGAAGCCAGTTTTCCCGGATTTCGCGCCGTGCGCGCCGCTTGCCCCTTGTGCGACCTGGGCGGCACCGGCCTTCGAAAATCGGTGAAACCCCGGCGATACTGCGCCGCTGGGGTCCAGGTGCGAAAGAGCTGTTCCCGGTCACACCGAATAGTTTTTGCGCAGAGCGTTACGGGGCGCGGGGCTTCGCAAGAGTGCAGGCGCGCTATGGAACACCGGGCATGTTGCAGTATCAACGGGAACGGTGCCCGTCGTCCGCTGTACGACTCCTGGCTCCTGTCCTGGTTCCTGTCCTGGTTCCTGGAGGTGGCAAGGACGCAGCGCCGGAAAACGCTCCGTGCCATGGTGGTTTCGGGACACGCATATGCACGGACGGCCCGGATGGAGAGAAGACTGGTGAAATGGTGCCGGCAGCCTTCAGGATTCCCACCGTCCGGAGGATCCCCGGCGATCCCCAGGTGGCAGCAGAGGCGCAAGCTGGAACGGCACGGATGGAGCACGGAGCTTTGGCCTTGAGGGTGTGATCCCGCCCATGGCTTTCGTCACGGAGGACACCAATCCGAAAGACAGTTCCTGAAAGACAGCCTCAAAACGACAATCCGGCAGTCGAATGAGCGTGCGTCATGGAGCTTTCACCATGTTCGGGGTTGTCTGACGGGGCCCCGGTTGCAAGCCCGGTCACAGCCCCCTGGGGGGCCACTAGCGCTGGCGGCGGAACCCGGATAATGGTTCCGGCAAGAACCAGTCAGGGATCGGGAGCATGCCAGATACAGTTCAGCAGGTCCTGGAGGCCTTCGCCAGGGGAGAACTCGTTGTCGTCACCGATGATGAGGATCGCGAGGGCGAAGGCGATCTGATCGTCGCGGCGTCGCTGTGCACAGCGGAGAAGATGGCGTTCATCATCCGTCATACCTCAGGCATCGTCTGTGCGCCGGTCAGCGCCGAAGATGCCCGCCGTCTGCGCCTTGACCCGATGGTGGTCCACAATGATTCCGCCCATACCACCGCCTTCACGGTGTCGATCGACTACAAGCCGGATGGCGGCACCGGGATCTCGGCGGAGGAGCGCGCCTCCTGTTGTCGGGCGCTGGCCAATCCCAATGCCGGGGCGGGTGATTCCGCCCGTCCGGGACATATTTTCCCGCTGATCGCCAAAGAGGGCGGGGTGCTGCTGCGCTCCGGCCACACCGAGGCTGCGGTGGATCTGTGCCGGCTTGCCGGTCTCGCCCCGGTCGGGGTGATCAGCGAGCTGATGAATGACGACGGCAGCGTCATGAAAGGTGCCGAGGTCACCGGGTTCGCCGCCCGGCACGGAATCCGGCACCTCACCATTGCCGATCTGATCGCCTGGCGCCAGGCGCGTGAAAAACTCATCGAGCGGGTCGGGACCTATGTTGCCGAAAGCTCGATCGGCCCGCTGCAGGTCTTCGCCTATCGCTCGCGCTTCGATTCCATCGCCCACGCCGCCTTCGTCTATAACAGTGTCGGTGACGGGCGCAATGTGCTGACACGGTTTCACAAGCTCAACATCATCACCGAGCTGTTCACCGGACACCGACGCATGGAAGCGGTGCTCGCCCACTTCAAAAAGGCCGGGCGCGGCGTGCTGATCTGTCTGCGTGACGGTGCCGCAGGCGTCCCGGTCGAGCCGCTGCCGAATGAGAAAACAGTGGAGGCCGACCGCAACCGCCAGTGGCGCGAGGTCGGTGTCGGGGCCCAGATCCTGCGCGATCTCGGAGTCACCTCGATCCGTCATCTCACCTCGTCGGCACATGACTATAAGGGGCTGTCCGGGTTCGGCATTGAGATCGTCGCCAACCAGGAGCTGGAGAAATAGCCTCCGGGTGCAGTCCCGGATGGGCGCGAGCGCAATTGCCTTCGTGGCTCGAGCCCTTTAATTATTCGAATAAATCCCGATCAAACCATCAGACCAAGAGACGAAAGGACGTTTCATGAGCGCGCGCTCCAAGGACAAGCCGGCCCCGTTCCACTGGGAGGATCCCTTCCTGCTTGATGACCAGCTCACCGAGGACGAACGTATGGTCCGGGACACGGCGCGTGCCTATGCACAGGACAAACTGGCGCCGCGTATCGCCAGGGCCTATCTCGATGAGGTCACCGATCGCGAGATCTTCAACGAGATGGGCGAACTCGGGCTTATCGGCATCACCATGCCGGAGGAATATGGCTGTGCCAACGCCAGCTACGTGGCCTATGGCCTGGTGGCGCGCGAGATCGAGCGGGTGGATTCCGGCTATCGTTCGATGAACTCGGTGCAGACCTCGCTGGTGATGTTTCCGATCTACGCCTATGGCGATGAGAACCAGCGCAAGAAATATCTCCCCAAACTCGCCAGCGGGGAATGGGTGGGTTGTTTCGGCCTGACCGAGCCCGATGCCGGCTCCGATCCGGCGGGGATGAAGACGCGGGCCGAAAAAGTCTCGGACGGGTACCGTCTCACCGGCACCAAAATGTGGATATCGAATTCGCCGATCGCCGATGTCTTCGTGGTCTGGGCCAAATCGGCCGCCCATGACAACCAGATTCGCGGCTTCATTCTCGAAAAAGGCATGAAGGGACTGTCGGCCCCCAAGATCGGCGGCAAGCTGTCGCTCCGGGCCTCGATCACCGGCGAAATCGTGATGGATGGCGTGGTGGTGCCGGAAAGCGCGATGCTGCCCGATGTCTCCGGCCTCAAGGGGCCGTTCGGCTGTCTCAACCGGGCGCGCTACGGCATCAGCTGGGGTGTGCTCGGGGCTGCCGAGGACTGCCTGCACCGTTCGCGGCAATATACCCTCGATCGCAAACAGTTCGGGCGGCCGCTCGCGGCGACCCAGCTGGTGCAGAAGAAGCTTGCGGACATGGAGACCGAAATCGCGCTCGGCCTGCAGTCCTGTCTGCGCGTCGGCCGGCTGATGGACGAGGGCAAATTCGCCCCCGAGATGATCTCCCTGATCAAGCGCAACAACTGCGGCAAGGCGCTGGATATTGCCCGCCAGGCCCGCGACATGCACGGCGGCAACGGCATCCAGATCGAGTATCATGTCATGCGCCATGTCCATAATCTGGAGACTGTCAACACCTATGAGGGTACCCACGACGTCCATGCGCTGATCCTGGGCCGCGCCATCACCGGCATCCAGGCCTTCTCCTGATCAGAAGATGGCGGATCCCGACGACGTCACGTTCAATCGCGACTTCGCGCTCAGACCTGGCGTCGTCGAAGCGGTCCGCCCCGGCCTGAGGCGCATCCTCTGCGACAATCCCGGCCCGTTCACCTTTACCGGGACTGTCAGCTACATCGTCGGACGCGGCCGGGTGGCGATCATTGATCCCGGCCCCGATGATGCTGCCCACGCCGCCTGCCTGCTTGCGGCGGTAAAAGACGAGACCGTCAGCCATGTGCTGGTCACCCACACCCACCGCGACCATTCCCCCAATGCCGCGCGCATAAAGCGCGCCACCGGGGCGCTGCTCTGTGGCGAGGGACCGCATCGGGCGTCGCGACCGCGCTTTGAAAGCGAAAAGTTCAATCCGGAATCGGGTGCGGATCGACACTTCATCCCCGATCTGGCGCTTGCCGATGGCGATATGGTTGAGGGGCCGGACTGGAGGCTCGCGGCAGTGGCGACACCGGGGCATACCGCCAACCATCTGGTCTTCGCCTGGCCGGAGCAGGATTGCGCCTTTGTCGGCGATCACATAATGGGCTGGTCGACCACCATCGTGGCGCCGCCGGATGGGGCCATGTCCGATTACCTGGCCTCGCTGCAGCTTCTCGCCGAGCGCCCGGAAAAGCTCTATTACTCGGCCCATGGTCCCGAGATCGGCGACGGGCCGCGCTTTGCCCGCGGCCTGATCCGTCATCGCAAGGCTCGCGAAGCCTCGATCCTGCACCGCCTCGGCAAGGGGGAGGCGGATATCGCCTCGATCGTGCGGGCAATCTATATCGGCATCGACCCCCGCCTCTCCATCGCTGCCGGCTATTCGGTGCTGGCCCATATGGAGGATCTGGTCGGCCGTGGCGTGGTTGCCACCGACGGCGATCCCGTGATCTCGGGGATCTACCGGCTCAAGGGCTGAGCCTGCGCCCGATGCCAGATCGATACAGGCTGCCAGCATTGGCTCTGGAGAACGGGGGAGAACTGGTCGCCCTTGTGCGGCACGTCCGCGTGCGGGAGGTTCGCAAGGAAAGACCTCTCGGTCGCCCGCCAGGGGCATCGCGGTGATCTGCTGACCGGGAACTCGGAAAGATGGGCGAAATTGATCACAAGGGAACACATTGTCGTGAAGTTGTTGTTGTACGCGGATGGCAAGCTGGCCACAGTGGTCTTTCGCGGTCAGGGTCTTCCTCTGTCTTCAGGGGGAGTGCCCGAGGCGCCCTGACAAGGCGGTTCGCCGTTGGGCGGCAGGAGGTGGAGTTTGAATCCGGAAGATTGGAATCGAATCGGTCGTGCCGAAAACCTCATGGTCTGCCGGGAATTGGAGGCGGTCATTGATGACGGGCGTGAAACCTCGATGGATTTCACGGTTGACAGCCGCTCCGTGGAGTTGGCGGAAGCTGTGCTGGCAGAGGTGGTCGCACTCAATGCCGATGGCCGTTGGCGCGAGGCGCGCAAGCGCTTCGATCCCGCCTATCTGCCGTACTCGTCGAAGACCGACCACGTGGAACTGCGGGCGGTGGCCGTTCTCGGTCCCGATCGCTTCCTCGTGCGTATCGAAAGCGGTGTGCTTCTGATCGACGGCGACGTCGATGAAATCCGCACAGACATTGTTGCCTTCGGCCTTTCGCGTGACCGGCGCTGGCTTGCGTTGGCGACAGCGGACGGCATTATCGTGACAACGGATCTTGATGCCTCAGCCAGCCTCAGGCTGCCCTGGCCTCCGTTGAAGGATGGAGCTTTCGATGCGGATAGCCTGTGCAGCCTCGATGTCGCAAACGACGGCCGCAGCCTGGTGATAGCAAGCGACAGTTGCGGGATCTGGTTGGTTCGGAACGGCAGCTGGACCGAACTTGCTCCGCGTCCCGGGGTTGGGGACGATTGGATCGCAGAGAACGACAACTGTGATGCGGCCGATGACGGTTGCGGTGTGAAAGTGGGCAGCTATGCCGAGCTTCGGGCCCGCTACGGCGCTCCATCCGGGATGGACGTGACCCATGTGGCGATCTCGCCGGACGGTCACTATGTTGCGTATGGCTGGCAGGATTCTCCCGGGCATTATCTCGACAGGATTGCGGGAGGTTCGCTGGATCCGCTGGGCACGATCGAGCCGGACAGCGATTATCCCTATTGTCTCCGATTCAGCGACGATTCGCGGTTTCTGCTGAGCAATTCGCGCCATTTTTCCGCAGGAGCGACCCGCTGCGTCGAGGTGGAGGCGTTTCCTGAGCGGCGCGAGGAGGCGGTCTGCAGCATCGATGACTATCTGAGGGCCAACAGTATCGCGGAGCTTCCCTCCGCCGCGTTCGGGCGGGAGGGGGGCGTGGCCTGGATCGGGGGCGTCGGCTGGTCTCACGCCGCTTCCTTCGGCAGTAGCAGTGGTGATGGGAAACCTGTCTTTACGCAGCTTTTCGGAGAATCGCTCTGTGGTATGGATTATGATCCCCGTTCACGCCGGGCAGTGGTGATCGGCACATCGGGCATATTGCATGTGATGGATCCTTTTGTCCAGGCGGAGCCAGGTACAGAACGCGGGTATCATCCGCGCGGCGAACTCTACCGGATCCTTCTCTGGGATCGTCTTGGCCGTGTCGTGCGCTGGTAGATCGGCCAGTTGCAGACATTTGGCGGGAGGCGCGGACCAGGGTGGCGATTTCGTCAGCGGCAGCGGTCATCGGCGCGCGGGAACGGGCGAGGATATTGGCAATGCCCCCCGGCTGATGGTCAGACCGAACACGTCCCCTGCGAACTCCACCAGACGCTCGTAGCTGATCGCGGGAAGCGACATGCAGACAGACGATCAAAGCTGCCAGTTCGGTCCAAACGGCGAGCGAGGCGGCATTCCCTCTGGCGCCTCAGCGACGAAACGTTTGGCGCAGCATGGGCAGGAGGTTGACCCTTGTGGCCCTTGTGGTCACGGGGTGGATCGGTGGCATCTCGATATGGTCGCAGGCCTGGACAGCCTTCTGATCCGCGTCTGACAAACCATGATGGCAGTGCGGGGATTCCCTGGCCTTGGCGTCGATCACATGATCCTGATTGGCGCTCAAGGCCCGGAAAGCCCCGGGATGCCCCTTCTGCGGCCTCTTCTTCGCAGCAGTGTGTTTTGAAATACTATTTCGGAGCGCCAGGCCAAGCTGGCGGGTTCCAGCCGGTGAAGGACTGGTCCCGGTAAGGAATAGCGACCCGCGGCAAGCGAGTGTTGCGACGCGGACGGTGATGCTGAGGCTCGAAGCGTACAGAAGCGATCGTGTGGGGTGTGGGATTGAGCCTGCGAAAACGTTAACGTCGCAGGCGAGGAGGCGGTCGAAATCGTCGAAAGCAACATGTGCGGGGCCGCTATATCTGTGAGGCTCTGTCGCCCTGCCGGGGTTGAAGGCTGTTGTCACGCATGAAAGGAGCACGTCGGAACCTTCCGGGAGTTCGGGTCTGACCGGGCGGCGAGAGCGGCACCGACCCGCATCGGGAAGGTGGGAACGGTGGTCGATGATGCACGGGCACGAGCAGGCAGACCTCGACGCAGTGGCTGTGAAGCCTGCGAACAAAATCCGGCGACGGGCCGCGCTTTGCCCGCGGCCTGATCCGTCATCGCAAGGCTCGCGAAGCCTCGATCCTGCACCGCCTCGGCAAGGGGGAGGCGGATATCGCTTCGATCGTGCGGGCGATCTATATCGGCATCGACCCCCGCCTCACCATCGCCGCCGGCTATTCGGTGCTGGCCGATATGGAGGATCTGGTCGGGCGCGGCGTGGTGGCAACCGACGGCGATCCCGTCATCAGCGGCCTCTGCCGGCTCATTGTCTAAAGCAATGTGCATGCTCCCTGGAGGACTGCCATGGAGAACTGGCGTTTGTGCGCCGAGCCAACGGGCTCGCCATTTCCATAGTGAAAATCGGAGGCGAGGTGAGCCGTAATCGACTCACAACCGGTGGTCAGAACTACACTGCCCGTCAATCAGAATGACGTGCAACAGGCCGTCTCGACACGGTGGTCCGGCTTTCCGAGCTGGAGCTGGTAGTGTTTGCCCGACACTGTGCGAGAATCTGGAAGGCCCATCTTCGACAGGAGGGGCGAAAAGTGCACGCGGATGCCGCCGCACGTCCACGGATGGACGGCCGCGCATTCATCTTTGCAATGTCTGGTTTGCGATGGCCTGGTTGATCGCTGGGAGCCTGTCGGACTTAGCGCATTCTTGAAACAAAGGGAACGAAATGCCCCAGCTTCTGACATTTTCGTGCCATTCCGCCCTGCCAAACGTAACAATAGAATCCAGAACGTACCAAATCGGGC
>WQYW01000077.1 GCA_009781045.1 Alphaproteobacteria bacterium
CACCAGCGCAATGCACCGTGGACCGCGGGGACTTCTCACGTCTTGTCCCATTCGCCGTCTCCTTTCATCTCGAACTCACCCCCTGATTGGGCAAGCCACACGGCAATGCTCTGCCTGTCACCTCACTTTTGCAAGCGCGAAACACTTTTCCGATCAATTGTCGCCCGACTCGGACCCTACCAGGGCACCAGTCCCGGCTGTGCGACAGGGACCCCGCCTGCGGCAGGATCGAGCCTCCAGCCCTGGAGGGAGTGAGAGCCGGGGCTGCCCGAGCCCGAGGCTGGAGGCGCGGCACCGGGCCGCCGCCTGAGGCAGAGCGACACCAGGGCCGCCTCCGGAAGTCCGTCTTCCCGCCCTGGTTGCCAGGGAATGGTTGCGGGCCACTGACACAGCCGGCTTTTGGCCATGACCTGACCCTGCCCTGGTCCTCTCCCTGGCCCCAGCTCTTCGGCTGTGATGCTGCGCGCCCTGGGAGGACGGCACGACCGTCCCCCGCCAGGGCTTGCGCCGTGCGGCTTTCAGCGCAGGCTGCCGCAGAAACGCTGGATGCGTTTGCAGGCGTCTTCGAGATCCGAGGTCCGGGCGGCATAGGAAATGCGGAATGCCGGGCCCAGGCCGAAAGCCGAACCGTGCACCACCGCCACCCCTTCGCTCTCCAGCAGCTCGGTGACGAAGCCCTCGTCATCGGCAATCGCCTTGCCCGATGGCGCCGTTTTGCCGATGGTGCCGGCACAGCTCGGATAGACATAGAACGCACCTTCCGGGCGCGGGCATTCAATGCCGGACGCCTGGTTGAGCATGGCCACCACGAGATCGCGCCGCTCCCTGAACACCTTGTTGTTTTCCGGGATGAAATCCTGAGGGCCAGTAAGCGCCTCAACCGCTGCCCATTGCGCAATCGAACAGGGGTTCGAGGTCGACTGCGACTGGATGGTGGCCATCGCCTTGATCAAAGCCGGCGGCCCCCCGGCATAGCCGATGCGCCATCCTGTCATGCAATAGGCCTTGGACACGCCATTGACCGTCAGGGTGCGGCTGTACAGCGTCGGCTCAACCTCGGCGATGGTTGCAAACTGGAAATCATCATAGACCAGATGTTCGTACATATCGTCGGTCAGGATCCAGACATGGGGATGCCGGACCAGAATATCGGCCAGCGCCTTCAGTTCCGCCCGGGTATAGGCAGCCCCGGTCGGGTTCGAGGGCGAGCACAGGATCAGCCATTTGGTCTTGACCGAGATCGCCGCCTCCAGCGCCTCGGGCTGCAGCTTGAAGCCGCTCTCGGCCGAACAGACCACGGGTACCGGATGCCCCCCCGCCAGCGCCACCATCTCGGGATAGCTGACCCAATAGGGTGCCGGAATGATGACCTCGTCGCCGTGATTGAGGGTCGCCATCAGCGCATTATAAAGCACCTGCTTGCCGCCGGTGCCGACAATGACCTGACCCGGCGTATAGGTCAGACCGTTCTCGCGCTGAAACTTGCCGATGACGGCCTCCTTGAGTTCCGGGATGCCGTCCACGGCGGTGTATTTGGTCTTGCCGGCTTCAATGGCGCGAATCGCGGCCTGTTTGATATTGACCGGCGTATCGAAATCCGGCTCGCCCGCTCCCAGGCCGATGACATTGCGACCCGCGGCCTTGAGCGCGCGTGCCTTGTCCGAAACGGCGATGGTTGCGGACGGCTTCACACGGTCGAGCGCGGTGGCAAGGAAGGACATCGTGATCTCCTGGGAAAATGTCGCCAAGCCCCGTCTGGGTGGCGACTTTCATTGTGGACACAAGGCTGCAAGGACAAATTGCGAGAGCGTCTGACGATTGACCGATATCTCCGGCGGCTCGCTTTGATGATCGGGCGATCAAAAACGCACCAGCGGCCGCGATCGGGCCAGTGTCTTGACGGGCCAACCTAGGACGGGTGCGACCCCACCGCAAGATGTCTGATCCCCTCTCCCTCCCCTCTCCCCCGGTGGTTCGAACCACCTGGCCGCCACGCAAGCCCCAAGGCTTCGTGCCCCGTCAATATCAGCCCCCTCTCCTCTCCCCTCCAGCATCATCTTGCGCGCGATGTGCGGTTTTCGCAGCCCGGCTCCTGCCGCTCACGAAGAATCCATCGCCGGAGACCTTGCGGCACATGGGAAAATGGCGCCATTGTTCGCCGGACACAACCGGCAGCAAGCCCCCCGCCTGACACCAAGCCCGCCAGAAATACGGCCGATTCAAGGCCCCGCCAGCACCTGGCGCGTCAAAATCAGGATTCCAGGTCTTCTGATGTACAAGCTCTATTCCATGCAGCGCTCCGGCAACAGCTATAAGGTCCGCCTGGCACTGGCGCTCCTGAAACTGCCCTGCCAGATCATTGATGTCGACATCCTGCGCGGTGAGACCCGCACACCGGAGTTCCGGGCCAAGAATCCGTCCGGGCAGGTGCCGTTGCTGGAGGTCGACGACAACCGCTATCTCGCCGAGTCCAACGCCATCCTCTGGTATGTCACTGCTGGCACCGCGCTGGTGCCGGAAACCCGGATTGAACGCGCCGAGATGCTGCAGTGGCTGTTCTTCGAACAGCACGCGCTGGAACCCAATCTCGGCTCGGCCTATTTCTGGCTGGCGCTGGTCAGGGGCGGCCGCGAGCTGCAGCGACACTCGCTGGAACACTGGCTCGAGCGCGGCTATGCCGCGCTCAGGGTGATGGAGAACCACCTCACCAACCACGACTTTTTCGTTTCCAGCCAACTTACCATCGCCGACATCGCGCTTTATGGCTACACCCATCTCGCCCATCGCTGCGACTTCGATCTGTCGAGTTTTCCGGCGATCCGGGCCTGGCTCAAGCGGGTCGAAGATACTCCCGGCTACATCGCCATGGATCACCGCTATAACCGCACCAGTCTGGCAGCGCCGGCCTGACAGCGCCGCAGTCGGAAAACGGAAAGCCGACAAGCCAACCGCGCGAAATTTCTGCGGCTCCGCCATGCGTCACCGGGGCCTTGCCGCGTCCCGCCATCCCCGCCACAACAGATCTCGCTGAAGTTTGAGGACTGTCTTAAAGGACCCCGCAAAATGGAAATTCGCAATCTCGGTTCCTCCGGCCTGCGCGTCTCAGTGGTCGGACTCGGCTGCAACAATTTCGGCCAGCGCATCGATCTTGAGGCCTCGCGCCAGGTGATCCACAAAGCCCTCGATCTCGGCATCACCCTGTTTGATACCGCCGACATCTATGCCGGTCTGGGAGGTTCCGAAACGGTGCTCGGCAGCGTGCTTGGTGCCCGGCGCAAGGACATCGTGCTGGCGACCAAATATGCCAAACCGATGGCCGCCGACGGCAGCCTTCAGGGCGCCTCGCGCCGCTACATCCTGAGCGCGGTCGAGGCCAGCCTGAAACGCCTGAAAACCGACTGGATCGACCTCTACCAGCAACACGAATATGACCCGCTGACGCCCCTGGAAGAGACCCTGCGCGCGCTCGACGATCTCGTGACCCAGGGCAAGGTCCGCTATATCGGCAGCTCGAATTTCCCGGCCTGGCGGGTGACGGAGGCCGAATTCACCGCCCAGGCCCTCAACCTCAGCCGTTTCATCTCCTGCCAGGACGAATACAGCCTCATCGCCCGCGGCATCGAAGCCGACCTGCTGCCAGCCGCGCAAGCCTACGGCATCGGCCTGTTGCCCTATTTCCCGCTGGCCTCGGGCCTGCTCACCGGCAAATACCAACCCGGCGCAGCGCCGCCTGCGGATACCCGTTTTGCCGCCTGGCCGGCATTGGGTGAGCGCTATGCCACAGCGCGCAACGAGGCGGTGGCGGAGAAGCTGAAAGAATTTGCCAAAGCACGGGGTCACAGCCTGCTTGAACTGGCATTTTCCTGGCTCGCCGCACGTCCCCAGGTCGCCAGCGTCATCGCCGGTGCCACCCGCGCCGAACAGATCGAGCAGAACGCCCGCGCCGTCTCATGGACGCTGGATGGCGATGACATGGCCGCGATTGACGCGATCACCAGGGAGTAACTGCGCACGAGAGCAACCCGCCAGATCCAGCTGCTGAGGCTCGGAGCACGAACCGCGAAACGTGCCGATTTCTGCCACCGGGGCACACTGTGCGCTCGTGCCTGCAATTGTGGCAGAAACAGAGGGATTCTGAATTGTGAATTGTTCACGCCAATAACAATAATAGCAGTCTCTCTCCCTCCTTCTTCCCGTCGATCATGTTATCGGTATGGGTCGATCCCCGCGCTGCAAGCGTGGACCCGAAAATTGAAACTTCGGCTCCAGGGAGCGTCGCCTCTGATCGAACAGGACGATGGCGGGGCTCCCTGCCTTGGCGCACGACGCAGACATTTTGGAGCGCACCCTGCGATCATGACGCCTCGATCAATCGCTATCAAATGAGGCATGCGCGATAATCTGCCCCGCCAGGCCCACTCAGACAGCTTCAGACAAGCCGCCTCTCAAGTGCTCTCAGCTGCTCCGTGTGTTTCTCCGGATTCTGCTGTTTCAGTTTGAGAATGTTCCTGAGCTTCCACTGCACCGCCGGCAGCTTCGACAGATTTTCCAGCGGCGGCGAAGACTCTTGCAGGCTGCCCTGCTTGAAAGCCAACAGCATGGCGCGGTCAGCATCTGTCCAACGGTCGTTGATTTCCCGAACGAGCCGTTGTCGCGTCTCATCAAAGTCTTCGTAGGTGAACGGCAGGAAAGCCATGCCTGCAAACTGCGTTTCAAAGGCTCTTCGCTGATCCTTGAAATTCGGCCGGATCATTTCATGGATCGGGCGCGAATGACCGAGAAGCGCAACCAAGAACCCCATGCGAATTTCCTCGGTCAACCCTTCACCGTCAAACATCTGGCGCACGTCAAACAGGTCGCGCGGGTGCTGGCGATCCAGCGCTGCGCAAATCTTTCCGCCGAACAATTCCGCATGGGATACAACCCTCGCAGAGACAAAGCGCCCGAACTCTTCCTCCGCCGCTTCGACCACGTCCATCATGCGTGGCGGAAAGAGGAAGCCCCGCAGGGTGGTATTGACCTCCACTTTTATTTGTGCGGCCTGCGTCTGGATGCCTAATTTGGCCTCCATTCCGTCGCCCTGCGCCACAAGCGAAACCCTTGAGGCCGGAACGACGCTTTCCACTTGCGCCTTCACGCGCCGCAGCGCTTCGGTGATGCGCGCGAGCGCCGTCGCACGATCGTCGAAGGGCAACCACGTCAGATCAATATCAACCGACAGCCGCGGCATATCACGGACAAACAGATTAATAGCTGTTCCGCCTTTGATGCCGAAAGAGTCCTCCATCGCCACATGAGGCAGAACCTGCAACAGCAGGTCGACCTGAGCACGGTAGGTCTTCGAAATCATACGCTAACCAACTCCCTGGGCAGGATCAGGTTATAGCTGGACACATAAACTCCGCCCCTGGTCACGGTCCGGGTGCCCGTCCCGATGTCCACTCTCCCGGCATCCAGCCGCTTGGCCCACTGATGACCCGCCCTCTCGGCCATATAGAGAAACAAACGCTTGACCTTCACCGAGCTGCATTGCTCAAGAAGCTGCTGCAACAGTCTGGGCCGCAATGTCGTCAGCCCCTCGACGATCTGATAACACTCCACCAGATCCACCGATTCCGGGACCAGATGAAGACTTTCGAGAATGGCACGCTCAGGCGCGGAGATCCGGATCGCAAAGGCACCGACCGGATAGTCCACCAGCGCCAGCCCCGCAGGCAGCACCGAGGTCCTGCAGTGATCGATGGGCTGGCCCCAGCCCCTGGCTCTGAACCATGCGGGCAGGTTCACCTTCGGCGGCGAGAACAGAAACGCGGTTTCGGCGCCAAGGCGGAGGTAATGGGCAAAGCCCTGCAACGCCAGCGCAGTCAGAGCACCCGCATGTACCGCCAGACCGCTTTGCACCTGCAAGGCGTACAAACCGCCTTGCCACGTCACCTGCTCACCCGGGCGCTTGAACGCTCCCCTGCCCACGGTTTCCAGCCAGCCGGCCCTGCGGTAGTGCTTTTGCAGATCGCGGGATATGCCGTGCGCTTCCAGCCACGGCGCCACATAAACCGTTCCCGGCACGTGAGCGGCCAGCAGCCTCCTTAATTTTCTTTCGTTTTGGGTAGCCATACTACCCAAAATAGAGTATTTTTAATGAGACTGCAAGCCATGAACGCAATCATCCACACCGCCATCTGGCGCGCGGCTCGATCCCAAAGGTGCGCTCGATCAAGGTCCAAGGCGAAACCGGTTCGACATTCGACGCGTCGCCTCCCCTCCCGTCAGGACCGGATCTGTCCCTGGGCCGAAGCGGCAGCACGGGACGTCGCCCCCCCGGTCTGAATTCCGTCACTTTTCGATCTCGATCGACCCGATCCGGAACTGTTCGAGAATCCCTTCGCCCTGCGCCCGCCCTGGGTGGTGAGTGGATGGTCAAATTCCGCCCGTTCGCCGTTCGGGTCGTCGACCCGGAGATCGCCATCGCAGTTGTCGCCATCCCAGGTCACCACGACCCGCAGACCGACCGGCATGTTCCTGATGAGGCGAGCATCGATTTTCGAAAGGTCGAGTCGTTGCCGGTTTGCCGACACGATGGCATTCATTTCGCCAAGCGCGATCATCCCGACCTCCTGGAACCGGTCGTCCCATGGCCGCCGACTTGCAGCCTCCCAAAGCAGATCGACGGCACGCTGGTGCTGTCCAGGCTTATCTGCAACAAGCGCCAGATCTCGGCGGCTCTGCGGCTCCTCACCCTGGATCCTGAGCACGCGCTCAAACACCGACAACGCCCGGTCCAACCGCCCTGCCTGCACCAGGCAATGCCCAAGCATGCGCAGCAAGGCAACATCCTCAAGGTCAAGCTCGACAAGGTTCGACAGAATCTGCAATCCCGTCGCGACATCCCTGGACGCATGGAGGAAATATCCGGCGACATCGACATAGAAGCCGGGCTCGTGCGCATGATCGACACGCTCTTCCAGATAGGCCGCAAAGCGCTCCTATTCCGGCACGCGCTGGATGTAACCAAGATAGCCCGCCGCCGATGGAACAACAGGAGCGAAGTGCTCGGTGCTGCAGGCATCCCCCCTCCAGAAGCGATCAACCCGCCGCTTGCAGATTTCTGCCTGATTGAGTTCGTCCCGCAAGGTCGGAGGAGCCAGAGGTCGAAGTGCGGTCAGATTGTATTGGAATGCGATGGAGCAATGGTGTTTCCAAGTCCAGGCTTGATCGGGCGACAGGTTCCCTGGAGCCAAAAAACAGGACGGATGGTGACAGGCGGGGCTGGGAGTATCGAAATAGGGCAGCCACTCGATCGGAACGCCGATGAATTCGAGGTGCGCATCCTCGAAATAGCGCATCCTCACCTGCTGGTTGCGGATGATCCGCCCAGCCGTCACGTGCCAAAACGGAGGCTTTCTGCGGATTGCCTTTGCAGGACGCGCAGAGACCCCGTTCTCAAACACCGTGTTGTTCTGGCGGCGGCAACTAAGGCCAACCATCAACCTGTCAGCGGTTTCAGGACGCAGCGAGTCGACAAAGCCGTCACGGTAGTCGTCGGAAAGATCCACCCCCTCGGCACGGCTGATCCTGCCGTCGGCTGCGGTCATCACTTCACTGCCTTCAGCGCGAAGGCGGCGGGTTTTCTGATCGTAGGTGATCTTGTCGGCGTTGAGGGCAGTACCGTTATGGTAAATCATTACGCTGCCAACGGCAGCCACCCGCAAATTGTCGTAGTCGTAATCGACCATGCGCGCCCACACCATCATATGCGCGTCTTTGTGCGGCCGCGGGTGTGGCGGCTGGGGCTTGACCCGATAATTGATTCCGGGACCCTGCGCTTTCGCCGGTGTCGGCGCAATTTCTGCCGACCTCGGCGCCACCTCCTTGGGAAACTCCGTCTCGTACCATGCCACCCGTTCCTGGAACAGTTTCAAAAGGCGTTCGATCTGCCCGGACGGACCTTTCGCGAGGCCCTCCGCACCGACGCAACGGCGGTTGAGCCACTCCTCGCGCAAATCGGCCGGCGGTTCGATGTCGTGGCGGATGTAATCGTCAACTGTATCGAGGACAATCGGGGAGGTATCCGCGGTAGCAATCCGGAATTCCCGGGCGATGGCACGGATGTCGGCGCGGTTGTCGCCGCTCGAAGCGGAGAGATGATCGATTTTCGCCCGCGCCCAGCCCCGCGCCGCAAGCGTACTGGCGCCTTCGCCTGACTTCACGGAGAACTCGCGCACCTCCGCAACATCAACTGCCCCCGGATACCCCAGTTTCACGGCCACGGTCGCCGAGGGCTGGCGCAGAATGCCGGTCACCGCCAGCACATCACCGTCTCCGGTCACAAACCCGCCGGCCTCCGGAACCACCTGCGCCACGGTGCCCGGGTTCGCCTCAACCGAAAGCACACAACGTGAAAGCTGACGCAGATGGCCTGCCGCCGCATCCGCCTTGAGCGTCAGTAGATCGACATATTCGCCACCGCCGCGCCCGGCCAGTCCACGCAGGAAGGCAGGTGCCGCACGCGTCGAGGCATTGACCGCATGGACGGGCGCACGCAGCGGCGGTTTATCGAGCGTCTGCGTGACCCCGAAATTGACCAGGCCGCCGGAAAACAGCAGCCATTCGTCAACCGATGGATCGTCGGCAAGACCGTCAAACGAGCTGGCACCGTCATAGACGGCCTTCTCAAGCGCCGCCCGGACCTCGCCCCAGTTGCCATCCCGTACCGTCAGCGTCACCGGGGCGGCAGCGGTGTTGCGCAACAGGATCAGCTTCACGTCGACATCGCCAACAGCGGCAAACCAGGCATCCAGCAGCGCAAACTCGCGTCCGTGATCACGCTCACGCCCCGAACCAGAGGCGTCCCACAATATGCCGACCGCCTTCGGCACCGGCCGACGCCTTTCTCTCATACTCGTCGGCAGATTCAATTCGGCATAGAAATATTCCCGGCCATTGAAGCTTTCGGTGATCACGGCCGGCTCCGCCTCGCCCACCGGCATGGCCGACAGCTCGATTTTCAGGACACCGCTTGCGATGAAATTCTCCCTTTCGACATGGAGAATTTTCCCATCCCGCCACGCCGGCAGGACCAGCGCCAGCGTCGTCGTCGCCGTGGGCGGCGCCGCACCGGCCGCAGAAAACACCTTCGCCGTCAGGCCGAAGACCTTGAGCGCTTTCGGAAAATTGAGTTCCAGACGGTATCTCTCACCGACGTGTTCCTGGTAGGCAATGACGACGCGGCGCGTGCCGTTGGCAGGGATGGGAAAGATGCGGGCGCTGAACCTGTTGCCCCCGGTCTTTGCGATCTGACCGGCATCGCGCTCGCGGCCCTCGATCCCCCGGACCACACTGACGACAACGCCCCCCTTCTCTTTCACGACCGGCACGGCCTCGCGCAGAGCGCCATCAAAATCGAGCGCGAAACGCACCACGTGCTGGCCGCATTGCAGGGGAAATTCAAAAGTGCCTTCGAGTTCGCGCGCATTGGGGTTCGCAAACACGATGTCGAAGGTCGTTACCGCAAGCCGCCCCATGACTTCGGTCGAAACATCCGCTGACTGCACGGTGACGGGGACGGGTTGCGGGTCGGTGAACCCGAGGATGACCTGCGCTGGCGCACACGCGCCCGAAAACACCAACGCAGCAACCACGATCAGGGCCATGGCTGCGGAAAATTTCATGAAGCGGAACAGCAACATGGCCGACATACTCCCCGGCGACAGGGAACCGGCGGCGGCCGTTCTGCCCTCCATCCCGCCTCGGCGATGGACATCTCCCGCCCCCGGAACCCCCGGAATGTCCGTCATGGTGTCGCCTCCGAAGATGATTCTCATGTCGAATGTGAGACGGAAGCCCGTCGGGGCAAAGGGAAAGCACCTCCCTTAATGTGCATTCCCGGCTGAATTGCGAACGTCGCGCACACGGCCTCAGGGAAATTCTCGCACGATGGCGCCGGAGCACGGAAATCAAAGCCTGGTGAGGGCTGGCGAGCGATCCGTCTGCTTCGAGCCCTCGTCGCCAAAGAATTCGACCCTCGGCCTGCCCGACGATCGCGTGATTTGCCGGCCACTTGCCACCATACCGCAATTCGACCCTGGCCATAGGCTGCGCACCGCCCCCACCCGGATCGTTGTCGGCACTGCCAATGGCTCCCGCTGTCTCTCTGCCCCGCCGCCAGAAAGGGCCGGATTGTATGCAGATGAATTCGGGTGCGATTCACGGCCGCTGTGCCGCCACCATTGGCCGAACCCCGGAGACGGCTCTGCCGTCGTGTCAGACCGACATGGCGCTCCAAGGTAGTCACATGAGACAGAGGCGCGAAGCACGGGGCCGGTTCAGAATATGGAGTCCCGATCTTCAGGCCTGGAACTCCTAAATCCCGACCGAGGGCCCGAGGGGCGACGGCGCTTGCGCCGCCCCCTTCTCCCTTCCCTTCACTTCCCGATCTCGATCGACCCTATCTCAAGCGTATCCTTGTTATCCACCAGGCGCACGGTGAGACGCTCCTCCCTTTCGTCTGCCGTCCCGAAACCGGTAATCAGCCGCAGCTGCGCCGTGACCGGACCGAGCGCGGTCTGGCGGGCGTCGCCGAAATAGTTGATGCGCACCGTGTATCTGCCGGGCTTTGGTTCCCGCAGCAGGAATTCCTCCGGCCCGTAGCCGGCGATGAAGTCCTCCGACATCCGCCCGCCCTGAGCGGTGCGCGGATGGCTATACATCGCGCGCTCACCGTTCGGGTCGTCCACCCAGAGATCGATATCACAGTCATTGGCGTCCCAGGTCAGGATCACGCGCAGGCCAACCGGCATATCCTTGATCAGGCGCGGATCGATTTTCGACAGGTCGAGGCCCTTGCGGTTTACCGCGACGATGGCATTCAGTTCGCCAAGCGCGATCAGCTCAATTTCCGGAAAGCGGTCATCCCAGGGACGGCTCGCGACTTCCCAGAGCAGATCGACCGCGCGCTGATGCTGCCCGAACTTGTCTGCAACAAGCGCCAGGTCGCGACGGCTTTGCGGCTCCTCCCCCCGGATCTTCAGCACGCGTTCAAACACAGGCAGCGCCAGTTCCGGCCGTCCGGCCTGGACCAGACGATGACCAAGCACGCGCAGCAGAGGCGCATCCTCCAGACCGAGTTCGGCAAGATTCGACAGGATCTGCAAGCCGGTGGAGCTATCCCTGGCCTCGTCGAAGAAATATCCGGCAACATCGAGATAGAAGCCCGGCTCACGCGCGTGGTCTGCGCGTTCTTCGAGGTAGGCTGCAAAGCGCTCCGATTCCGGCACCCTCCGGATGTGATCAAGGTAGCCCGCCGCCGGCGACCAGCGCTGAAGCGCGATCGATGCGGCCGCGATGGGCGCATGGACGGCATCACCCACAGGAACGGTGGTGCTATTCACATCCGCGCGCGAACGCCAGGTATAGCCATTGGAGGCACGTTGCTGCGCTCCAGCACTCTCATTGACGTTGCCGTTCAACGCATCAAAATTCCTGTCCGCTGCGGGAGGGGCAGAAGCTGCGGGAACCTGCGCCAATGGCGCCAAGCTCACCATGGGCACCATGGGTATCGGCGGAGACGCCACAATTCCGTGGATTCGCCCCCGCCCTCGCTCACGCGCGGCACGTGCCGGCGGAGGCGCCTCTTCAGCCTCGACAGCCATTTCAGCCTCGGCCATTGGCCGAGACCTTGTCCTCGAGGCGCGCCCACTGTCCTCGCTCTCTGTCCCTGCAATGCCTGCAATCGGCTTTCTCAATTCCGCCTTCGACGGCTGATCCTTGGGGAATTTCTTCGCCCACCACGCAGCGCGTTCCTCAAACAGTTTCACGACGCGCTCGATGTGCTGTCCGCGGTTCTTGCCGAAGGTGGTGTCGCGACTGCCCCGATACCGCGCCCATTGCTCACGCAATTCGGCCGGAGGTGCGATGTCGTAACGGATATGGTCTTCGAGCGACTCAAGCACGATCAGGGAGCTATCTGCGGTGACGATGCGGAATTCCTGGGCGGTGGCTCGGATGTCGGCGCGGTTGTCACCGCCTGCTGCGGACAGATGTTCGATTTTCGCGAGCGCCCAGGCCCGCGCCGCAAGCGTGCTGGCGCCATCTCCCGACTTCACGGAAAACTCGATTCTCTGCGCGTCCGCCTCCGAGAACCCCAGTTTCACAGCCACCGTCGCGGAAGCCTGACGCAGAATGCCGGTCACCACCAGCGTGCCACTCTCCGCACGCACCGCCGCCCCGGGCTCCGGGAAAACCTGGGCCACAGCCTCCGGATTGCGTTCAATACCGAGCACACGAAGAGAAACCTGGCGCAGCCGCGCGGCGGCCGCCTGCGCATCCATCGCCAGCAGATCGGCATACTCACCGCCGCCCCGTGCGGCCAGTCCGCGCAGGAACTCCGGTGCCGCACGCGTCGACGCGTTGACCGCGTGGAGGGGTGCTCGCAGCGGCAGCTTGTCAATGGCCTGCGTGGACCCGAAATTCACCAGGGCGTCGGAGAACAGCAGCCATTCGTCGACCGATGCGTCATCGGCAAGACCGTCAAAAGAGGTAGCTCCGTCATAAACGGTCTTCTCAAGCGCCGCACGGACGTCGGCCCAGTTGCCGTCCCGCACCGTCAGTGCGACCGGCATCGCCGCGGTATTGCGGATCAGGAGCAGCTTCACGTCGACGTTGCGAACAGTGGCAAACCAGGCATCCAGCAGCGCAAACTCGCGGTTGTGATCGCGCTCCCGTCCCGAACCGGAGGCGTCCCACAATATGCCGATGGCTTTGGGCACCGGCCGCGGCTTCGCCTTCATCGGCGGCAGCGCCGCCTCAGCGTAGAAATATTCCCGGCCATTCACAGTCTCGGTGATTACCGCCGGCTGCGCCTTTCCGACCGCCGGCATGGCAGGCAGGTCAATCTCGAGCAGTCCGCGGGCAGTGAAATTCTCCTTCCTTATCTGGAGAATTTTTGCATCCCGCCACGCCGGCAGGTCCAGTGCCAGCGTCGTCGTCGCCTTCGGTGCCGTGGTGCCTCCGGCAGAAAGCACCTTTGCAGTCAGGCTGAAGAGCTTGAGTTCTGTCAGAAAATCCAGCGCCAGACGGTAATGCGGTGCAGATGTTGCGGCCGATGTCGCCCCCAGATCCTCCTGGTAGGCGATGACGACGTGGCGGGTGCCATTGGCCGGGATCGGGAAAATGCGGGCGCGATAATTGTTGCCTGCGGTCTTCTCCAGCAGGCCCGGATCTACACGACGGCGCTCGATTTCTTCAAAAACCACCCGCCCTTTCTCTTTCTCAACCGGAACGGCCTCGCGCAGTTTGCCATTGATGTCGAGCGCGAAACGCACCACGCGCTGACCGTCGAGGAGCGGAAATTCAAAGGTCCCTTCAAGCACGCGGCCATTGGGGTTGGCGAACACCATGTCAAAGGTCGTCACCGCAACCCGTCCCATGACTTCGGTGGAAATATCCACCGACTGCACGGTGACCGGGGCCGCTTTCGGGTCGGTGGTCGTGAGCGAGACCTGCGCCGGGGCATCCGCGGCCGACAGCGCCAAAGCGGCAACCGCAGTCAGCGCGCCGAGGGATGACTTCATGATCCGAAACAAAGACATCGCAGCTCCGGAGGCGGTTCGGCGGTCCGTGCCGCGTCTGTAATTGAAGTCTTTCGACGTGGCGAAACTGGTCATGATCGCTCTCCGGGGCTTGATCGCTCTGGGGATTAAGACGATGCCGCACCGCCATTCCCTGGGGGGCACCCAGGAAATCTTCGCGCAGCGGCAAAGCCTGCGCTGCAGGACCGGAGGCAGCATTTTCATCCAATCGGCTCTCATCGAAGCGGCAGAGGATTTAGTAAGAGGCCAAAGGCCAGGCGGAGCAGAAAATCGGGCAACGGCATATATTGCTGACCATCACCGCATGGGCAAAACGTTGACGACGAAGTGGGGCCGTTCTGCGACGCTCAATGGTCAGATTCCCCATTTCCTCTGACGATCGCGTGATCCGCCCCGCTTCCCACCACAAAAAATCAGAAATCCTGCCGAAGCTGACCCACTGTCCCGGCAACGCCAGCTTTCCCACCGTCCCTCATGCCGGAAGCCTGAGGTTTCACCGGCGGCCAGCCTTCCTGGCAAAAAGGAGCACAGATACCCGGAGCGGCAATGCACGTCCCTCCTGAACACACCTCGCAACGGTTGGTCTGTTTCCCGGATGCTCCGCCGCAGCGAAAGTCATCACAGGACGAGGAACCTTCCGGAACCCGCCAGGATTCCCGGCTGCGACCTCATTCCACCTCACCGCGTCGATGCCAAGGCGATGACCCCGCTCGGTCCCGCCTCATTTTCATTTCAACAGGGGAAGGATTTCCGGTCCGCAGGCTGTGGTCACCGCCTCGATCTCCTTCTCGTCCATCGGCGTCTTTATCTGGGTGTTTGCAAATGTTTCGCCCCTTCCGTTGATCTCGCGCTCGACTTCGTCCGCGGATTTCCCGAGTTTGTCGCCAGAGATCACGGCATCTTTCACGTGTCGCGTTGTCGCTGCCTGAAAGGCGGCTTCGAGCTTCTCGTTCTTTGTCTCCTCCGCCACGAATGCAAGGTATGACATATGGACACTGCACCTTACAGCAATGTCGTACATGTCCTGGGTCTCCCTGCTGGCCTCAGCCCAGGAAGCCGGCAATGAGGCAGCTCCAACAGCAAAAATTGCGGCTGGGAAGCCACCGAAAAGACGGATGAAATTATTTTTCATGATTTCTCTTTCAACCAAATTTGAAATTCTAACAAATGAGATCGCATCTGTGCATCCGCAGCATCTCTTTCGCAACACGTCTGCGCCTAGAAAACAGATTCCAGCCGGGTGAAAAAGAGTCCGGCAGAAACGGGTTCAATCGCTTCCGGCTTCCGGGGGTACACCGGCACAGGCTGTCCTCGGCTGCCCCCGTTTCGCCCGGGGATGGAACCAACCAGCGGGGATCGAAGAGCGCCCGAACGCCGCCCTCCGGTCCGGCTTCATTGACAAGGGCTGCACCTTGCGCGGGCCGAGGAACACTATCGGGCATGCCTGCCAAATCGGCCAGGAAAGCGCATTTGCGCCCCTGCCCGATCCGACCAAGGCAGATCACACCGGATAGCCTGGAGATTTACGCGTCAGGCCGTCGAAAGCATCGAGGAGCTTTTCGCGCCAGGCGTGGATCCGGTCATCTGCCTCCAGGAGCCGGAAGGGGCTGACCACCCGCGCCCACTGGAAGCCGCCGAAAACGGCATAGTCGGCGTAGTTCGGAGCGCTGCCGCCAAGAAAGGGCTGTGTCTTGAGCGTCTGTCGCATCGGCTCCAGCGTCCTGCGGAAACTAACCACAGCCTGGTCGCGGTTTGCTGCAGTGTCTTCGATCGACCTGCCGAGGCGCGCCTCGCGACTTTCGCGGAAATAGGCTGCGTCCACATCCGACAAATGGCTCGGGATATCGGCGACAATCATCGGGAAAATTCCGCCGATCACGACAATATCGCCCCACCAGTTCATCATCCGGCCCATGGCACGCCCGCCCTCGCCGCCAAACAGTGACGGCCGATCAGGATAGGCGTCTTCAAGGTAGGAGGCGATGGCCCAGGAATCGGCGATCGCCTTGTCGCCATCGAGCAATACCGGGACCTTCTCCGCTCCGAAAGACGAGATCATCGCCTTCTCGGTGAAGCGCCAGGGGATCGTTTCCGCTGACAGCCCCTTATGCGCCAGCGCCAGCCGGGTGCGCCAGCAATAGGGAGAGAAGGGACGCGTTGCGTCGCTCCCGACCAGCTCAAACAGCTTAAGTGACATCGCAATCGTCCTCCTTGTGCAGCGTCCTCAGGCAGGCGCAATGCCGAACCTGCGCCCCATTGAAATCCGTCCCCCTCGTGATCGGCCAGCTCTTCGGCGGCACCGGTGATGCATCCCGATCATGGCAAGAAAGCGGTTCACGGCAAACCGTGTGCAGGAATTTGCACAACCCGGCCCAATCGGATCTTGCCATAATTTCCGGTCAAAGACCGAGCAGGTCAGCTCGCCGGGAGCCAATCGACCGAGCCGCCCCGAAAGTTATTGAACCTTGTTCATTTTGATCTATTGTGCTCCAATGCGACTGCCCGTGCGTGCCGGCGCCGATCGACAAGTCTTTATCCGCACAACCGTTTTCTGAAACCGGGAAACATTCCCATGCGCTGTTGCGACCATGACCTGCGCGCCGCCGCGCTCACCGGCCTGATCACACCGGAACAATTGGACCCCCTGCTCGCCTTCCTCGCCAACCGCGCCAGCAACACCTCCAATGGCCCCCCGAAATTCGATTTCGTGCATATGCTCTGGTATGCCGGCGCCCTCATCGTCATTGGCGCGATGGGACTGTTTTCGACCCTCGCCTTCTCGAAGATGGGCGGAGCGGCACTGACTGCCACCGCCCTCGTCTACGCCGTCCTGTTCGCCACCACAGGACATTATCTCTGGAACGCGCGCAATCTGCCCGCAGCCGGCGGCCTCCTGATCGCAATCGCGGTATCGATGGCGCCACTTGCGGTCTTTGGCATCCAGGACGCGCTCGGCATGTGGAGCCGCTTCGGCCACCCGGGCACAACAGGAGAATTCTACCAGCTGATCCGGGGAAGCTGGATTTTTATGGAGATTGCCACAATCCTCGCCGCAGCTGTGGCGCTCCACTTCTATCGCTTCCCCTTCATCGTGCTCCTGGTTGCAATCGCGTTCTGGTTCATGTCGATGGACATCGTGCCGTGGATCGCGGGCAAAGCGTCGGGCAACTGGGAATTATCCCGCCAGGTATCGATCGTTTTCGGCCTCGCCATGATTGTGATCGCTGCCATCGTCAATACCCGGCAGCGCTCCGGCGACTTCGCCTTCTGGCTTTATCTGTTCGGCGTCCTCACTTTCTGGGGCGCCATCACCGCGACCTCAGGCGGCACGACTGTGCAGAAGGCGATCTACTGCGCCATGAATGTCGGTTTCCTGCTGCTCGCCGTATTCCTTCGACGACGCGTCTTTGTCGTGTTCGGAACGATCGGCGTCGCGCTCTATCTCGGTGAACTCGCCCAAAATGTCTTTAAGGACTCGCTCCTGTTTCCCTTCGCGCTCTCGGTGATCGGCGTCCTAATCATCGCGCTCGGCCTCTCCTACCATCGCCACCAGCAGGCGATCGCCAGCTGGCTCGACGCCAAGCTGCCGGCTGCACTCAGGCGCCTGCGCCCTGCGTCCACGATTTGAAGGAGTCGGGCAGGAAACCGACGCCCTCCGCCATGTGCGCAAAGGGCGATCCTGCCTGAACACACGCGCCGATCCGACCCTTCCTGACACGCCACCCCAAATCTCTCGCGGGGCCCCTCACTCTTTTACAGGCGCCAGGTTTCGGTCCATACTTGCCGCACCATGGCCAAGAAGACAGATTCCCGCACGTCATCCGGCAGGGCGTCCGGATCAAAGACATCCGGCGCCTCGCGCCCCGATGTCCAACCGATCGGCCCGGCGCTGGCTGAACTGCTCAACCCGGCCATCAATCGCGGCGAGAGCGGCATCGGTTCGTCGACCGGAATTGAGCCCCCGCCGGACAATTCGCGCGACCGGCGCGCCAGTGACGCTGCCGCCCATCGCGCCCGCGCCTCGACCTCCCGGAAATTGCCCGAAGATGGTCCTTACGCCCCGGATACCGCTGCGCCCAGCCCCCATTATGGCACGGCCGCGATTGTGCCCTTCCTCGACCCCGAACTGGCGCGCCAGCTCGGCCTGCCGACCGAGGAGGACGATCAGGAGGCTCTGGCGCGCCCGCCCCGCAGCAAGGCCGAAGCCCTCGGGGTCAAAGCAACGGCCGAGGCGCTTGATGCCCTGATTCGCGACGGCCGCCCCGAATTCCGCGCCGCCGACGGCTCCGAATGGGTGTGGACCCCGCACCGTCCGCCACGCCCGGAAAAATCCGAAGGGGGCGTGCGCTTCACCATCCGCTCCGATTATGAGCCGCGCGGCGACCAGCCACAGGCCATCGCCGAACTGGTCGAAGGGATCACGCGCGGCGACCGCGCCCAGGTCCTGCTCGGGGTCACCGGTTCGGGCAAGACCTACACCATGGCCAAGGTGATCGAGGCCACCCAGCGTCCGGCGCTGATCCTGGCGCCGAACAAGACGCTCGCCGCCCAGCTCTACGGCGAGTTCCGAAACTTCTTTCCCGACAACGCGGTGGAGTATTTCGTCTCCTATTACGACTACTACCAGCCCGAGGCCTATGTGCCGCGCACCGACACCTATATCGAGAAGGACTCCTCGATCAACGAGCAGATCGACCGCATGCGGCATGCGGCCACGCGCGCGCTGCTCGAACGCGACGACGTCATCATCGTCGCCTCGGTATCCTGCATCTACGGCATCGGCTCGGTCGAGACCTACACCGCCATGACCTTTGCCCTGAAAAAGGGGGAACAGATCGATCAGCGCCGCCTGATCGCCGACCTGGTGGCCCTGCAATACCGGCGCACCCCGGGCGACTTCACCCGTGGCACATTCCGTGTCCGCGGCGATACCATCGACATTTTCCCGGCGCATTACGAAGACCGTGCCTGGCGCGTCAACCTGTTCGACGATGTCGTCGAAAATATCGAGGAATTCGATCCGCTCACCGGCCACAAACAGGACGAACTCGAATTCATCAAGATCTACGCCAATTCGCATTATGTCACGCCGCGCCCGACCCTGCTGCAGGCGATCAAATCGATCAAATCCGAGCTGAAACTGCGGCTTGATGATCTCCACCACCACGGGCGCCTCCTGGAGGCACAGCGGCTGGAACAACGCACCACCTTCGATCTCGAAATGATGGAGGCCACCGGCAGCTGTGCCGGCATTGAGAATTATTCCCGCTATCTGACCGGACGGCGCGCCGGCGAGCCGCCGCCGACGCTGTTTGAATATGTCCCCGACAACGCGCTGGTGTTCACCGACGAGAGCCATGTCACCATTCCCCAGATCGGCGGCATGTTCCGCGGCGACTTCCGCCGCAAGGCCACGCTGGCCGAATATGGCTTCCGCCTGCCCTCCTGCATGGACAACCGACCGCTGCGTTTTGAGGAATGGGACCGGATGCGGCCCCAGACGGTCGCGGTGTCGGCAACTCCTGGTGACTGGGAACTCAACCAGAGCGGCGGCGTCTTCGTCGAACAGGTGATCCGCCCCACCGGGCTGATTGATCCGCCGGTCCTGATCCGTCCGGCACGCACCCAGGTCGACGACCTCGTCGGGGAACTGCGGGCCGTCGCCGCCGCCGGCTATCGCGCCCTGATCACTGTGCTCACCAAGCGCATGGCCGAGGACCTCACCGAATATCTCCACGAGCAGGGTATCCGCGTGCGTTACATGCACTCCGATATCGACACCATCGAACGCATCGAGATCCTGCGCGACCTCCGTCTCGGCGCCTTTGATGCACTGGTCGGCATCAACCTCCTGCGCGAAGGTCTCGACATTCCCGAATGCGCCCTGGTCGCCATCCTCGACGCCGACAAGGAGGGCTTCCTGCGCAGCGAGACCTCCCTGATCCAGACCATCGGCCGCGCCGCGCGCAATGTCGACGGCAGGGTCATTCTCTATGCCGATCACATGACCGGTTCCATGGAGCGCGCCATCGCCGAGACCAACCGCCGCCGCGAGAAACAGGTCGAATACAACACCCTCCACGGCATCACCCCGGAAAGCGTCAAAAAATCGATCGGCGACATCCTCAACTCGGTCTATGAGCGCGACCACGTTCTGGTCGACCTTGGTGCCGGCGGCATGGTCGATGATGTGGCTTCGATCGGTCATAATTTCGAGGCGGTGCTGGCCGATCTCGGAAGCCGGATGCGCGACGCCGCCGCCGACCTCAATTTCGAGGAGGCGGCGCGGCTGCGCGACGAAATAAGGCGCCTGCGCGCCACGGAACTGGCGGTGGTCGACGATCCTACGGCAACCCAACGCGCCATCCAGAGCCGGGTCGGGGTCCATGCTGCCACAAGGAAATCCGGCAAGCCCCCGGCGAGCGCGATGAAACGGCGCAGCGTCAGCGTTGCGGTCAACAGCAGCGACGGTGCCGGCTCCAAGGCCCACAAGCCCCACCTCGATGAGATGCACGGCCCCGAATCACTGCCCTACCGTCCCAACCTCACGCTTCCGCAGCGCCCCGCCTTTAATGATGGCGCTGTCAGCGGTACCACCGAACCTGCAAGGCCTCGCAGCAGGTCCGGAGGACGGGCCGGGAAGAAGCGGTCGTGACATCCGGAAGGCGGGCGCACGCGCCACAGTCTGCCAAAGTCCGCATCGGTCCACATCACACGGTTGTTGTCGCCAGTCCGCGCTCGTGACACGATAGCGAGGCAATTGGACCAAATGCAATGCTGTTGAGTGAGAGTCACCGCCTGATTCGCGACGCGATGCGTCATTTCGCGCGCGACCGGCTGATGCCGGGGGCGGCGGCACGGGATGCCGAGAGCCGTTTCCCTGCCGAGGAAATGGCGGAAATCGGGGCGCTTGGGCTGTTGGGGATGACCGTGCCGACCGAATGGGGCGGTGCCGGTGCCGACACGCTCGCTTTGGCACTGGCGATTGAGGAAATCGCCTACGCCGATGCGTCCTGCGCCACCATCATGAGCGGCCATAACTGCGTTGGCTGCATGCCGCTGCTGCACTACGGTACCGAGGAACAAAAACGCCGGTTCCTGGTGCCGATGGCCAACGGAGAGATGCTTTCGGCCTTTGCCCTGACCGAGCCCCAGGGCGGATCCGACAATGCCGCGATGACCACACGGGCGCGCAAATCCACCAACAGTTACATCCTGTCCGGCACCAAGCAGTTCATCACCTCGGGCTCGACGGCGCAGATCGCGCTGGTCTTTGCCGTGACCGATCCCGATGCCGGCAGGCGCGGCATCTCCGCCTTCCTTGTTCCCACCAACAGCAAGGGCTGGGTGGTCTCCCGCAAAGAGAGCAAGCTTGGACAGCGCGCCTCCGACACCTGCGAGATCATCCTCGACGATATCGAACTCGACCACGGCCTGCTCCTGGGCAAAGAGGGCGAGGGCCTGAAAATCGCGCTCAGCAATCTCGAAGGCGGCCGCATCGGCATCGCCGCGCTGGCAATCGGCATTGCCCAGGCCGCCTTCGATGCCGCTCTCGCCTATGCCCGCGAGCGCATCTCCTTCGGCAAACCAATCCTTGAGCATCAGGCCGTCGGCTTCCGCCTTGCCGCGATGGCGACCCGGATCGAAAGCGCGCGCCAACTGACCCATCATGCCGCAGTGCTGCGCGACACCGGCCAACCCTGTCTCAAGGAGGCCTGCATGGCCAAACTCCTGGCATCCGAAACCGCCGAGCAGGTCTGTTCCGACGCCATCCAGACCTTCGGCGGCAACGGCTATCTGACCGATTACCCGGTCGAGCGCCTCTATCGCGACGCCCGGGTGACCCGGATCTACGAGGGTACCAATGACATCCAGCATATGGTCATCGCCCGCGAACTGACCCGGTCCTGAGCCGTCATCGCTTGTGACAGGAACACGGCAATACAAAAACAGAAAAACAATGCCAGACCGACAGGGGAGAAACATCGGCCATGAGCCATGACGACAGCGATGGCGACACCGCTCTCGAACTCAATGTGATCGACGCCATCGTCAGGCGGCGCTCCACCCGGGCCTTTCTGCCGAGGCCGGTCGATGAAGCGATCATTCGAAAAGTGCTTGACGTGGCGCGCTGGACTCCGTCGCAGAGCAACATCCAGCCCTGGCGGGTCGATATCGTCTCCGGGGAGACGCTGGCACGTTTCAAGAGGGAGATGACCCGCCGCTATTTGGCGGGTGAGCCCCTCACCCCGGAATACCCACAATATCCGAGCCAGTGGCAACAACCCTATGACAGCAGGCGACGACACTGCGGCATGGGTCTCTATGCAACGCTCGGCATAAGCCGCGACGACCGCGAGGAACGACGGCGCGCCATGGCGCCAAATTACGACTGCTTCGGGGCACCGATGGCCTGCCTGATCTGGACGCCGCGCTTTCTCGGGCAGAGTTTCTGGGTCGATTGCGGCATGTTCCTCAACAATCTGCTCCTCGCTGCCGGCGCTCACGGCCTGGCATCCATGCCTCAAGGGGCGCTGGCCGATTATGCCGACCTCGCCCATGACATGTTCAATGTCGGTGATGAGTTCCTGCTGCTCTGCGGCGTCAGCTTCGGCTACGCCGACCCAGAGGCCGCCATCAATGGCTTCAAGCCTGATC
This sequence comes from Alphaproteobacteria bacterium, assembly GCA_009781045.1. Lineage (GTDB taxonomy): Bacteria > Pseudomonadota > Alphaproteobacteria > Rhizobiales > Xanthobacteraceae > Bradyrhizobium. The sequence continues at coordinate 22,245 of WQYW01000077.1, forward strand.
GGGAAACCATCGACCAGTTCACGACTTTCTGGCGTTAGTGCCCGCCTCTCGCCGCAGCTCCAGTTGCGGGATCTGGCGGATCGCCCTCAGGCATGGGCCCCCAATGTCGGTAAAGCGCCTGTCCGCAGGCGGCGGACAGAGTCTCAAGCCATTGTGAACCCCCAGATTTCATCCTCGCCCCGCTTAAAGCCTGACGGTGCCCGCAATTATTCCTTGCAATTGATCGTTCGCAAGAATACGATATCGCATGGAGGCCCTTATGGCGACACATTTCATTGGTTCTCGGATCAAAGCCCTACGGGAAGAACGGAAGCTCTCCCAGGACGACCTGGCGCGCCTTTTCGGTTTCAAGGATAGGCAGACGGTGTCCGCCATTGAGACCGGAGAACGTCGCGTCACAGCCGATGAGCTTTTGATGGCCGTTGAGAAACTGGGGGCGTCCCTCGATTATTTCACCGATCCTTTTCTGTTGGTCGGGGAGGGATTCTTTTCCTGGCGCCAGAGCAGCGTCGCCTCAACTGACCTAGCTGCGTGTGAACGCAATGCCGGACGCTGGATCGCAGCCTTCCGGGCACTCGCTCCCCAGGTGGGACGTCCGATCCCATTGCTGCGCCATGCCCTCGGCCTGACACATCGCTCTCGTTTCGAAGATGCCATGATGTTGGGTGAACGCTTCGCCGCGGACTTCAATCTCGGCAACGTGCCAGCCCGCCGCCTCGCTGAAGTAATGGAGGGCGAACTCGGGATACTGCTGCTCATGGTTGATACTTTCAGCGGAATCTCGGGTGCCGCCTGTCGCTTGCCGGAGCTGGATGTTGTTCTGATCAACCGTCACGAGACTGTCGGCCGGCGTCATTTTGACATGGCACACGAACTATTTCACGTCCTCACATGGGACACAATGCCACCAAAGCACGCGGAGAAGTTTCAGGAGGTCGAAAGCAATCGTGTCGAACGACTTGCCAACAATTTCGCGTCGGCAGTGCTTATGCCGGCAAATACCCTGACACGATATGGCAACTGGACAGAGTTGGAAGACGACGACCTTGTCGCCAGGCTGAACACCGCTGCCGATGAGCTGCTGGTGACTGCCTCGGCACTGAAATGGCGACTGGTTGCACTCGAATGGATGACGCTCGCACAAGCACGTACGATACCGGACTCACATCTGCGAAACAACGGCCACAACAGCGCGCCGGAACCCGAAACGGCCAAGCCGCTTCTTTTCTCAAAACCCTTCATGGAGGTAATGGGCCTGGCGATCGACAAAGGTCGGATCTCCACCCGCCGCGCCGCTGCCCTGCTCGATCTCACGATCGAAGATCTGAGGGATCTTTTTGTGGCCCACGGCATTCGTCCGCCGATTGATGTGTGAGACAGCCATGGCACGACACCACAATGCAGTTCCGGTCGATACGAAAGTCATGCCCGACAGATGGCGGATCGGAGTCTGGCCTTGCGTATACGGGGGTGGTGAAGCGGTCTGAGCTATCGAGACAGGGAAGACTGCGTGGTAGTGACTCATAGCGGGTTTCCTGCAGGCGACGGACTGACCTGCAAATTGACGCACAATGACACATGGCTGGAGAAGGCTATCACACCAACTTGTCATTTCGGAAAGAAAAGTACGGAATACGGAAATCACGGTTTCATTCGCTGGTGTGCCGCAGCCGGCATCAAGCCGGCTCACTCGAACAGCTCTTGTCAAGCCCTGTCGGGGATGCCACGGGATGCCGCAAAACCGAGGCTTCGCAACTGCTTTTGCACATCGACGAAAATGACGGCATCTTTCCCGGAACCTGATCCAGTGAGTGGGGGAACCACTGCGTACAGCGGCTCCCCCAACATCTCTCACTTGGCGTTTCCCTCAGCCATGTAGCTGGTCGTATTTCGCCTGCAGTTCCTCGGGCGTTTCCTGAAA
>WQYW01000078.1 GCA_009781045.1 Alphaproteobacteria bacterium
GGTGCCGACAGCCGTGTCTTTGGCCACTACGGCGGTGACCGCACCGGCATAGTCGGTGACCGCGATGATATCCCGAGGATCGCGCGCATGGAGGTGATAGGAGTGCACGAAATAGGCGTGGCTCGCTCCCTTCGGCAGATCCTGGAGCACGGGATGGGGGCGCAGGATTTCCAGCGTATTCCAGCCCATATGCGGAATTTTAAGATTTTCGTCGGCCGGAGTGATTTTCTCGACATCGCCCCCGATCCAGTTGAGGCCGGCGCTTGATCCATGCTCAAGGCCGCGCTCCGCCATCAGCTGCATGCCGACACAGATGCCGAGAAAGGGGCGCGCCTTGACCCGCACCGCCTCGGTGATGGCCTCGATCATGCCGTCGACCGCCTCAAGGCCTGCCCGACAGTCGGCGAAGGCACCGACCCCGGGCAGCACGATGCGATCGGCGCGAAACGCCCGATCCGGATCCGACGTCACCCGGATCTGCTGCGCATCGGGCAGGGTCCGGCTGGCACGCTCAAAGGCCTTGGCCGCCGAATGCAGGTTGCCCGAGCCGTAATCGATGATGGCAACGCTCACCGCAGCCCTCCTGGTTGCGGGAACAGTCCGACAATCTCGTTGCTGCCCGGTGCCGGCGCCGCGAAGGTCGCGGTCAGCGGCGGCAGCGGCGGCTCCACCTTGCCGGCGCTGCGATCGAGGAAGCGCTGCATGGCGCTGTCCTCATCCGGGGCAACCACGACATCAACCTGCTGCCAGTTGCGCCGCGAAAGGCCAAAGCGCAGCAGGCTCGCCGCCTCAACTCCGAGCAGGATCAGGAGCACGATCTGGACCGAGGCGCGGCCTGAGGCGTTCAGGCCGAAGCGCCCGGCGACCTCGATGAGACCGAGCAGAGCGATGAAGCCCAGAAATGCCAGCCACAAGCGGTGCCACAACAGCCATAACGGGCCGAAGACAAAAGCCCAGAAATGGAATCCGTCGCGCACCAGAGTCATGTCGTCGCTGGAACGCGCCCCCGCACGCGGCGATAAAGGGGCGTGAATTGTATAGACAGGCATCTGGCGGCCTCTTCACTCATGAACCTGCGCGAACGCGCGATTGCGGCACGGGACAAACCTAGCCACCGAGCGAACCCTTGCTCGACGGCACTTCGTCCGCAGTTTGCGGGTCGATTGCCACCGCCGCTCGCAGGGCCCGCGCCAGGCCCTTGAAACAGGACTCGGCGATGTGGTGACTGTTTTCACCGTAGAAAGTCTCAACATGGAGGGTGAGGGCGGCATTCATGGCAAAGGCCTGGAACCACTCGCGTACCAGCTCGGTGTCGAATTCGCCGATCTTGTCGCGGGGAAAGCCAACCCGGAAGACCAGCGCCGGCCGTCCCGAAATATCGATCACCACCCGCGACAGGGTCTCATCCATCGGCAGGTGGACGCTGGCATAGCGGGTGATGCCGCGCATCGACCCCAGGGCCTGTTTCACGGCCTGGCCGATGGCAATGCCGGTATCTTCGGTGGTGTGGTGATGATCGACATGAAGATCACCTTTGGCCCGGACCGTGAGGTCGATGCGGGAATGGCGGGCGAGAAGATCGAGCATGTGGTCGAGAAAGCCGATGCCGGTCGCGATGTCGGATTTGCCCGAACCATCGAGATTGAGACTGACCTCGATCCCGGTTTCGCTGGTGGTGCGCCGGATCTGTGCTGTGCGCATAAAACCTGCCTTGAAAACTGCCTTGAGATTTGCCTTGAGATTTTCCCATGGAGCATGAGGCGTCATGCCCGGTTTTGCCGATCGAATGTCTAAGGCAGGAAGCGTTAACCCCGACCAAACCGCTGTTTGCCCGCGTCACACCCGCCGCCGCCGACCCTTTTTTCGGGACCGGGCCCCCTTTTAGCAGCACCCGGGCTTCTGCGCCAAGAGCGGGCTCGAAGGGTTCAATTGAGCTGCAGCAGGCTCCCGGGGAGCTCCGGCCCAGGGGCGCCCATGGCACGCCAGCCGGTTGTGCGGAAGGCCATGAGTGCCTAAATCTCCACCGAATAGAGGTGAATCATGCAGATGAGCGAAAACGGGCCGGCCGTCTGGCACGGCACCACCATCCTGACCGTGCGCAAAGGCGGGCTTGTGGTGGTGGGTGGCGACGGTCAGGTCTCGCTCGGCCAGACCGTGATCAAATCCAACGCCCGCAAAGTGCGCCGGCTGGGCAAGGGCGACGTCATCGGCGGCTTCGCGGGAGCCACCGCCGACGCCTTCACGCTGTTTGAGCGGCTGGAACGCAAGCTTGAGCAATATCCCGGGCAATTAACCCGGGCGGCAGTGGAACTCGCCAAGGACTGGCGCACCGACCGTTACCTGCGCCGTCTCGAAGCGATGATGATCGTCGCGGACAAAGAGGTCTCGCTGGTCCTCACCGGAACCGGCGATGTGCTCGAACCGGAGGCCGGTGTCACGGCGATCGGCTCGGGCGGCAATTATGCGCTGGCGGCGGCGCGCGCTCTGATCGATTCGACCCATGACGCCGAAACCATCGTGCGCCGCGCCCTCGACATCGCCGCCGATATCTGCGTCTACACCAACCGCAACGTCACCATCGAAAGCCTGCCATGCGGCTGAGTTCCGCCAGTCACCCACTCCCCACATCCAAAGCGGGCCTGAAATCCTCATGACCGACTTTTCTCCCCGTGAAATCGTATCCGAACTTGACCGTTTCATCGTCGGCCAGAACGACGCCAAGCGCGCGGTGTCGATCGCGTTGCGCAACCGCTGGCGCCGCCAGCAGCTGCCCGAAGGCCTGCGCGAGGAAGTGCTGCCGAAAAATATCCTGATGATCGGGCCCACCGGCGTCGGCAAGACCGAGATTGCGCGACGCCTGGCGCGGCTGGCCAACGCCCCCTTCATCAAGGTCGAAGCCACCAAATTCACCGAAGTCGGCTATGTCGGCCGCGACGTCGAACAGATCATCCGCGATCTGATCGAAGTGGCGATCGTGCAGGTGCGCGAACGCAGGCGCAAGGATGTCCAGGCCCGCGCCCAGGTCGCGGCCGAGGAACGGGTGCTCGACGCCCTGGTCGGCAATAGCGCCAACGCCGCCACCAGGGAGTCCTTTCGCCGCAAATTGCGCGCCGGTGAACTCGACGACAAGGAGATCGAGATCGAAACCCAGGCCGCCAGTGGCGGCATGCCAATGTTCGAGATCCCGGGCATGCCCGGTGCCCAGATGGGTGCGATCTCGCTTGGCGACATTTTCGGCAAATTCGGCGGGCGCTCCCGCACGCGGCGCCTCACGGTCCGCGACTCCCATGAGATTCTCGTCAACGAGGAATCCGACAAGCTGCTCGACAGCGAACAGCTGGTCCAGGAGGCGATCACCGCCACGGAAAACAACGGCATCGTGTTTCTCGACGAGATCGACAAGATCTGCGTGCGTGAGAACCGGGTTGGCGGCGACGTCTCGCGGGAAGGGGTGCAGCGCGATCTCCTGCCCCTGATTGAGGGCACCACGGTATCGACCAAACACGGCGCGGTGAAAACCGATCACATTCTTTTCATCGCCTCCGGCGCTTTCCACATCTCCAAGCCCTCCGACCTGCTGCCGGAACTGCAGGGCCGGCTTCCGATCCGCGTCGAGCTGCAGGCCCTGACCCGCGACGATCTCCGGCGCATTCTCACCGAACCCGAAGCCTCCCTGATCAAACAATATGTCGCCCTGATGCACACCGAGGGCGTTACGCTGGAGATCACCGACAGCGGCATTGATGCACTGGCAGACATCGCCGTGGCGGTGAATTCCACTGTGGAGAATATCGGTGCCCGCCGGCTGCAGACGGTGATGGAGCGGGTGCTCGATGAAATCTCCTTCTCGGCACCGGACCGCAATGGCGAGACCATCGCGATCGATGCCGACTATGTGCAGAAACATGTCGGCGACCTCGCCCGCAACAGCGACCTCAGCCGCTTCATTCTCTGAGGCGGGTCTGGTCGAGGTCACCAAAAGCTGCGAGACAACTGCGGGACCAAAGTCCGGAGTCGGCGGCCGGTTGTGACAAAGACGGCGCCGGCACCACGCGTGTCTGCGTGCAGACCCGCCCGGATTGCTGCGGCGCTGCGGCTGTCGTGAAGGCCGAAAAAGGGGGGCGTCAGCGGCGGGCGGGCGGGCGGGCCCGCCGGATCCGGACATAGAGCGCGCCCTCCCCGCCATGGCCGCCATGCGCCACCTCGAAGCCGACTACCAGGCTGCGGAATTCGGGCAGACTGAGCCATTGCGGCACCTGGCGGCGCAGTACGCCGCGCTCGCCGTCCCTGCCCTCGCCCTTGCCGGTGATGATGAGGACGAAGGTCAGGCCGTCATGTTGGGCCCGGCGCAGGAAATCCGCCAGTGCCCGATGCGCCCGCATCTGCGTCATGCCGTGAAGATCCAGCCTCGCCTCGATGTCGTTATGACCGCGCAACAGCCGGGCGCGCTGCCGTCGTCCGAGCGGAGCCAGCGCCGGCGCCGCCGGCGGCTTTGCCGCGAGCGGCGGCAGCACAAGCCGGGTGGGCGCCGGGGTCTTGAGCGGGGGCGGTCTGACCTGCCCCGGCGGCGGCGCGGCCGCCACGGTCCGGAACGCGCCGTGCCGCTGCAGCGGTCGGGTCTGGCCCGCCACATGGTCCCACAGCGCCCGCTCCTCCGCACTGAGATGGCGATGATCCGGCCTGCTCTCGATCTTCGCCTCGATCTCCCGCTGAGCCGGCAACAGAATGCGTGGCCCTCGTGGAGGCGCAGCGGGTTTCACTGCAACCGGCGACGGCGTTTTTACCGCAGCTGCCGCTGGCGCAGGTCTGGCGGCGCGCGCAACACCACGCCGTGACAGCGGTCTGGTCTGATGCGCCACATGGTCCCACAGCGCCCGCTCCTCGGCGTTGAGATGACGCGCTGACCGCCTCAGATCGGGGTCGACAGGAAATTGAGGCGGGGCCTTCATCGCGGGCGATCTTTCAGGGATGGAGTTGCAGCGGCGCCGACCTTACGGCGCGCGACGCCGGCCGATCAACTCCCGGCGCGCCTCGCACCGGATGCGCGGGCAGCGCAACAGAAGGGCGAGAAGCGGAGATCTCCGCCGGGCGCGGGCGCGGCAGTGGCAGTTTGCGCCCCCGCGCCACCGGATCGATTTCTTTCGGCACCAGCATGACGAAATGCGCAGCGTGACGCAGCCGCCCGGCAATCCGCCCGGCGTCAGGACCGGTACCAAGATAGAGGTCGGCGCGGGCCGGGCCGACAATCGCCGATCCGGTATCCTGGGCAATCATCAGGCGGTGAAACAGCGACGGGCGTTTCTCTGAATCGATCGGCAGCGTGCCATGGATGAAGAACGGGGTGCCGTAGACATGGAGTGCATTGTCGACCGCAATCGAACGCCCCGCAGTGAGCTGTACCCCCTGGGCCCCGACGGGTTGGTCGCCGTCTTTGAGACGGGTGACCCGAAAGAACACATAGGCGCGGTTCTGACGCCTCAAATCCTGCGCCTTTTCCGGATTTTGCGCCATCCATTCCCGGATCCGGTGCATCGACATCTGTTCTTTGGGGATGATGCCACGATCAATCAGAATCCGCCCCACCGCAGTATAGGGATAGCCGTTGGTGGCGTCATAATTGAGGCGGATGATCGAACCGTCCTCCATCCTGATTCGCGCCGAGCCTTCGATCTGGGCAAAGAGCAGCTCGCTCTGGTCCCTCAGCCAGCAGATCTCGAGACCACGTCCGGCGATAGCGCCATCCTCGATCGCGGCACGATCATAATAGGGCACGAATTTCCGCCGCCCGATGCGGCGAAACACCTCGCCCTTATTCGGCAGGTTGGCGGCGTCCTGACGAAAACCACGGACAAAGAGATTGGAGGGGCGGCGATAGACCGGGACAGGATAGACCTCGCTGCGGGTCTTCGAACCATTGAACACCGGTTCAAAATAGCCGGTGACGAAACCGTCGCTCTCGCCGAGCCGCGACAGCGCCAGAGGCCGGAAATGGGCTTCGAAAAAGCTGCGTGCGGCCGCGGCACTCGCAAGTTCAAGCCTGCGCGCCAGCCGGCAGGGGACGGTCAGCGCGGCGCCGAGAGCCCGCGAAGCCTGGCTTCCAATCGCCCGGCAGGAGACCCGGAAAGCGTTATAGGCGGCGAGCTGGTCGTCGTCCTTCCAGCCGCTGAGTTCGCTCCACGGCAAGGGAAAATACTGCGCCCCGGCGATCTCCAGCGCCACCGGGATGGTGGGGGCCGCATCCTGACGGGCGGCCTCGCCCGTTTGCGGAAAACACAGCAGCGCCAGCACTGCGGCGAAGAGGCGGATCCGCCTTGTCGATCGCGAGACCCCGAAACCCGGCTCCAGCCTGCCCTGACACTGCCCGGAGCGCCCGGGAAGCTTCGGCAGTCGAAGAAATGCAGAACCCTGCTTCCCACCCCTGAGGAGCCGGGCAAACAGAACCGAAGCGCCTGCCGGGTGGATGTGCCGCATTTTCCTGCCCTCTCGGGCCGGTTTGCAATCAATTGTTCCCTGACGGCTCCTATGGCGCGCTGCCAGTGCCAACCAGCTTCCAGTTCGGATCGCGAGAGGTGATATCGCGGGCAAAAGTCCAGACGTCAGTGATGTCCGCAACCTTGTCGGCGCTGCCGTCGACCACATTTCCGCTCTTGTCACGGGTGAGAGAAATCATCTGTGAGACAAAGCGCACGGTGAGCTGCACATTGCGCTCGCGCAATTCGGCGCCGATGAGTTCGGCCTTGTCGATGGAGACGAAATGCGTCTCCATGCGGTGGCCGGCATTCTCACGATCCTGGATCGCGGCATCGAAACTGTCATAGACGTCGCTCGCCAGCAGATCGCGCAGCGCCCGGCGATCGCCATTGGCGAAGGCGAGCACGATCATTTCATAGGCGCCGCGGGCACCGGAAAGGAAATGGCCGGGGTCGAAGGCGGCATCTCTGGCGACGATGGCGTCAAGACCCGCAGCCACCGCGCTGCCGGGTGCTGCGATATTCTTCCAGCGGTCACCGCTTTCCGCCCCGCCATCAGGGACGGAAGGAGGCTGATCCATCCGCTTGCCGGGCAGGGTTACCACATTATTGTCCTGGGTCGTGCTCGTGCGGCGCTCGAGGGGCGGCCGCTCCTCCCCGGTACGCTGCCCCAACACCTTGCGCAGATTGACAAAAATGAATATCGCCAGGGCCAGAAAGATGATGGTGTAGATGTCCACGAGGTCTTCGCTTTCCAGCTTTCGGCGTTTGCCGTGAGCACGAACCCGGCACTCGGGAACCCACCACCGGGCAAGACGACATGATTCCGCTTCGCTCCACCGGATGTAGGGACAAATCCGGCGGCTCCAATGGCACATTGCCGCGAAGCCCCTGTCTAGCGCGTTTTGGCCCTTAAGGGAATTCTTGTCGTGCTCGCCTCTGTCGGCCGCTCGACCGCGGAAACCCGGCTGATTTGATAAAAAACGGGCTTTTTATACAACACCTTAACGAATCAGTTGGAAAATCGCCGCTCGAGTCTCGCCGTAAGAGCCACGCCAGCGGGCTGGAGATTCTGGTTGGTTCTTGTGGAATGAGGTAAGCCTATGTTAGCCAGCAACCTTGAAATCAGGCCCATGCGGGTAAGGAGAGATCAATGACCAACGGTAATGGCGCCCCGCCCGAAGGGGCGGCTGCGCCCCAGCTCAGCGTGCTGGCACAATACACCAAGGACCTGTCATTCGAGAATCCCAATGCGCCGGTCTCCCTGCAGGCGCAGAATGAACAGCCACAGATCAATATCCAGATCAATGTCAACGCTGACAACCTCAGCGAACACGAGATTGAGGTCACCCTGGCGATTGAGGGGAAGGCCGAAAGCGCCGGCAAGGTGCTGTTCTCGTTCGAACTTGCCTATGCCGGCATCTTCCGCATCGTCAACGTGCCGAAGGAAAATCTGCACCCCCTGGTGATGATCGAATGTCCGCGGCTCCTGTTCCCCTTCGCCCGCGAAATCATTGCCAGTTCCGTGCGTGACGGCGGCTTCCCGCCTCTGATGCTCGACCCGGTCGATTTTGTCGGTCTGTACCGCCAGAACATGGAACGCCAGATGGCCGCCCAGCAGGAATCCGGCTCCAAACCGAGCTGAGAACGGCAAAGCCCGCTCAAAACTCCCGGAAACTCCTGCTCTGGCCCGGGGGAGGATTTTCTAGAGATATTCCCGCCAGATGGCCTTGTCGCCGAGAGTGGCGACAAAAGCGCGATGCGCAGCACGCTCTTCATCGCTGACCCGGCTTGCCAGCGCGGCGATGCGCTGGCGCCGCGGCGCGTCGCCACTGGCCCCGACACCCTGTTCCCGCTCTTCACCAACCAGCCCGAGCTGCGACTGGCGGGCATCAATCAGATCGATATAGACCTCGGCAAGCAGTTCGGCGTCGATCAGCGCGCCATGCTTGTCACGATGCGAATTGTCGATGGCATAGCGCGAACAGAGGTCATCCAGACGGTTGGAGACACCCGGGTGCTTGCGACGCGCCAGCAGCAGCGTGTCGACCAGGCGGTCAGGAGAGATCACCGGCCGTTTGAGGCGCTCCAGTTCGGCGTTGATGAAGCCGATATCGAAGGGCGCATTGTGGATGACGAGCTGTGAATCCCCGATAAAGGCGAGAAAATCGTCGACCACCGCAGCAAAGAGCGGCTTGGTGGCAAGAAATTCGCCCGACAGGCCGTGGACCTCGAAGGCCGATTGCGGCATGTCGCGCTCGGGATTGAGATATCTGTGGAAAGTCTGCCCCGTGGGCATGCGGTTGACGATTTCGACACAGCCGATCTCGACCAGACGGTCGCCCTGCCGCGGTTCGAGCCCGGTGGTTTCGGTGTCGAGAACAATTTCCCGCATTATTTCCGTGCCTTGTAGCATGGCGGCCGCGGATCTGCGGCAGCGCCCACAGACGCTAGCAAAATTCCCCCTCGCCAGGCGACCGAGGTCGCATGCAGGCCGGGACAAATTCCGTCCGGAAGCTGACTGCGGAATGTGACAAGAGAGGTCGCATGGGGTGGTTTCCTGGAGGACGCCATCCGCGCTGCATGCTGGAGTCATTTCTCCCGCTCCTTTCGCTTCTGCGCGGCAAGCACGTGCCGCGCGGCCGATCTCCAATCGGCGTCACGTCAGCTGCGACATGCCCTGCCCACGGTTCCGACCGTGAAGATCACGCCGATCGGCCAAGCCCCTCCAAAAGTTAACGAAAGCCTGATCGCACCCGGTCCAGGCCGGAACCGCAATTCGTATTAACGCAAGGTTTCCTGTGCTTTGTGCCAGCCTGATGCAGGCAGGCTTCATCCACGCCGACCCCCTGCGCCCAGCGACACGATTCATCAAGATCAACAACGGGATACGGAATGAAACGGTACGCCTCCGCGCTACTCGCCGCAGTTGCGATTTTTCTAAACAACACGGCGATGGCCCAGACCTATATCGGTGGCTATGGCGGAATCCGCTGTTCGGACTTCAGGGCGCTTGGCTCGAACGGAAAAGAAATTCTTGATTCCACCTGGACCTGGATGCTGGGCTATGTCAGCGGTCTGAACATGATTTGGAAGAATGTGAAAGGAACGGACCCTCTCATCCGCGCGGATGCGAAGGAAGTCCTGGCGTACACGGTGCACTATTGCAAGGCGAACCCACACAGGAACGTGCTGAACGCCGTCAATGACTACTGGTTTTCACTGCCAAAGTAGAACTCGCCAAATGGACTGAGGGGCGTGGACTGGGAGACGTCAAAATTACTGCTCCGAATTTGCGCAAACAAATGAGAACAAGGGTGTGTTGCTGAGCGACAACCACCGGGTTTTCGGCCGGAGTCGAATCTACCGATGAAGGCAACGAGGCCGATCTCCGCCAAAATGACCCGCGAGTTTTCGTTCAATCCGGGTTCGGCTACTTTTCCACGGCTTCTGAAGTCTCCCCGAAGTCTCTTCCCGATCAATCTCCGCGCGCTATGCCCTCTATTTGGGGCCTCCCACACCATCACTTCGGTCGACGGCTTCGCGACGTCGCACCTTTCGCTTTCCGTTTTCCTGCAAGCGTCAATCGCTGCCGCGCGGAGCGGGTTCAGGACTGGAGAACCCTGTGGGGCAACGCCCTCATCGATATTCCACTCCAGTTTCTGGCCATTTCAGCACCCATTATCCTTCCTACCACTAGGTACATCGAGTCATGGAGGGGATTGCGTCCCGCCAGAGGCTCCGTCATCACTCCTGTTTCCGGGTGATAGTAACTTGAGTGAACAAAGCGATAGCGGCCGCCCGATTTCGATATAAATCCCACATGGTTGTCGAGACCGACGATGTACAGGCCATCGCCCTGAATGCTCAGATAATCGATTAGCTCGCCCATCGGCTGGCTGCTGAACCGCTCGATGTTCGACGTCATCCCCGTAATCATGACCTGGGAGGCCGATTGTGCCCATTTCACTCTCGGAATCCGGCATCGCTCAGAATTCCGGTCACGAAATAACCACAGGCGATGGTTCCCTGTCCCGGCACCCGGGTCGTTCCGTTGAAATTCCAGGGCGTTCCATACCAGACGGGAAACAGCGAGTTGGACAGGGTCGACGTCAGACAGCTTTGCGCCTCTCGAACGAGTTCTCTCTGCCGGGTTGCACCGGCAGCGGCATAGGCCCTCTGGAAATGCTGCTGCTTGTCGGCGATCTGTCTTTTGAGTTTTTCGTATTTCGCCGCTTCGCTGCAAAGCGGGGAAGAAGAAGGGGCCGATCCCGACGGAGCGGCAGAAGGCGGGCCACCCTCTGCGATGCCGATCATCGCGCCGGTCGGCGCAGAATCGGGAGGAGAAACAGAAACCTGCGAGACCTGCGGGACATCACCCACCTCAAATTGAACCCGACAAAGAGGACTGCGAAAGCTGACTTCACCGACGTTTCAGATGTGCAAGGACGGAGCAAACCGAGGCTTCGCCGATGGCAGCAAGCGATCGAACCCGATCCGCGATGGGGACATAAACCAGATCGATATCAACTGAAAGGCGCGGCAGGATGGTCGCGAGGGCAGTGCCGAGCCAAGGGGTCACCCGGCAGCTCTTGCGATACGGAATCCGGAGTGCCGATTTTCTTTCTTCCTTTTTGCAAAAGGGGAGTTTTTTCGCAGATCTGCGGAGATCAGGTTGCCCACCAGGGCAATTGCCGCCGTGAAAATCGCAAGAACGAATCGTCAGGTTCGGCCCTGTTTCCAGCAGTCGCGCGTTGGCTTTCCCGTCTCCCGTTCCTGATCGAAAAGAGTGAACCTCGCGAAGCGGCCGCATCTTCACAGGTGAAGCCGCCTCGCGAGGACTGATTCCGTCAGACTGTGCCGTGCACGGATGCTCTCAGCGGTGATGCCGGCGCAGGACCAGGCGGGCCCTGTGGTGATGGTGATGGGCGCGCGCGTGATGGTGATGACCGCGCGCGACGTGGTGACGCCGGCCGTGCCTCATGCTGTTGAAGGCATCCATGAAATTCGCGGTCGCCTGTCGCCTTGCATGAATGCGGGCCTTCGAGCGGCTGTGAGCCCTGGCACTGTGCGATGCCCTGGTCTGGGCCTGCTCGCTTTTGGTCACCGGCGCGCTCTTTGCGGTTCCCGCGGCCATCGCCGGAGCGGCGATCATCGAGGCGGCAAGAAGAGCGGCGGCAAGAGTTTTCAGCATGTTCGTCTCCCTCTGGAAAGGATCCCGAAGCAGCACCATTGCCACTCCGAACATGGCAGCAGATCTAGACGCCCCGCACTGAACCCATCCTGAAGCGCTTTGATGGCTGGCGTTCATCCGCCCTTAGCATCGCCCTCTCGTCTCTTTGAGTTAAAGGGCTGAATCCGCAAGGTCCCGGGCTGCGCCGGCTTCACGCTGGTCAAAGATTTCGCATTTCACTCCCATTGAATGCCTCCGCCGCCACAATCCTGCCGCCAGATACCCGCGTTTTCTGGCAGCCATCGCGCATCAAATATCGTGGCGCGCACGTCAGTTTGCCGCGCGGATGCGCGGCGCGCGAAAGCTGGCAGCACCGCGTCTGGCGTCGACGGCATGGCACGATCGTCACCTCCAGGCACACCGTTTTCGGCCTGGCCTTTCAGGAAAGCAACACATGGTAGATCAATATCTTATGGGCGCAGACGTCGCGCCGGCGCGGGGTCGACGCTCACGGGGCGGATGATCGCACAAGGAACGGAAAACGGATCACTTTTCGTGATCGACCTCCCTTTCGATCTCCGAATCTATCGCCCGATGGCCATGGAACGCGGATGCCGATTTGACCCATCGCGCAACACAGATATCACCGCGGGGGGTCTCGCGGTTTTCTGTGGGTCGGGCGAGACAGAGCCTTCGGGATCGCGTTTCGCACGGAATGCCGGGGACCGGACTGCAACTCCTTGCTGCACCGTCCGATAGTCATCGGACGGATGAGCCTGCAGCTTTCACCCACGCATTAACCCGCTGTGCGGTGATAAGACACGCCGAAGGGCACGAGTTCGGCCTGAAACCAGCAGGATCTTCTTCCGTCTGCCAGCTTGCGTGCTGCGAAGGGGAACTTCCTGTCGGACGGCGAAGGCGTCCCGGGAAGCTTGACGAGGCAGGAGAGGTGGGGGCGCGCGCCCCCCGCAAAAATGCGGGATGCTGCAGCCTTGCCGCTCGTGAGCCGCGCATAGGTCCGATCAACTCACTCGCCGCAAAAGTCCTCACAGATCGTCATCGATTTCCACGTCTTCCACTCGCCACTCGTCATTGCTGTAACTGCTGATCAGCCGCGCGAAGTCCTGGAACTTCGCGCTCTCCATCAGCCAGTCCGCCAACCGGAAACGAAGACCCTGATTGTCCATGGGATCAAGCACCAGCATCGCCTGGTAATGCTCTATCGCCTCGGCGTTGCGCCCCATTTTCCACAATACCTCTGCCATTCCTGCACGCGCCCGCATATAGGGACGGGTCTCAAGGACACCCCAGAATTGTCCAATATTCTCTGCAAAACCTCCACCAGCAAGCGCCTGTTTGCCAGCTTTCACGCCCTTCTCATAGTAGGAGAGCATGGCTCGAGGGGATCTCGCTCCCTGCTCGGCAAGTATCACATAGGCATCGGCGCAGAGCGGCGACGTCCTGAGCGCAAGACGAGCCAGGGCGACGCGTTTGCTGCGATCGCGTTCCTCCCAGGCGTCATATATCAGCTCCTGCGCCACCGCCAGTTTCTCCACGCGCGACCTCCGGCAGACGTCTCCGGTCCGCGCGGGCCGACTCCCCTTTCCTGACTCTTTTGCCGCTTTCATTCGATCTTCTCCTGCTGCTTCGCCCTTCTCAGTCCGATTTCCTGCCGCCAAATCCGCCTGTGCTCTTGAGTTCCCGCTTTTCGCAGAAAACTCATTCCCATCGTTCCGCAACCGCATGGCGAGCGGCTCTCGCAGAACTCCGGCGGCGACTGCATCGTCTGCAGACGTCACCTCTGGCGTCCTTCGTTGCTTAGTTCTGATCGGAACCCTTCGTCAACGTGCAATTTTCTCCGCCACAAGGATCCGTCGTCGAGACATATGCACGTCATCAGGTCCTCTGACAGCAGAGCGCGGGCACGTTAATTTGAGTCTGTGATGGTCACGATATTTGGGGCCCAGCACATAGCGACGGCTTTCTGAAACCGCGCATAAATGGCTGCGGGAAATTGGCCCGATCGGCATGGCAGTGAGCACCGGACCATCCGCCATCTCTGCAACGAAGGCGCCAATGGCTTTTCTGCGGACCCGCCGTGGCGGCGCCACCCCGGCCTCGGCAACTGTCTGTGAATTCGATCAAATTTGCCGATTCTGCGGCGTCAGGGGCAGCGCCAGCCGCTTTGGCGCACTGGCTTAAAGCCCGGCACCGTGCACGCAGCATGTCCGCCTGTGACAGCGCTATTGGCCCCTCCGCCGCCGCAATCCTGGCACCAGATACGCGCGTTTTCTCGCAGCCATCGAGCATCAGATATCGTGGGGTGCGCTCCTCCGATGCATTCGGATGCGCGGCGTGCGAAAGCTGGCGGCACCGGCTCTGGAGTAACCGGCATGGCACGATCGTCACCTCCAGGCACACCGTTTCCGCACCTCTCCTTTCAGAAAATAAACACACTGTAAATCAATATCTTATAGGCACAGACCGCGCTCCAGCGCAGGGTCGACGCTGACGGAGCGGATTATCGCACAAGGGTTCTATCACTTTTTCGTGATCGACCTCCCTTTCGGTCTCCGAATCTATGGCCCAAAGACCATGGAACAGCGGATGCCGCTTTGACCCATCGGGCAACACAGATATCACCACGGACGGTCTCGCGGTTTTCTGTGGGTCGGGCGAGACAGAGCCTTCGGGGTCGCATCCCGCTCCGAGTGCCGGGGATAAGACTGCAACTCGTTGCTGTACCGTCAGAAGTGCCTACGTCGTGCTGTTGACAGATCGATCCGAAATCTGTCGACAGTCACATGAAGACGGCAGCATCATTGGAGCGGCGGGTTTCTCTCCACCAGGCGGGATGTTTGAAAACCTCGCACCTGGTCGCAAATCGTAAACCCCCGCTGGAACCCTGGAGCATGCGCGGGCGGGATCACCAGGGCTCCGGCAATGCTCTTGCTCCGGTTCGAGCTGTCATCCATCCGCGCACACCCCGATGCCGTTCGCATTCCGCCACCTTCGCGATCCGGCCCAGCCCGGCGCTGTGCTTCTTGCCTCTTCCAGGTCTTCAGAACCGTCACCCTCAGGGGCTGCGCAAAACACAGCCAGGTCGTTTCGCAGGACGCGCGGGCGGGCTGCCGCAAGGCAGACTTGACCAGATACAGATTTCAAAGGGGGCCGATCAATCGCGCATGGAAATCGCCGGTCTGCGCCTTTGGATTTCTGCGCGGCAGGTCGGACCGGCGCCTCTGACACCACAGGGCCGGATTCGGCGCTGGGATAAGGTTGGAAACGCTTGCCGAATAAGGGTAAATGTGCCTTTTGCGCGGTTGATAACACCGTTCCGAACCCTGTTGAAAATGGCTTGATGATTGCAGAAACAGCCGGCAAGGCCGGACCTTTTGCGGAAGCGGTCTGTGCTCAGGTTAAGTTCTGGCTATCCCGGCTTGCGCCGCACCTCGCGAGATCGGCCAGAATGCCCCGGATGCGCTGGCGCACCGGTTCCAGGCCGTGCGAGGTGTCAATGACGAAATCGGCGCGGGCGCGTTTTTCAACGTCATCCATCTGCCTGGCGCGGATGGCTTCGAATCCTGCCTCGTCCATGATGCCGCGTTCCAGCACACGCTGGCGCTGCAGTTCCTGCGAGGTGCTGACCACCACCACGGCGTCAACACTGCTCTCGGCACCGGTCTCAAACAGCAGCGGAATATCGAGTACCGCCACGGCTGCGCCTGAGGCTCGGGCCTCGCCCAGAAATTTCTCCCGGCTGGCCCTGAGCATGGGATGGACGATGGCTTCCAGTTGCCCCATCGCTGCCGGGTCCCCGATTACGCATTCGGAAAGACGGCGGCGATCCACCCGGCCATCGACCGTGGTGCCGGGAAAAGCGGCCTCGATCGCTGACACCGCCGCGCCTTCATAGAGGCTGTGGACAGCAGCATCGGCGTCATAAACCGGCACTCCGCATTCGGCAAACAGCCTCGCCGTGGTGCTCTTGCCCATTCCGATCGAGCCGGTAAGACCGAGGATCCGCATCGCGCAGCTCTCTCAGATGCCCAGCAGTTTTTCCCGGCGCAGAAAGGCGAGAAGCGGCAGCAGAGGCAGGCCGAGAATGGTGAAATGGTCGCCCTCAATCGCATCAAAGAGATGGATGCCGAATTTTTCCAGCTGATAGGCGCCCACACTCGAGGTGATGGTGTGCTCGGAAGTGTCGAGATAGACGTTGATCTGCTCTTCAGTCAGAGGACGCATGGTGAGCCGCGCCACCGTGGCATCCTCAAACAGGAGGTCACCGTCGCGCACCACAGCAAGTGCGGAATGGAGTTCATGGCGCTTGCCGGCGAGATCCTTCAGTTGCTCCAGCGCCACCGCCCGGTTCGCCGGCTTGCTCAGCAGCCTTTCCCCAAGCGCCAGCGTCTGATCGGCGCCGACGACATAGCGTCCGCGATGGGTTTTCGATACGGCGAACGCCTTCTCACGGGCCAGCATCAGCGCGATCGCGCGCGGATCCGACAGATTGGAAAGTTCCTGGCGCCGCCGCTCGTCGAGCCCGGCAGGAATCGCTTCAAAATCAAGACCCGCATTGGCCAGCAGCATTTTGCGCGTATGACTCTGCGAGGCCAGGATCAACGGGGTCTCTCCCTCCCATAGTGCCATGACAATTCTGCTTATTCTGTTGGTTGAGCGCGTTGACGATCGGTGTAGAGCTTCATCACCGCCGCCGCCGTTTCCTCGATCGAGCGCCGGGTTACATCGAGCAGAGCCCAGTTATACTTGAGACTGAGCTTGCGCGCCAAGGCAACTTCATCCGCCACCGCCTTGCGGTCGATATAGGTATCATTTGCCGGGGCGGCCCCGAGGCTGAGCAGCCGGTTCTGGCGTACCTGGATCAGCCGCTCGGGTGCAGCGTGCAGGCAGACCACCAGCGGGCGTTTCAGGCCCTCCAGCTGATGCGGCAGCGGAATCCCGGGAACCAGGGGCACATTGGCTGTTCGAATGCCGCGATTGGCCAGATAGATCGAGGTCGGGGTCTTGGAGGTGCGGGACACCCCGACCAGGACCACGTCGGCCTGCTCCAGATCCTCGTAATGCTGCCCGTCGTCATGGACCATTGTATAGTTCAGGGCGTCGATGCGCTTGAAATATTCGGCATTCAGGCTGTGCTGGGCACCGGCCCGGCCGGAGGTCGCGGCCCCGAGATAGGCCTCGAACAGCTGCATCACGGGTCCGATGATCGACAGGCTCGGAACATTGATTTCGCTGCACTTCTGTTCGAGCCGCCGGACCAGATCCTGTTCCAGGATGGTGAACAGGACGATTCCCGGCGCTTCCTCGATCTCGTCGAGAACCCGATCGAGCTGTTTCTGGCTGCGGACCAGCGGATAGACGTGTTCCACGGGAGAAACATTGGCGTATTGGACGGAAACCGCGCGGGCGACCGTGATCAGGGTCTCGCCGGTCGAGTCCGAGACCAGATGGAGATGAAAATAATTATTCGATGTTGCCACGAAGAGCCTTCGAACTGGGGCTGGGAAAATCTGTGATTAACTGTCGATTTTAACCATTTCGAAAGGCCTCTTCGACAGGTGTCGTTGGATATCTTTCATTTTTCTCCACACCAGCGCCGGCGCGAATAAATCCGGTCCGGCTTTAAGAAAAAAACGGGAAAAACTGTATAACGGGCCTGAAAAGCGGGTGACGTTTAATATTTAAATCTTTGAAAATGCACACTTTTTCGGATCCGAAGGTCTGCCTGGCGGAAATGTTGACGAATGTGCATAACCCGCCCTCAGGTGCTGAACCCGATTGCGTGAGTCAAATCCACCGACAAAAAGAAACAAACCTTAAGATTCTATATTTTTTAAGTTTAGAAGAGGCGCAGTTGAGGACAAGTCTGCACCCGAATTCCTAAACGAAGCGTTACCATCCCGGTTTCTCCCCTGGCCTGAGGTGAACCGGAAACGAAATCGCGCTAAAAGCCCGCCCTGCAACCAGTCTGGACGCCGCCAATGGACGAATGGATCAGCTATAACTGGATCAAGGCCTTTCACGTCATGGCGGTGATCGCCTGGATGGCCGGGATGTTCTATCTGCCGCGCCTCTTCGTCTATCATTGCGAGGCCGAAATCGGCTCGAAACAGTCCGAAACCTTCAAGGTTATGGAACGGCGGCTGATGAAGGCCATCATCAATCCAGCCATTGTCGTGACCTGGGTGCTCGGGCTCTATCTGGCCTGGAAGTCTGACTATTTGACCTGGGAGGGCTTCAGGCTCCACCACTGGTTCCATGTGAAATTTCTCGCCGCCTTTGCCATGGCGGGCGTTCACGGCTTCCTGTCACTGTGGCGCCGTGACTTCGCCCGCGACCAGAATCGCCACAGCCAGAAATTCTATCGAATAATCAATGAGGTACCGACTGTTTTGATGGTTGTTATCGTTATCATGGTGATTGTGAAGCCGTTTTGACCGTGAGCGTGGCGGTTGTAACTTGCGCCTGCCAGGGTGATTTTCTATAGTGTGCCGATCCCACCCAGCGCAGGCGGATGTGGTTTTCGTCGTGGCTTCGCCGCGCGACGACAGGTTTGATGCCACCGCCAGTTCACCGAGCAGAGCCCCTGCGGACCTAAAAGCAACCCACCCACGTCCGCATTCCGCAAAATCCGCTGATGTTTTTTAAACCTATGGCATAGGACCCTTTCTCCGATGCGGGAAATAAAACTCCAAGACCTGAAGTCGCAGTCTCCGGCCGAACTTGTCTCCTTTGCGGAAGAGAACGGGGTGGAGAATGCCAGCACCATGCGCAAGCAGGAGCTGCTGTTTGCGATTCTCAAGCAGCTTGCGATTCAGGAAACGGATATCGTCGGTGAAGGCGTGATCGAGGTCCTGTCCGACGGCTTCGGGTTTCTGCGTTCGCCCGACGCCAATTACCTCCCGGGCCCCGACGATATCTATGTATCGCCCTCCCAGATCCGCCGCTTCGGTCTGCGCACCGGCGACACCATCGAAGGCCATATCCGCAGCCCGAAGGAAGGCGAACGCTATTTCGCCCTGCTCAAGGTCAATACCCTGAATTTCGAGGATCCGGAAAAGGCACGGCACAAGGTCAATTTCGACAATCTGACGCCACTGTTTCCAAACCAGCGCTTCCGCATGGAAATCGACGATCCCACCCGCAAGGATCTGTCAGCCCGGGTTATCGACATCGTTGCCCCGATCGGCAAGGGCCAGCGCGCTTTGATCGTGGCGCCGCCCCGGACCGGCAAGACGGTGCTGATGCAGAATATCGCCCATTCGATCACCCATAATCACCCGGAATGCTATCTGATCGTGCTCCTGATCGACGAGCGTCCCGAAGAAGTCACGGACATGCAGCGCTCGGTCAAGGGCGAGGTGGTGTCTTCCACCTTTGATGAACCGGCTGTGCGTCACGTCCAGGTCGCCGAAATGGTGATCGAGAAGGCCAAGCGCCTGGTCGAACATGGCCGCGACGTCGTCATTCTGCTCGATTCGATCACCCGCCTCGGCCGTGCCTATAATACCGTGGTGCCCTCCTCCGGCAAGGTCCTGACCGGTGGTGTGGACGCCAACGCCCTGCAGCGGCCGAAGCGCTTTTTCGGAGCCGCACGCAATATCGAAGAAGGCGGCTCGCTCACCATCATTGCCACTGCGCTGGTCGATACCGGAAGTCGTATGGACGAGGTGATTTTCGAAGAGTTCAAGGGCACCGGCAATTCGGAACTGATCCTGGACCGCAAGGTGTCCGACAAGCGTACCTTCCCAGCGATCGACATCTCCCGCTCCGGTACCCGGAAGGAAGAACTGATCACCGAATCCCAGCTCCTGAAGAAAATGTATGTGCTGCGCCGGATCCTCAATCCGATGGGAACCATGGATGCCATCGACTTCCTGCTCGACAAGCTGCGGAGTACCAAGAACAACGCCGAATTTTTCGATTCGATGAATACCTGATGCAGAACGGGTCGGCCGGGGGTTCTACCTTTTTTAAAAGCGTTGAGTCTGTTCGCTGACGCTCGAGTGGAGGCGTGGACGTGCAAAGCCAGAGCAGCGAAGGTGCGCCGCCACCTGTCGTCTGTATTCGCGAGGCTGTCAGTCTTGCCTTTGAAGCCTGCTCAGCGTGCTGTTCCTTTCAAGAGGCAAGCGAGCCTCAGCTGCTGCCGACATCACGAACCGCGAGGAGCGTTGTGTTGATGGGAATGATCTAGTTTTCTTCATCGACTTCGAGGCCGTGTCCGGAGAGATGGATCACGGCCAACTCCGCATCGGTGTCCTTGTCGGGGAAATGGTTCCGTGCTGCAGGGATGGCGGAGTGGGTCATGTCGTTGCGGACGATGAGGATCGAAAATCCGACGCTGGAGCACAACTGGCAGCGACGGCGTCGGCGTCACGAAGCGGATTGCGTCATGAGTGGCGTCATGCGGCGATGCGACGGATGGGCCTTGTAACCAAAATGCAGCAGTGACGCTGCTTGCCAGAGTGGCGCAGCAGCGTTAGCGCTATCGGACCGCAGTGGACGGGGACAGACCATGCAACAGCGCAAACTCGGCTTAAAGGGACCGGCCGTTTCAGCGATCGGCCTGGGCTGCATGGGAATGTCCGATTTCTATGGGCCCGCAGATCGCGGCGAGAGCATAGCGACGATTCAGGCCGCACTGGATGCTGGGATCACGCTGATCGACACCGGCGACTTTTATGGCATGGGCCATAACGAAATGCTGATTGGTGAAGCGCTCAAAAGTCGGGATCGCGACAGTGTGACGATCAGCGTGAAATTCGGGGCGTTGCGCGATCCTGGGCATGGCTGGCTGGGCTACGACTCGCGGCCCGCGGCGGTGCGGAATTTTCTCGCCTACTCGCTGCGGCGACTGGGCGTTGACCATATTGATATCTACCGCCCTGCCCGCCTGGATCCGGACGTGCCGATAGAAGACACCATTGGAACCCTCGCTGATCTGATCAGGGAAGGCTATCTCAGATATATCGGACTGTCGGAAGTGGGTTCACAGACGCTTCGCCGCGCACAGGCCGTACATGATATCAGCGATCTGCAGATTGAATATTCGCTGCTGTCACGTGGCATCGAAGCCGACATTCTGCCGACCTGCCGGGAGCTGGGCATCGGCGTCACCGCCTATGGCGTGTTGTCGCGGGGCCTGATCAGCGGGCACTGGTCGCATGGTCGAGCGAAAGCGCAGGACTTTCGCCATTACAGTCCGCGTTTTCAGGCAGGAAACCTTGAGACCAATCTCGCATTGGCGGATTTGCTGGCTGTTGCCGGGAGGAAGATCGGAGCTTCTCCCGCTCAACTCGCCATAGCCTGGGTGGCGGCACAGGGAGCCGGCATCGTACCATTGGTCGGTGCGCGGCGGCGTGACCAGCTGGATGAGGCATGCCGGGCGCTTGAGGTCAACCTCTCGGCCGATGATCTTGCGGCACTGGCAAAGGTCTTCCCTCCAGGTATTGCGGCGGGCGCGCGCTATCCGGATTCGCAACTCCACCACCTCGACAGCGAGAGACGATAGCAGCGCCGCACATTGCGACGAATGTGCTGCACTCTTCGGACTGGATGGGTGTTTGAGAACGGTGCGCGCGGCATTCTCGTCCATCTTTGAAAACGGCAAGCGCGACCCAGGGGCGGGGATATTGGATTTTTTGCTGGCAGCCGCCGCGGCCATTTTGCGCGAAGCGTAAAAGGGCCGGACAGCGCTCCCGGGAAAATTGAACTCGGGTCAGACGATTTGCGGGTCTCAGGAGAGACCACCTGCCCTGTCCTGGCTCTTTAAGCCTTTTTCGGATTTTTTCGCAGGACATCGGTGTGGCTGCGATGTTGCGCCAAAATCACAGCCAGCCTCTTCCCCCTGGCGGCTGTCTGAGTGTCTGCTTTCCCCCTGATCGTGCTTCCTGTAAAGGCACCGCCCTGCGGTGATGGACCGCAGTCAACCCCTATGGAGGGCGTCATGCGGCAATATCCGAACCTCGAAAACCTGCCCAGCTTTCAGCATCACGCGTAAGCGACGCAATTCCTTCCCCTCGGAGACCCATGTCAAGCGCGGACCACGCGTCGTCCATGGCGATGTCGAGCTGAGCGAAAAACTCGGCCGCAATGACCTCTGCCCCTGTGGCTCCGGACGCAGGTTTCAAAGCCTGCTGCATGAAGTCCGGGCGCACCATGACGGCACCAACCGCAATCACTACTTTCAGGGAATAGACGGAGCTGTGATTTCGTCTCGCCTGGCAGTTCTGTTCCTGAAAAAAGATACCATGGGGAAGCAGTCACCGGATTGACTACAACAGTCCGGTGACTTGAAGTGATGCGGCAAACCGCTTCCCGAACGGTGTCAGCGCAACTGCAATCGCTGCGCGGGATCCAGAGGGAGCGAAGAAAATGTCCGGGCAATCGGCATAGTCGAAGCCAGATCGACCGATCAAAGCTGTTTTTCTATCTCGCGAGCGATTTCGAACTCGGAGAAATCCTTGAACAGGCGCGGCAGCTCTTCGACGAGAAAATCTGCAAAACCTGCTGGCACATTGCGGTCGAGCGACAGACGGAACTCGTGATCGCTGTGAAGGACCTGCCCGATCTCCTGGCCGTCAATGGCGAGGACCGGCAGCGCTGCGGGCCTGGACTTCGGTTGAGACGTTTTTGGTTTGGTGGCGGCGCCAAGGGCGAGGAGGAACCTGGCATTGGAGTCGCGGGCGGAAATAGTTTTTTCGTTTATGGCGCGCCGAACCCGGTCCAGGACTTGGGGATCGGCGAACAGGTCGGCGAGACTCTGCCACCTGCCGCGACCTATCTTCGGCGCTCTGCCGATTGTCTCAATGATCTCTGGCGGAATAGCGCGAGCGACCGCAATCAGCTTTGAGGCTTCCGCCCTGTCGATCGCAAGTGCATCCTGGACGATCGCTCGCTTGTGTCCGGCATCCTCAATCCGCATCGCGAAAATTGCCCGCTCGATAAAAGTCAGATCCTGACGGGGCGCGTTTTCAAGTCCCTGGGCGACGACAAGAGCTTCGTCGGTAAGGGTCCGGACGATGGCCTTGACCTTGATGCCGAGTTCGCTGGCCACGCGGATCCGGCGATGGCCATAGGCGCATTGGTATCTCTCCGGCACGGTCGGGTGCTCTCGCACCAGGACCGGCACTTCCTGGCCGCTCTGGCGGATTGACTGTTTCAGGGTCTCATAGGCGCTGGCATCATCATCGCGAAAGCGGTCGGACAGGGGCGAAGGATCAATCGCGGCAGGATCAATCTCGATGATGAGGGACGCGGCGGCAAGCTTCTGGCGCAGTTCCTGGTTCTCTCTTTCTGCGTCTGAGAAAGACTCACGCAGGGAACGTACCGCACCGGCGGAGACGCGGGCTGTCGAAGGCAGGTGTGCGTCTTCGGACAGGACGATTTTCGGCGTGACCGTGAAAAGACTTTTTATCGTATCCGTGCGTTTACTCATCGACCCCATACCATCTTCAAGAGTTGAGTGATTTCTGCGTTGACGGCATCCACAGATTGCAGTGCCCGTTCATACGCACCCCGCCCGACGGAACTGCGATCGAGTTCGTAGAGCGACTGTTTGGTCAGGCCAGCATTGGCGATTGCTGTCGATTTCCACACGGTGGCGTCAAGTACGTCGGCGCCGAACAGATTGCGCAACAGCGCCACGATCTGTGCCTCGGGTATGTCGTTGGTGTCGTGCCGAGTCACGACATAGCGGATGAAATCATGATCAAGGCTGCCTCCAGCTTCCTCGATCACGGACATCAGATCCGATGTCATCAGCAGGAACTGGTTCATGGAAGCAACGTCGACCATCTGTGGATGGATGGTGACGAGTAACGACGTGGCGGCATTCAGCGCACCGATGGTGAGATAGCCGAGCTGCGGCGGGCAATCGATCACCACGATGTCGTACTCCTCGGCGACCTGGTTGATGGCACCGGATATTCGGCGGAAGAACAGGTCATGCCCGCGCTCGCGGCGATCAATCATCGCTCGCGGGGTGTGGTGTTCGAACTCCATCAGTTCGAGATTGCCGGGCACCAGGCCAATGCTGTCGAAACAGGTGGGGCGCACCACATCAGGCATTGGCCGCCTCTCTTCGTCATAACGGATTGCGCCATAGAGAGTCTCATTGGGTCCGATATCGAATTCCGGTTGATAGCCGAACATCGCCGACAGCGAGGCCTGGGGATCGAGGTCGATGGCGAGGACGCGGAATCCGTGGAGAGCAAGATAATGGGCCAGATAGAGCGAGGTTGTGGTCTTGGCCGAACCGCCCTTGAAATTGACGACTGTTAGGACCTGAAGCTTCTCCCCTTCCCGGCGACGCGGCATGAACTCGATGGCGTCTTTCGGGCGCGCCTCGGCCAGCCAGGTCCGGAGCTGATTGATCTGGGAGAGAGTGTAGGATCTTCGTCCA
>WQYW01000079.1 GCA_009781045.1 Alphaproteobacteria bacterium
AGAGCGGATCCCCCCAGGGTCCGCAGAGCGGATCCCCCCAGGGTCCGCAGAGCGGATCCCCCCAGGGTCCGCAGAGCGGATCCCCCCAGGGTCCGCAGAGCGGATCCCCCCAGGGTCCGCAGATCCCTCCCTTCCCCTCCCCGCACCGCCAACTGCCGCCAGACTCTCCGCCTCCCCTGGAAACGGGCAAAGCGCGCCTGCGAGGGCAAAACGCCAGACCTGAGGTTATTGAGTCGTCGAGCGCTTTAACCTGATGTCATTGCCGCCATGCTCCAATACGCCTGCGCTTTTCCCGGTTGGCCCCGGGTTTTTCGCCCGGCTTTTTTGAAATTCCCGTCCGACAAGGCCTGCGATGTCCCTCACCCTCAGCCCTTCCGTCCCCCGCCTCCCGCGCCTCAATGCACCGCTTCTGGCAGCGCTTCTGACCGGCGCCGCTGCTCTCCTCGGCCTGATGCTGCTCGGCGACGGCATGCTCAACGACCCCGACACATTCTGGCAGGTCAAGGTCGGGCAGTGGATCCTCGGCCACCATGCCCTGCCGAGCACCGACATCTATTCCTTCACCCGGCTCAATGCCCCCTGGATTTCGACCTCCTGGCTGTCGCAGGTGCTGCTGGCGCTGTCCTATGGACTCGCCGGCGTCTCCGGGCCGGTCCTCCTCACGCTGGTCGCGATCGCGCTCTCGGTCACCCTTCTCGGCCTGTTCCTCAACGCCCATCTTGAGATTCCCCGCTCTCTGCTCTTTGTCATTCTCGCCGCAGCGCAATCCGTCGGCCATTTCCTGGCGCGTCCGCATATGCTGGCGCTGCCGGTGATGGTGGCCTGGGTCGGCTTGCTGATGCGCGCAGCCGACCGCAGGACCACGCCCTCACTTCTGTTTCTCCCCCTGATGGCGCTGTGGGCCAATCTCCATGGCAGTTTCGTGCTCGGACTGATGCTGATCGGCCCCATCGCGCTGGTTGCACTGTGGGAGGCGGCAGCCGAAGAACGCGTCGCGCTGTTTGCCCGCTGGGTCCTGTTCGGCATCGCCGCCGCGATCGCCTCCTGCTGCACGCCCTATGGCTATGCCACCCCGCTCGCCAGCCTCCACATCCTCAGCCTCGGCAAGGCGCTCAACGTCATCATCGAGTGGTATCCCAGCAATTTCAGCTCGTTTTCGCTGTTTGCCCTGGCGCTGCTCGCACTCATCGCCATCGCCTTCCATTTCCGCATCCGTCTGTCGCCGCCGCGCATCCTGCTGGTGCTGGGACTTCTGTGGATGGCGCTCAACCATGCCCGCAATGTCGAGGTCTTCGCCTTCCTGGTGCCGCTGGTGCTGGCAAAACCGATCGGTGAACTGGCCCCGCTCCCCACGACCGGGGTCCCCTCAACCGCTCCCACCCGGGTGGCGGCGCTCGCAATCGTGCTGGCGACGCTCGCCATCACCGCCACCTACACCTCCATCCGCCCCTTCCGCGTGCCGGAATACCGCATGCCGGTGGCCGCGGTCGACGCCATTGAGCGACACCAGCTCAAGCGCGTGTTCAACGAATACGGCTATGGTGGCTATCTGATCTGGCGCGACATCCCGGTCTTCATCGACGGCCGCACCGAACTCTATGGTTAAGACTTTGTTGTCGACTGGGTCAATGCGGTATCCCTGAGAAACATCGACAAGCTCCTGCATCTGCTCGACGACAACCACATCGACGCCACCCTGCTTCCTGCCGGTGCCCCGGCCGCACAGTTTCTGGATCACATCAAAGGCTGGAAACGGCTCTACAGCGACGACATCAGTGTCGTCCATATCCGCGACGGTGTTGACCAGACCACGGCCACAAAGGCAGATCTCCCGCTTGCAGCGGCGGATCTCCGGCTCGCCCCGGCGGCCAATCTGCCCTGATCAGGCGGCTTTCAGCCACTGCGGAGCACTCCTTGTGCGATGGGCAAGGCTGCCTGCGCGATCAAACTCCTCCAGCCGCGCGCGGTCCCTGCATGCACCTGCAGAGGGGCAGATCAAAGACCCGCACACGTGCGCACTGTGGGCCAAAGAACACCGCCTGCCCGATCCTCCAAGCCGGTATTCCCGCGACGCTCTCACAACAGACCTGAAATCCTGTCCGCGTTCACAGTTTCGCCTCCAGAGAAATCGCAAATCGCAGCCTTTCTCGAACATCGCCAATTCGGCAGGCGTGTAGCTCCACTCAGCGGCAAGCCCGTAGGGAGACGCAACCACCGCCTGGCCCGTTTTCTCCGCCAACCCCCTGAATCCCCGAATAACGAGCAGGCCGATGAAAACCGCCTGGCCCACAGTCCACCTGCTGCAGGCTGACCTGACGTTTTACCGTCAAGGTCGAAGGGCCATCCCGTTCCCCGGCCAGATCCGGTGCCGCAATGCATCTGGCTGCGCCGGCCTGGACAATCGGCAAAGGTCACCTGCACAGCGAAGTCCGTTTCGATTCGGCAAGCGTTGCGCAAGGAGTCACTTTCGGAACTCCACGCTCATCACTGCTTCCGGCATCATGTGTGACGAAGGCGTCTCCTGCGCGAGATCACAAAATCCCCGGTTAATGCACAGGACGCATGGAAACAGGCAACATGGCGACAACCGCATATTTCATTTTTGCTTCTTTTTGCGGAGTTGGGGTCACAGGCCATGATAGAGCGGAATTCCCCTGGCGTGAGCATCGACCGCATCGACCACCTTCGCTGCCAGCGGCAGGCGGGTTTTCTCCGTGGCCCAGACATCTTTGAAGCGTTCCACCGTCTCGGTGACGGTATCCAGCACCCGCTTTTCCGGCAGTCGCGCTTTGGCGGCGAGATGGGCGAATTCGGCTCTTGAGACCCTGCTCATCCGCCGGGTCCGCGAATAGTTCAAAGCCGCGGCATCGCCGGCAATATAGGGGATGGTCGAGAGCACATCATAGGCCGGCGCGAGAGCCGGCCGGCGTCGGTCGGGATAGATCAGCGACCAGTTTTTGAGATGCAGATCGGCGTTGCCGATCAGGGTGCTGAAAACGAGACGACGGATGAATTCGGCGATGTCGGCTTCGCCCGTCTCCGCCTCCAGCAGCGAGGCGATGCTGCGGTAGTTGACCTTGGCGTATTTGTCATGCGGGTAGACACCGAATACCTGGGCCAGATCTTCAATATGGATCGGGCCATCGTCGCCGCGGTCGAAGCGTCGGATCGCCAGCGCCTGCCCCCTGACCTCGCCAAGCCCCTCGGGAAGACCGGCGATGGCCCCGGGATCAACCAGTTGCAGATCGGGGACATCGATGCCGATCCGGCGAGCCAGGGTCATCATCGAGAATTCATTCTCCGGCACGCCGTCGAACTGAAATGACGGCAGTTTCACGATCCAGGAACCGCCGACACCTTCGGCCGGAATGGTGAGACCGCCGCCCTTGCCGGTGTCGCGTACAGCAGAGAATTTCAGCTGCACCCCGGCGACGGAAAAACGCAACACAGAGCCCGGGCTCCTCCTGTCGGCACGGCCATCGTCCGGAGGCGGCAGCGCTTTGCCATCCATCGAATGAACCGATACGGCACCAGGGAGATCGGCGCCCAGCGCCCACAGCAGAAAGAATTCACGCTCCACCTTCACCCCGGCCCGCGCCGCCAGGTAGTTTCGCAACGGCCCCTCGGGAAGCAGATTGGAGAAGAAGGGAGGAACGACACGGCGGACGGGACGGAAATCGGTGATCAGCTCACCAACCGCGTCATGGAACGACAGGCTGAGGGTCGGTCGCCGCACATCGTCGATATAGGACTGATTGAAAGCAAGGATGGTCCGGTCGCCCTGGTGACGCGTCAGCGTGGCGATGGATCGGCCATGAAGACGGACATCAAGCACCGACACATCCGGCATCGCCATCCTCATCGTCCTCCTCCTCATCATCATCGTCAGGCGCATAGGCCGGACGCTGCCGGTCCGCCTGACGATCCTCGACACGGTGGCGCACCGACTGCAGGGTGGCGGCAATATCGGCCAGCAATTCCCCATCCGGCCTGCCCGCCTCCGGCTGCCCCAGCCGGGCAAGCGTTGCGGTCACCTGCGAAATCTCTCTGTTGCGAAGCGGCAGGCGTCGAAGCATCTGCAGGCTCTCCGCAATCCGGTCGAGATGGGCGGAACTGCCGTACAGTTCCCTCAGCTTTCCCACCCGGCGCTCGCCGCGCCGGATCTGCCGCAGCGCCGCCTGCCCGCCTTCGGGCGACCACGCAGCCCGTGCCTTGCTACCCTGAATGAGACCGCTGACCACTGGCAAGAGCCGCTTCGGCACCAGGACCAGCTCCAGATCAATCGCCCTGGAGAGGTCAATCAACGTCCCCAGACCGGGCTCCAATGTGCCCCGCTCAATCTGCGAGATATGGCTCTGGGTCAGACCCGATCGTGCACTCAGTCCCCGCTGGCTCAATCCCTTGTCTTCGCGGCCCCGGCGCAGGGCCGCAGCCAGTTCCTCTCCTTTATACGACATGATGCCGGTTTCTGCCTCGAAAAGTAAAACGATGCATGATCATATATCATATCGCACCTGCCGTCCATGATCCATCAAAATATATCGGCCATAAATATTGATGCAGTATCCGATATCAATCTTGGCTGAGATCCGCCAAAACCGCGCCCCCGGAGGCCAACATCTCTCCCCCTGCCTGTGTTCGATCCGCCGGACCGATCCACAACCGCCAGATGATCCCCAGGCTGCGGCTGGTGCAGAGACCTCTGCCGTGAGACCAGGGCAGGCATGATTGTGGACATAGGGCACGTCAGGCAGGGTTTGATCGCTGATCGGCCCATCCACAGCCGACATGCGAGGCTGAAGGTCACACGCTGGCTGGCAAACGCCTGGATCCACCGGACCCGGCATCCTGCCAGGTGACATCCACATCGTTGCGCTCACCTCTCGCGTCGGTGGACGCTTCTGCCTGGCGCAGGGACAGTGAGCGATCCCAGCTGCTGCCACCGCAAGCGGTGGCACGCTTCTTCCTGGCTTTCCGGTTCGAAATCCGAAGCCGTGCCGAGCCTGCACGAAGTCGGCTTTGCGCTTGGGATCACGCCTGGGGTTGCGGCGCCAGTCCTGGATCCGGATCCGGATGCGATCGCGGCTTGCCCGCTGGCGGCACTGCCGAGGACCGTGTTGGCGGATCCAGCACAGTCTCCCGATTGGGTTTCTTGCCTTTGAGCAGATCGATGATCTCCTCTCCGGTCAGGGTCTCGTATTCCAGCAGTGCCCTGGCCAGGGTCTCGAGATCGTCGCGTTTCTCGGTCAGGATCCGGGTCGCCTCCTTGCGGCCACTCTCGACCAGGCGCCTTATCTCACCGTCAATCTTCTGCATTGTGGCCTCAGACACGTTCTGGGTCCGCGACACCGCCATGCCGAGGAAGACCTCGTCCTGGTTCTCGCCATAGGCGACGGTGCCGAGTTCATCCGACATGCCGACCTGGGTCACCATCGCCCGTGCCAGCTGTGTCGCCATTTTGATATCTGCTGCAGCACCGGTGGTGACCTTCTCGCGACCGAACACCAGTTCTTCGGCGACCCGGCCTCCCATCAGGATGGCGAGCCTCGAGGTCAGCTGTTCCATCGACTGTGAATACTGATCGCGTTCCGGCAATTGCTGCACCATGCCCAGCGACCGGCCACGGGGAATGATGGTGGCCTTGTGGATGGGATGGGCCGCCGGCACGTTGAGGCCGACCAGAGCATGGCCACCCTCGTGATAGGCCGTCAGCGTCTTTTCCTCCTCGGTCATCACCATGGAGCGGCGCTCGGCGCCCATCATCACCTTGTCCTTGGCCTCCTCGAACTCAGCCTGGGTCACCATGCGCTTGTTGCGGCGCGCCGCGGTCAGCGCCGCCTCGTTGACCAGATTCATCAGATCGGCGCCGGAGAAACCGGGCGTACCGCGGGCGATGGTCTTGAGGTTGACGTCGGGAGCCAGCGGCACCTTGCGGACATGGACTTTGAGGATCTGTTCGCGGCCGACAATATCGGGATTGGGCACCACGACCTGGCGGTCGAACCGACCGGGACGCAGCAGCGCCGGATCGAGCACATCGGGCCGGTTGGTGGCCGCGATCAGGATCACGCCTTCATTGGCCTCGAAGCCGTCCATCTCGACCAGGAGCTGATTCAGGGTCTGTTCGCGCTCGTCATTGCCGCCGCCAAGACCGGCGCCGCGATGACGGCCGACCGCATCGATTTCGTCAACGAAGATGATGCAGGGCGCATTCTTCTTCGCCTGTTCGAACATGTCGCGCACCCGGGAGGCACCGACACCGACGAACATTTCGACAAAGTCAGAACCCGAAATGGTGAAGAAGGGCACATTGGCCTCGCCCGCCACCGCACGTGCAATCAGGGTTTTGCCGGTGCCGGGAGGGCCGACCAGCAGCACGCCGCGCGGAATCCGCCCGCCGAGGCGCTGGAACTTGCCGGGATCACGGAGGAATTCCACCACCTCCTGGAGATCCTGTTTGGCCTCGTCGACACCGGCGACATCCTCGAAAGTGACCCGGCCGTTGGCCTCGGTCAGCATCTTGGCACGCGATTTGCCGAAGCCCATGGCTTTGCCGGCACCGCCCTGCATCTGGCGCGACAGGAACACCCAGACCCCGATCAGGGCCAGGAAAGGCAGCCAGGACAGGACCAGCGACAGCCACGGCACGTTGTCGGTCTGCGGCTTGGCCTCAATCCGGACATTATGGTCGGTGAGGCGCTTGATCAGGGTCTCGTCCTTGGGCGCATAGGTCTGGAATTTCTGGCCGTTGCTGAGCGTGCCATGAACTTCCGAGCCCTGGATGGTGACATCCTGCACCCGGCCCTGATCGACCGCGGTAAGAAACTCGGAGAACGCAATCTCCGTCGAGGCCACGCGCTGGCTGCTGTTCTGGAACATCGCGAACAATGCCAGCAGCAGCAGGACAATGATGACCCAGAGAGCGAAATTGCGCAGATTGGCGGGCATAGATCTTCCTTGAACTGGTCGCGCGGATCCTTGAAGAGGCCATGATCCTTCGCGGGTGCCGTCGCTCTTTCTTCCCGCGAGGTGCTGTCGCCTGACTGACGGAAAGGGCCCCAGCCTCGCCCTATTTAGGGAGAGCGGACACTTCTGCCAAGACAATCAGCCACGATTCAAGCCAACTATGATCGGCCTTAAGGCAAATTCCCGTTATTTTGATGGCGAAGCCACCCCGTTTTTTCGCCATTCAGGCAACCTCTCTGTCAGGCTTTCGTACCCTTTTGCCGCCGCCGCGGCGCCGGGGCGACGGAAAGCCGCCCGCGGTGCAACTGGATGACCGCCCCGGCAAGGCTGCGTTTGACCTCCCCGCTCTGCTCTCTCGCTGCATCAAGCACCGTCAGCAGGGCCTCGACCTTGCCAAGCTCGGCCGGCCCCTCGTGCCCCTGCGCGTTGATCGCCCGCATCAGCAGGCGCAGGCGGATTTCCTCCGGCAGCGCGGCAAAGGCGCCGCCATCGAAGCCACGGCGGGGCGAGGCCTCCTGGTCATCGATCAGCGCAAGAAAGCGCTCGGCACCATCGGCCAGCACTTCCAGGGCAGCGTCGGCTCGCCCCAGCCGGGCGGCCAGCCGCGCCAGACTGGCGCTGCTTAACCCTTCCTCACACAGCATCGGCCACAGAGCCCGCAGCCGCGCCCGGGTGTAAGCCGGGTCATGGTTGGTCGGATCCACCGCAAAACCGACCCCGGCACGCTCCAGGGTTGCGATCAGCCGCGCCTTGGGCACATCAAGCAGGGGACGTGTCAGCAGGATCCCGTCGCAGTCCGTGATCCGGGCCATGGCGCCGAGCCCACGGATGCCGCTGCCGCGCAGAAGCCGCATCAGGAAGGTCTCGGCCTGGTCATCGCTGGTATGGGCGGTAAGGACATGGCTCGCCCCCTGGCGGCGGGCGTGAGCCATCAACAGGCGATAGCGCGCCTCACGCGCTGCGGCTGGTATCCCCGTTTTCGGCTTGTCGCCGCTCCAGCGCCTTGTGTGGTGGACCACGCCGAGCTGGCGCGCCAGTTCCTTGACGGCACGCGCCTCTGCGGCCGCCTCGGCGCGCAGGCCGTGATCGACGGTCACCGCCACCAGTTCCGGCCCTCGCACGAGGGCCCGACGCCAGCGTGCCACCAGCCACAGCAGCGCCACCGAATCCGGCCCGCCGGACACCGCCAGCACAATTGCCGGCGCGCCCCTCAAATCGGCAAACAGACCTCTGGCCTCAAGCGCACCGATCGCGCTGTCCTGGTCGCTCATCGCCTGCTGATCAGCATTTCACCCGTTTCAGTTCACGCTCGACCGCAGCCTTCACCCCGGCCGCAGCGCGGGGATATTTGCGCCCGACCTCGCCGAAAGCGGCGCAGGCCGCCTCCTTCTCCCTGAGTGCGGCAAGCGACTGTCCAAGCCGCAGCAGGGCATCGGGAGCCTTGGCGGACCTGTCGTATCTGCTGTTCACGGCGAGAAAGACCTCGGCGGCCTCGCGATACTGCTGGCGCTGAAAATGGCTCTCGCCAAGCCAGTATTGCGCGTCGCCCACCATCGGATCCTCAGGAAAACGCTGTGTGAAATTCTTCATGGTCCGTTCGGCAAGCGCATAGTCCTTGCGCTGCATATAGCCGATGCCGAGATCGAAGGCATCACGCGGGGACTGCGACGGCGGCAGCGTCTCGCTTTCGGCGCCCTGCGGCTGGGCATACCCACCCCCTTGGGGCTGCACATACCCACCCCCTTGGGGCTGCGGATACCCGCCCTGCGGCGTGGGTGCCGCGGCGCTTTGCGACTGCTGCATCGGCATCTGACCTCCCCCGAGAGGACGGGGCGCGCCGGGAGCGCCCGGGTTGCTGGCGGGATCGAAGGCATCACCACGGTGGCGCCCGCCCTGAGGCGGAGGCGCTGCGCCCTCCGCGATCGGCGCCTGCCCCGCGGCTTGCGGCGGCGGCTGACGATAGGACGGAGCCGGAGGCGGTTCCTGATACCCGCCCTGCGGTTGCGGTGCCGCGCCTGGCGGCGGGTAACCGCCTTCCGCCAGAGGTGCCGCGCCCTGCGGCGACGGATAGCCGCCTTCCGCCTGCGGTGCCGCACCTTGAGGCGGCACATAGCCACCCTGCGGTGCCGCGCCTTGAGTCGGCACATAGCCACCCTGCGGCTGCGGATAGCCACCCTGTGGCGGATAGCCCGGCCTGGAGAGATCAAGCGGCTCCCCGGCCCCCGGGCCACTGCTCCCCGACTGCATCGCTGGGCGCGCTGCTGGAGCGGATTGCATCGGAGGCGCGCCCGGCGGCACCATTGCGACCTGCCCGTGCACCTCGCCGGCCTGAACACCGCTTTCCAGCTGCCGGATGCGCTCTTCAAGCTGGTGATTGCGATATTGCAGCTCCTCGTTCTCGCCGGTGAGCTGGCGCAGGCGATTTTCCAGCCGCTCGATCCGCATCTCGGGATCAAGCTCCTGCATCTGCGCACCGGAAGGCTGCGTCAGCGCAAGCAGCGCGGCAGTTGCAACCGAACCGAGAAGTACCTGAAACCTGGATGACATATTGCCTCGCTTTGACCCGGCGCACGACAGCCAGCGTCGTTCCCTCACCCCGGAGAACAGCGCCTGGCGTTACAGCCGTCCTCCTCCATCAGGGCCGGTTCGAGCGGGTGCTGCCGAAATCCCGCGCAGGACAGCAATTGCGATCCTGCCTGCCATCCGCTTCACGGCGTCCCTTCACGGCACCGATCAGCCTTTGACGTCACAGGCCCAGGCCCGGATGACACATTCCCTGCCGCCATTTTTGTAGCATTCGCGCGAGGACGCCGGCCTGTCCTCACACCAATGTGACCGGCCCCCCTGAGGCCTCCTCATGAACTTGCATCCAGCACGGTGACCGCGCGGCGATTCTGCGACCAGCAGGAGATGTCGTTACACACCGCCACCGGACGCTCCTTGCCGTAGGAGATCGTACGCATGCGATTGCCGCTGATGCCGCGCGACACCAGGAAGCTGCGCACCGACTGGGCGCGACGGGCACCGAGCGCGATATTATATTCACGCGTCCCGCGCTCGTCGGCATGGCCCTCAATGGTAAAGCTGTAGCGTGGATACATCTGCAGCCACTGCACCTGCTTCTCCAGTGTCGCCACCGCCTGTGGCGTCAGTTCGGTCTGGTCGCTCTCAAAGAAGACACGATCGCCGACATTGACGACAAAATCCTGCTGACTGCCGGGTGCGGCGGCAATGCCGCCGAGGCCGTCCGTGCCATAACCACCGGGCCCCCCGGGGCCCCCTGCCCCCCCCAGCACCCCTGACCTGTTGGCACAGGCACCGACCGACAGCGCAACTGCGAGCACCGCGACCAGCTTCAATCCAGGGAGGATGCGCATGGGATTTGTCATATTCGGAAGCCTCCACTCAAACTTGCCTCTGCTTCGCGGTCTACAGGGCGCTGGTTAACGGAACCTTCCGTCAACCTTTATGAGACCTTGCCGGAACGTCTCAAATGCCGCCACACGGCTGAAAACCGTGGTGACAGTTAATGGATCCTGAATGTGGTGCCGCCCCGGCAAATCGCAAGCACCCTCAGGGACCAGCCTCGCCCTTATACCCGAATTCCATGCAGGTCCGATTCCCCGCCGGCCCCCTCTGCGCATATCCTTATCTCCGCCAGGTGCCGGTTCCGGACAAAGCAGCACCGGCCCGTCGCACGCGACAGGCCCGTGGATGGCACCAAGCCGCCTCGCTGGAAATCCCGCCACCCCGGGCCAGCGGCTGACGAATTCTCAATCCTGCGCACCCGACCCGCTCCGATCCCATACCCAAGATCGGGAAGGCGCGAAGCGCGTGAGGCGTGAATTCGCCCGCCATTCGATCGCTATTGCCATCTGCACCCGCCTCGCCGCAGCGGCTGGAAGCTTCGCTGCTCATGGTCGCGATTTCCGCCTTTTCCGCGGCTGGCGTTTTCTTTCGCTCGTTTCTCCCCACGTTCCATTTCTGGAGCGACTGACTGAGCCCCTCTTTTGACGCTGTGGAGGCCCAGCCGCGCTCCCTGATGGAGGTGATTCGTGGCGAATGGATGACCATCCCGGTTGGAGCGGCGCAATTTTTCCGGATTTCGAGCCGGGTGGGAACCGCCTTCGTTCGACCTGGGCAGTTACTTTCGCTCAAATTCCGATCTGACGGCAGCGCGAAGGAGCCGGCACCGGCAACCTCAGCGCTGCCACTCCCTGCGGGCCGGAACCTGTCCACGCCCGGGACATCACGCGCGCTCGGTTCCCACCAGCACCGGCCGCGACACCGCCTTGAGTTCGCTCTTGCGGTCAAACAGCATGCGCCGCTCAAATGCGCTCGAACGCATGATCGGGAAGCGGGCAAAGGCCTTCTCCCGGTCGCGGCGGTAATTCGTCGCCAGCAGACACATCGGTGCCGAGATCCCCTCGCTGCGACGCGGTCCCGCGATCACCTCGTGCAGGAACACGCGCTGATAGAACGCCTCATGCGCCTTGCGCACCAGCGCCAGAGCCGTATGGGCCTCGAAATAGCCACAGGCCATGAATGCCAGCCGCAGGGTCAGATAGGGCAGTGCCGGGAAGCGTCTGGCCATTTCCGGGTCGGCGACCAGGCGTCCGGGATCGATGAACACCTCCCCGCGGTCAAGCCGCGGATGCAGCACATCACCAAACAGGCCACAGGCCATTGAGGTCCGCCATTCCGATGTCAGGACATGAATGCGCACCGAGCTGCACAATTCGCCGTCGACATGGATGGCAAAAGTCCAGGCATTGACCGCATCGTCTTCTTCATCGAAGAAATGTTCGCTGGTGCGCGGCGCGATCAGGCCTGCCTTGCGATAACCCCGATAGCGCAGCGCTGCGATCCGCTCCCGCTGTTCCGCAGTTTCAACCAGACAGTAATCGACACGATCAAGAAGCGACGCTCCCACAACAGGTTGCGGCAAGACCGACTCAGCACACGACGTCATCCTATTCCCCTCCAAAAATCAGAGCGGTTTTCTCTGACACCAGTTCACAGTCTGGTATCTGCACTTCCGGCCTGTGCACGAGGTGCCGACGCAATCGCTTCGGCACGATGGAACGGTTACCCTGCTGCAACCAATGTGTTCGAATCGGATCGAAAACCGCTCTGCGCCCCCGGCCCACCAACACCAACCGTCGACTTTGGTCTTCCACCTGCCCGCCCGCGGGCCATAACCCCGCCCGCCAGGCTCGCCACACGCCAGAAATCACCTCTTCGTTCCCCAGGGAGCCGTGCAGCCGCAACCGCCTGCTTTCTCACGGCACCACAAGGAGTGTGGACTGCGTCGCCCGGGTCCCGACCCGCATGACGCGCGAGGCGAATCCGCTTCACAAGCAGCGGGATCGCGCTCCTCTGCCGCGCTGCACCGTCGGCGCAGCACCTCAGCAGCCCTGAATTATCTGTTCCAGTAATGACAATCCCGACTCCCGCCGCAGGAAGTCGATCCCGTCCAGGCAGACGTCCGCGCCGGCGTTGCGCCGGCACAAGCGTTTTCCGCACGCACCATCCTGCACGACAGATGACGACGGCCGACGATTCCCACCGCGCCCGCGCCGCCCGTTCGAAATTCGCCGTCGTGGCCGAAACACCCGCCCCGCCATGGTCCAGGACCCCTGCCCGCCGCCGGCTCCCGGGTTCCACGCCCCGGGGCGCGCCTGGCCCCCACCCGTCACCGGCATACATGGCGCCGTCACGGAAGCTGCGACAGCGCCGGACGGCACCATCGGCACCAGACATCCATCCGGCGCGGAACACGCGACCCGACCGGCGCACAGCTATGCACCGCAGCTCTGGCTGCCTCCAACAAGGATCCCTCCAAGCCTCACTCGCTACACGGAACATGATCCGCAGATACTCGGCGCCGGCAGATGACAATAAGTTGACAAAACATAGATCTTCTCAGGCTGGCACGCAAGACGGCCACAACCATCGCCGCTCCCTTTTCAACTACACGTCCAGGATCCTGTCGAACACGATTCCGCAGCATCAGGAACGCGCGGACGAACCGCTGCGGCATCTCCGCAGGACCTCGCGCGCGCGGATTTCGTCAAGCTTTCAAATTGCTTGGAGGGCAGCAGGGAACCACTGAGTTCTGATTTCGCGACGCCGGGATGCTCCCTGCCGCACCTCCGGTCCGGCCGTCGCAGCGGACGGAGGGCTTCGCGCACACCATTTCCTCAGATTTTTTTTTGCACGACAGGGAGCCGGTGCCCTCCGATCGCAGGACCCAACAGATGTCGCAACTCGCAGCGAGATTTGCGACTATACTGCGGCAGAAAAGCGGCGATCATCGTGAGTTGCACGCGAACCCCTTCAGGTACAGGCAATCGCCGCAGCCACCAATAATGTTGCAATAAAGGCGCGTGTCCTCCCGACGCGGAACTCCCGAATCACTTCCCACCGATGCCCCCCCATCCGTGATTCGCGCAAAGCCTCTGGGTGATTCGCAGCTTCCGGTTGTGACGGCTGTGGAGCAACCGGTGGATGACCAGTGCAAATCCGCAGCCACGTCCTTCTTTCAGCCGCCTGGAGGCCCCCCACCCGCCCCCAATTCCCCGGAAGCGGCCAGCGCCTCGCGCTGGCCGGAACGCAAACGGGGCGGGCGAGAGAGGTCTGACACCTTGCGCAGGGTTCCCGGAAAGCCTGGCAGAAATGAAGGCAGGCGCTCCCCGACCAACGCCGGCTTCCATCCGGCAGGCGGACTCGAAAGCCGGTCCGGAAGCGGCTCTTCTTCCACCGCTCCCCGACACCCCCGAAGGGAGAGGCCTGCCGCGAAGTTCTCTTCGAAGGTGACAGCGGCACCCGTTTTCGCAACGCTGCCACGGCCTGCTCTTCTATTCGGTCGCAGACCGCGGTTTCCAGACGCCGCCCTGCCACAGCAGTTCCCGGACACGGAACGAGGGCAGGGGCGGACCGAAGAGAAAGCCCTGCCCCTCGGTCACGGTTCCATCGGCGGCGATCAGTTCGAGCTGCTCACTGGTTTCAATGCCTTCCACGACCACCGACATGCCGAGATCCGCCGACAGCCGCGTAATCCCGCGCAACAGGCGAAGCGGCCGGTCACTCTCGATGCCGTCGAGGAAACAGCGGTCGATTTTGATGCGCTGGAGCGGGAAGCTGTGCAGGTAGCTCAAACTGGAATAACCGGTGCCGAAATCATCGAGCGAGATGCGCACGCCGAGCGCGCGCAGGCGCGACAGGATGTCATCGGTCATCTGGACATTGCGCAGCAGCGACGACTCGGTGATCTCGATTTCGAGCCGCTCCGCGGGCAGGCCCGAAACCTCGAGGGCCCGGCGGATCTCGTTGGGCAACCCCCGCTTGTGGAACTGGCGGGGCGACACATTTACGGCGACACTGACCTCCTCGGGCCAGTTCATGCATTCCATGCAGGCATGGTGCAGAACCCACCGCCCCAGATCCGCGATCAGCCCCAGATCCTCAACCACGGGAATGATTTCAGCCGGCGGCACCACACCCCGCCGGGGATGGTTCCAGCGCAGCAGCGCCTCACAGGCCGTGATTTTGCCTGATTCCAGATTGACCAGCGGCTGATAGAACAGGTCGAACTCCTCATTGACGAGCGCTTTGCGCAGCTCGATCTCGAAGATCAGCTGGGCCTTGACGCTCGCCGCCATCTCCTCACGGAAGAAACAATAGGTGCCGCGGCCTTCTGTCTTGGCACGGTAGAGCGCCATATCGGCATTCTTGAGCATGGTGTCGAAGCTGGTCGTGCCCGGTGAGGTGAGCGCGATCCCGACGCTGGCCCGGATTTCGACCAGGTGGTCCTCGATCCAGTAGGGCGCGCTGAGACAGGAAATGATCCGGCGCGCCAGCGTTGCCGCATCCACCGGCGAATTGATGTCACGCTGGAAGACCACGAATTCGTCCCCGCCGAAACGTGCGACAAACTCCTCACGGCGCAGGATTCCCCGCATGCGGTTGGCCACCTGGCACAGCAACTGGTCGCCGCGGGGATGACCGAGGGCATCGTTGACCTGTTTGAAGTGATCAAGGTCCACAAACAGCAGCGACGACAGCGAGGCCCTGCGCTGGCACTGGGCCAGGGCCGATTCGATCTCGTCGCGGAAGTTGGCACGGTTGGGCAGACCCGTCAGATCATCATAACGCGCGAGCCGCCCGATCCTTTCCTCGGCGAGGCGGCTCTCGGTAACGTCCTGCACCAGCACCACCACCCCGCCATCGGCCACCGGCTGCACCGACCATGCCAGCGAACGGCCTTTGTGCTCGTCGCCGCCGCCGGTTGTGATATTCCTCGGGCCGGGTCGAGGCACCGACGTCCCCCTCGCCTCCTCGTCCGCGCCACTTCTGCCGTCCTCCCCACCACCTGCCCCTCTTTTCGCCTGAATCTGCCCGATCTCGGCCTCCACGCGCTTGCCGATCGCCGACGAAATCGAGCCGCTGCCGATACCGGCGGCAATCACGTCGGAGAGGTTGAAGCCCTCGCGGGCGGCGTGTTCCGGCAGATTCATCAACTCTTTGAAGCGGCGGTTCGTCACCGCGACCCCACCATCGGCATGGAACATGCACAGTCCATGCGGCATGTTGTTCAATGCCGCATGGAACTGTTCGGCAAGCGCCGCAGCGCGTTCCCGGGCGGTCAGCGCCTGCAGGAAGATCGTATGCAGGTTGTTGGAGATGCGCACCATCGAGACAATGAAGACGATGCCGAACAGCGCCAGCCCCAGATAGCTGAAGGTCCCCCACGATGACAGCCCGATGACGATGGGAACGAAGACCAGGAGAACCTGGATCTGCAACAGCTTCGGCTGCCCATAGGACCGGCCGGCACCCCCGGCCGCGATCGCGGTACACAGCACCAGGCAGACCATGTGGGCAGCCACCTCCTGGACACACAGCAGCGTCACCGCCGCCCATACCCCGAGCCCGGCCGCCTGGATGACAGCTCCAATCGTATGGCGTCGCTGCCACGGCACGTTGGTGCCCGCCACCGCCACCGCCCGGTGCTGGCGAAATTTCCATATGCTGAACACACGCAGCAATGCGATCAGGACGAGCCCCCCCGAACAGCACCACAGTGGCAACGAGGCGCACTCGTAGGCCGAGATTGCGGCGCCGATCGGGGCCGTCAGCAGACCCGCAAGCAGAGGGCCCGGGGTTTCGAACAGCGCGTCAATCAGAGCTGTTGCAACGCTCGGCGACAGTGGCGCTCGATCGGCATCATTTTCCTGATTCGCGCCATACATGTGAAGCGGCATCCACTCGGTTCGGTGCCCTCGCTTGGCAGCGAAATGCAGCAATTCTGAGTGTATTGAACGCCGATTGGAACCTTTTTTTATGATTAAATCATCTTTGCGGTTGCGATTTCCTGCCAGGCTGGAACTGCGCAGATGCCACATCCGCAAGGCCCCAGGTGCGGGCCTGACACTCCCGGCCCCGGGCTGGAAGCCTGGCCGGCCCATCTAAGTCATTGATATGATTTGACGTGAACCTATCGCGCCGCGCCGAAAACGCACGCTCAGGTTGCGCAACCCATGATTGCCTTCGGTCGCAAAAACACGCTAAAGTTGCTCCAGGAGATCCAGCCTGGCAGGCCTGGTCTGCGGCTCCCGTTCAGGTGGCGCAGACCGCACCCGGGCCTGACGGGCCGCCCTTTTTTCGCCCTGCGGCATCCCCCGGCGCCTTCGCTGCCGGTTGCGGGTCGCCCCCTGACCGTCGACAGGGAGCGCTGCCGCGACCATCCCGGCCGGGCAGGCCCTTTTGTCCGGGGACCTCGTGCTCTACCCTTGGTTGAATGGTTGGTGCCTCAAACCACTGCGCAACCCGGGCCGAAGAACCGGCGCCGGATGCTGTGGCCCCCCGGAGCCGGGTGCCATGAACGCGGGTCGCGCCACACGCTTCGCCTGAACCTGAATTCTGTCCTCTGATCGCACAGGCTGCTGCCAGCGAAACCACAACCCGTCAATCTGGAGCAATCGGCGGGCTTGCGTGCACGGACGTCGCAGACATGACCCGCTCCCTGATGTAGCATGTTGTAAACCACGATCGCCAGCGATTTGCGGCCAGGCACTGCTGCCCGCAGCGCGCGGCAAATTCCGCCCGGGCGGCAGCCTGGATGTGCCCCCCCGCCTTTTGCGCAGTGTCGCTGCACCGCGCCCTGCCCCGGCAGGAGCTTTTGATCCGCTCCCGCGTTGCCGGTCCGGCAATACCGCAAAGCGCGCGCGCGGCTCCCCTTCACGGGCGCCGCCTTGCGATCCTCTGCAGGACGAGAACCGCTGTGCGCCTTTCAGCCTGAGGTTGACGACAGAAGCGGCGACCACGCCGGGTCGGAGGCAAAGCCCGGGGTCGGCACCCGCTGCTCATTGCGCCCGGTGATATCGACCGTATACAGCGACGGTCCGCTGTTGCCGCCGGGGTCACGGAAGAACATCACCACACGACCGTTGGGCGCAAAAGTCGGCCCCTCATTGTGGTATCCTGCGGTCAGAATGCGCTCGCCGGAACCGTCCGGTTTCATGATGCCGATCGCAAACTGCCCCCCTCCCTGTTTGGTGAAGGCGATATAGTCGCCGCGCGGCGACCACACCGGCGTCGAATAGGTGCCGTTCGTATCGTCTTTCGAAAACGAGATGCGCTG
Source organism: Alphaproteobacteria bacterium (assembly GCA_009781045.1). Taxonomy (GTDB): domain Bacteria; phylum Pseudomonadota; class Alphaproteobacteria; order Rhizobiales; family Xanthobacteraceae; genus Bradyrhizobium. The sequence continues at coordinate 17,612 of WQYW01000079.1, forward strand.
GGCGGAGCCGCCGCTTGCCGCCATGACATAGATCTGCGGCTTGCCACCACGGTCCGATTCAAAACAGATGCGGCTGCCGTCGGGGGAATAGGACGGCGAGGTGTCGATCGCCGGGGTGTCGGTAAGCCGCGTGGTGGCGCGCGAACGCAGGTCCATCACGAAGAGATTGGCATTGCCGCCCTGCTGCAGACTCATAATGACGCGCTGACCGTCGGGCGAAAACCGCGGGGCAAAGGTCATGCCGGGAAAATTGCCGACGATCTCGCGCTGGCCGGTCTCGATATTATAAAGATAGACCCGCGGATCGCCCTGGCCGAATTCCATATAGGTGATTTCCTGGGAATTCGGCGAAAAGCGCGGCGTCAGCACGAGATCCGATCCCCGGGTCAGATAGCGCACATTTTCGCCATCCTGATCCATAATCGCGAGCCGCTTGACCCGGCGTTCCTTGGGCCCGCTTTCGTCGATGAACACGACACGGCTGTCGAAATAGCCCTTGTCGCCGGTGAGACGCTCATAGATCTGGTCGGAGATGATGTGGGCGATACGGCGCCAGTATTCCGGCGACGTGAAATATTGCTGGCCGGTCAGCTGCTGGCCCGAGGCGACATCCCACAGCCGGAACTCGGCCTTGAGCCGCCCGTCATTCTGCCGCGTCATGCGTCCGGTGACCACCGCCTGGGCGTTGATGGTCTGCCAGCTCTGGAACTGCGGCGCCACATCGATATTGCTGATGCGCTCAATGAAGGCCGCCTGGTCGATGGGATTGAAGATGCCGGAACGCCTGAGATTATTGGTGATGACCTGGCTCACGCTCCTTCCAGCCTCGGTGTCGGAGGGCGAGCCGGGCACAAAATTGGTGATCGCGATCGGGATCGGCGCCACACTGCCCTGGGTGATGGTGAGTCGGGTCTGCGCCCGCGCCGATCCCGGCAGCAGCAGTCCGGCGGCCGCACCGGCGGCACCGAGCAGAATCCGTCGGCGATCGGGCATAAAGGACATCGGCATTCGCATTCTCTCTCGTATCAGCTGCGCAACATCATCGCGCCAGCATCATCTCTGGATCGAAGTCGAGTTCCATCTCTTTCCAGGCCTCCCGGCTCTCGTCTCGCAGCATGTCGTAGGGCTGGCCGATCAGGACCGCGCGGAATCGCCGCCTCGGCAGCGGCCTGCGCCAGCTGGGTCTTGCCGCCTTTGGTCACCACCGGAGGCGCAGCCAGACGACGGTCCCGGCCGAGGCGGATTCGAATCGTGACCCGCAGCTCCCTGGCATGCGCCCCAGTGGCGTCCGGGATCTTCCACAGATCGCGCAGGCGCGCGATCATGGCGTCAAATTCGGATTGCGACAGGCGCGTCGTGGCCTCCGATGTCACCCCCGGCAACGTGGCGCCATTCCCTGTCTCTGCCAGCGTCCGCCCGGTCGGCACCAGCAGTGCCGCGGCCGCCGCAGCGACACTGTGCAGAATCCGGCGGCGATCAGCAACGCGCATCGACATTCGCATTCTCTCTCGTATCAGCTGCGCAACATCATCGCGCCAGCATCATCTCTGGATCGAAGTCGATTTCCATGTTTTTCCAGCTCTCATAGGTCTCGTCACGCAGCATATTATAGGGCTGGCCCTGCAGCAGCGCACGAATCGCAGCCTCGGCGGCAACCTGCGCGACCTGGCTTTTGCCGCGCCTGACCACCACGGGGGAGCCGATGAGACGACGGTCACGGCCAAGGCGGATAGCGATCGAAACCCGCTGCTCCTCCATATGCTCCCGGACAGGGGGGATGAGCCACAGATCGCGCAGGCGTGCAATCATCGCGTCGAATTCAGACTGCGACAAAGTGGTCGCGGTGCCATGCGCCGTGCCCAGTGAGGCCGACGCATTCACGGTCTGCCCGGTCAGTGCCTGCCGGGTCGGATTGCGATGGTCGAGCAGAGCCGCAATGGCGTTGGCGTCATAGGTCCGCTCCCGGGCTTTCGGCGCGGCCTGCGGCCGGGCGGGCTGGGCCTGCGCGCTATGGGTCTCCGGCTTCGGCTTTCGGGCATCCTGGCGCTTGATCGCCTCGGCGATGACGTCCTCCGGCTCCGGCTTCTTCTCCGGCTTCGGTGGATCTCTGGGTTTGTCCTTCGGCTTGTTCTCGACCACCGGCTTCGGTGGATCGGGCTTTTTCTCTACCGGTTTTTTCTCCGGAGGCTTTTTCTCCGGAGGCTTTTTCTCAGGAGGACTGGGTGGCGGCGCTACGGAAGTGGTGATGGTCTCTTTTTTTTCGGTGACGTCGCCGACCGCATCATCAACCGGGGTGGCTTCGGCAACCTTGTCCACCTTGGGGGTGCGGATTTTCTGGTCGCCGCTCTTGATGCCCCTGGTCATCTGCGAGAACTGTTCGTTCGAGATGATATCGACCGGCAGCGATTCCTGCGGTGGGATCGCCACCACATTCGAGCCGAAACCCCACCCCGCCCATCCGAGCCCTCCGAGATGGAGGGCAAGCGACAGCACCCACCCGGTGGCAACGACACGGAGGGCAATCGAGGTGATCCGGCTTCTGTCGGGCTTCTCGCTCACGCTCTCTAGGGTCCCTGCTCCATTTCGGTCACCAGGGCCAGATGCTTGAACCCGGCGCCGGACAAAAGGCCCATCACCCTGGCGACCGTGCCATAATCCGCCTTCTTGTCGGCCCGCATGAACAGGCGCTCCTCGGTGCCGGTGCCCCGCGTTTCCGTGATCGCCTTCAGTTTCGGGATCAATTCGCCGAAATCGACCTCGCTGTCGTCGATATACACCTTGCCACTGACATCGACCGACAGGCGCAGCGGTTTCTGATCGTCGTGATCGAGGCTCCTGCCTTTGGTCTGCGGCAGATCCAGCGGCACCCCCGCGGTCAACAGCGGTGCCGACACCATGAAAATGATCAACAGCACCAGCATCACGTCCACCATCGGGGTGACGTTGATCTCCGCCATCACCGCCTTGCGCTGGCTGCGACCTCGGCGACGACCGCCCCCCGAGGCGCCTGCGGCACTCATGCCCATGTTGCACCACGCTCCGTCATCGGGTTACGCCCGTTCATCGATCTGACGCGACAGGATCGCCGAGAACTCATCGGCAAAGCCTTCCAGCCGCTGCGCCTGGCGGTTCACCTCGGAGGCGAACTTGTTGTAGAAAATCGTGGCGGGGATAGCGGCGACAAGACCGATCGCAGTAGCAAACAGCGCTTCCGCAATGCCTGGGGCAACCACTGCCAGCGAGGTGTTCTTGGACGCCGCGATCGACTGGAAGCTCGACATGATGCCCCACACCGTGCCGAACAGACCGACGAAGGGGCTGGCCGAGCCCACCGTCGCCAGCACCAGGAGCCGGCGCTCCAGCCGCTCGATCTCGCGCGCGATCGACACGCTCATCACCTTCTCAATCCGCACCTGGAGCCCGGCGAAGGAGCGCGCCTGGCCCTCGAAAGAGCGCTTCCATTCCCGCATTGCCGCAACGAAACAGGCTGCCATCGAATAAGTCGGCTTCTTGGCAAGATTGCGATAGAGTTCCTCAATCGACTCGCCGGACCAGAAGGCGCGCTCAAAATTGTCCATGGCGCGCCGGGTGCGGCCATAGAGAAAGATCTTGTCGATCGCGATCGCCCACACCCAGACCGAGCAGAACAGAAGCCCGCCAATCACCAGCTTGACGATCCAGTGCGCCTGCCAGAACAGCGTCCACAGGGACAGATCGCTGGTGGCAGCCGCAAGCGACGACTGGGCCACATCTCCCATCAGAAATATCCTCTCACGACACTGTTTGAACCTGCCCGCTTCACCTGTGATCTTTCCCCGTCCTGAGCCCTGATTTCCCGACGCGACCCCCAGGCGCCTGCCGCGACGCCCCTCGACCGCGCTGAACACGTCGTCAAAAAAGACGCGCCAACGATGCAGATGATTCGTGACCAAAGAAAGTCAGACCCGGGAAGACCCCGATCCTTCCCGATTCCCCGCCTGTCTTCAGCCCGCGCAAGGTCCCTTCCAAGGTCAGGATTCCGGTGGCCGACTTCAAGGGGCCAGGTTCGAGGGGCCAATCAAGGGTTCCGTTTCCCCTGCGCAAGGTAGAAATCCTCAAGGTCCCACTTTCCCGGCCATCCAACCTGACGCCCCGATCGTTAACGATTGGTTAGCGCAAGGCCTGCCCATGGCGCTGCAGTGACATCTGCCGAGCACAGGCACGGCTGCCCGCCAGCCCTCGCGCTTCTGTTCCCAAGTCCCTGTGAAGGCATTCGTTTTCTCGCCCTCGCGGCTCGGATCGGAAACACAGCTGCGGCCATGCGGCCTGGCATCGGGAACCCGCGGCAATGCCCGGCTTCCCCCTGATTTCGGGCATTTGAGGCAGCGGCACGCCCCTGCGGGCTGGCGGGGTGACCCGTGATGACCCTTGCGCCCTCACTTTGTCGTGACGGACCAAATGGACGGTTTGAACGCTTCAGGGGTCTGTTTTCCCTGAGCCATTTTCCCCCTGAGCCATATTCCCTGCAGACATGGCAAGCCGCAGGGATTTTGGAATGCGCTGCGCCCTGCCCCCGGAGATGAAGGCCACCTTGACCCGCCCGGTCACCAGCAGATCCTCGCCGCGCCGGCATTCCTGCAAGAGCGTCACCGAGGCCCCCTTGATCTCGTCGGGGATGGTGACGACCTCGATCACATCGTCCAGAACCGCGAATTTGAGGAAATCGAGCTGCATCGAGCGCACCACAAAGGCAAAGCCCGGCGCGTCCTGCTCCGCCTCCTGCAAAAGTTCCCGCTGGCTGGTGCCGAGCAGGCGCAGAAAATTGGTGCGGCCGCGTTCCATGAAGCGCAGAAAATTGGCGTGATAGACGATCTGCCCGGCATCGGTATCCTCAAAATAGACCCGGATCTGCATGTGATGGCGTCCGTCACGGATCTCGCCATCGATATCGGATGATGTCATCGCCTTCCCCGCCTTGCGCGCGCCACGCCTTCTTTCGCAAATCACGCGCCAGCGCAAGCCGCTCAGCCCTCGGCGCTGGCCGCTTCCCCCACAGTTACCAGCACGATTTCCGGGGGCACCCCGAGGCGCACCGGCAGGATGCTGCAGCCAAGGCCGCCCGAGACCACGAGATCACATCTGAGCGCCGCCCGTTCCTTTCTGTCCCTGCCCTGGTGGCGCAGCGTCTCCACCTCCCGGGCCGGAAAATGCCCATAGGCGAAATCCGCCCCCATTTGCCCGCGCAGGGCCGGCGCCCAGCCGAACAGACGCACCTGACCGCCGTGGGTGTGGCCGGATAATTGCAGCGCCACTCGTGATGGCACCCTTGGCGCGATAAAAGGCTCATGCGCCAGCAGAATCACCGGCGCCTTGTCCCTGACCCTGGCCAGGGTGCCATTGAGATCATCGATCCCGGAACGCGACACCACGCCACGGCGCCAGGCTGGAGCAAAAGCCATCTGGTCGCCAAGCCCCGCCAGCCAGAAGGCCCGCCCCTCTTTGTTCAGCCGGACCGTGGAATTGACAAGGACGGGAATGCCCGCCGCCTCCATCGCACGCTGAATTGCCGGTTTCCCGCGCCCGGCCTTCTGCAGGGCGAGATCCACCCAGTAATCGTGGTTGCCCAGCACCGCATAGACCCCGAGCGGCGCCCTCAGCGTCGCCAGCACCGCCGCCCATTCAGACGCGGGAATAAAGCCGGTGACGCGGTGATGCCCGGCGGCATAGTCCCCGAGCAGCACCACCACATCGGGACGAAGCGCATTGGTGCGCGCCACGATCCCGGCGACACGCGCCAGCGACATCCAGGGATCGCAGACGTGAAGATCGCTGAGCACCGCGATGCGCAGCGGAAAATCGGAGGGCCACTGGCGCGGGGTGGGGTGGTAATGGGTGACGGCAAGACACGCCGGTTCAACCGCAACGCCATAGGCCGCGGTTGAGAACCCGGTGGCAGCAACCCCGCCGATCGTGCCAAGAAATCTGCGCCGCGTGATCATCGCTGTCCCCTGCCAGTGCCTCCCCTCAGGTGCTGGCCGATTGCGACTGAAATGGGTTCTGGCTGCGCAGTTGTTATGCAGAAGCGCTGCCCGATTCGCGCACACGGGCGCCAATCCCCCCCTGTGAGCCCCTGCGGTGGGCCGCTGCAGGCTCTTCCAGCGTCACCACGATTTTCGGACAGCCACCGCACCGCAGCCGATGTGGAAGCCGCTCCCCTTTCGATTTCAGATTTCAGATGGGGTAACGGGCCTCCGCCGCTGCCTCAAGCCGCTTCGCTCCCGGTTTTGATCTTGGCAGGAAGGCGGTCGTCCCGCAAACTGATGTTTTCGCAACCGGATTCGGCACAGCCG